>JBCDGW010000063.1:0-19459 GCA_038750765.1 Pseudomonadota bacterium | reverse complement strand
TGGGCAAACACAAACCCACCGAGGAGCATTGCTTCGCCTGGATGGCGGTGGCCATCGATGAGGGCCACTACGAAGGTGAGAGCCTGACCGGGCTCAATGTGGGCTTGATGGTCGAAATCCCGGGCAAGATGGCCGAGGGCGATTGGCGCGCGGCCGTTTATGTCGATGAGCGCGCCAGCGGTAAGGCCTATAACGGTCTGCTCAAGATCTTCTCCGGACAGGCAGGCGGCACCACCGGGCTATTCACCAAGCTCGTCTCGACGATCATCGGGGCTGAGCGGGCGCCAGTGGAGATTGAGCGGGACGGCACCCGCCGCGCGCTGAAGATCGGGCGCAAGATCCAAGGTGAGATCGAGATGGTCACCGGCAGCGACCCCAATGAGCCGGTAATGGTCAAAAACACCAAATACTGGATGGGCCCTGATGTGATCGTCGCCCGGGGCACCCGCAGCCGGGTGCGTGATTATGGTCGGGTCTGGGATTTTGACGGTAAATCAGGCGAGATCTGCGCCATCGATTGGCACGGCCCCGGTCGGTGATTTCGCCAGATCATTGCGCGCTGCTGGGGCGCTATAACCGTTGGCAGAACCAAAGCCTGCTCAACGCGGCCGCCACGCTTAGCAGCGATGCCTTGCACCAGGACCGGGGCGCGTTCTTCGGCTCGATCCTGGGCACGTTTAACCACCTGCTCTGGGGTGATCAGATATGGATGTCGCGCTTTGCGGGCTGGGACAAGCCCGAGGGCGGCATCGCGCAAAGCAGCACCCTGTTTGCCGATCTAGCGGCGTTTCGCCCCGAGCGTGAGGACACGGATGCGCGCCTCGCCCAGTGGACGGCCGCACGGACGCCGGGTGATCTCGACGGCATGTTATCGTGGTATTCGGGCGCCACAGGGCGGCATATCGAGCGCCCGGTTTGGGTATGCCTCACGCATCTGTTCAACCACCAAACCCACCATCGCGGTCAGATCCACGCCATGTTAACCGCGGCGGGGGCGAAACCCGATGACACCGACCTCGTCTTTATGCCCGATGCGGCGTGAGCTTACTGAAAAGGACCCGATATGACCTTCAACGCGCTTATTGTGGAAAAGGATGACGACGGCAAAACCGCCGCCGGTGTGCAAGAGATCACCGAGGCGCAATTGCCTGAGGGCGATGTCACGGTCGCGGTGGAATACTCGACGGTCAACTACAAAGACGGGTTATGCATCGGCCCCGGCGGCGGGTTGGTGCGCACCTATCCCCATGTGCCCGGCATCGATTTCGCCGGAAGGGTCGAGGCCAGCGACGACCCCCGTTACAAGCCGGGCGATGCCGTGGTGCTCACCGGGTGGCGCGTGGGTGAGGTGCATTGGGGCGGCTACGCGCAGAAGGCGCGGGTGAAGGCCGATTGGCTGGTGCCGCTGCCCGAGGGTCTGACAACGCGGGCGGCGATGGCGGTGGGCACCGCGGGCTTTACTGCGATGCTGGCGGTGATGGCCCTGGAAGATCACGGGCTCGCGCCAGGGCAGGGTGAGGTTCTGGTCACTGGCGCTGCGGGCGGTGTCGGGTCGGTGGCGACCGCGATCCTGGCCAAGCTGGGCTACGAGGTGGCCGCTGTGACCGGCCGGGCTGAGACCGAGAGCTATCTGCGTGACTTGGGGGCCGCGAAGATCGTTCCCCGCGACGATCTCAACGAAACGGTTAAACGCCCGCTCGAAAGCGAGCTTTGGGCCGCCTGCGTCGACGCGGTGGGCGGCGTAATGCTCAGCCGCTTGCTGGGGCAAATGAAATACGGCGGCTCAGTCGCAGCCGTGGGGCTGGCAGGCGGCGCAGCGCTGACCACCACGGTGATCCCGTTCCTGTTGCGCGGGGTAAATCTGCTGGGCATCGACAGCGTGATGAAGCCCTTTGACGCGCGGCAACGGGCCTGGGCACGGATCGCCTCCGACCTGCCGATGGATCGGCTCGAAGCGATGATCCACCCCGCAAGCCTCGCCGATCTGCCGGGGCTCGGGCGCGATATCCTCAAGGGTCAGGTCAAGGGCCGCGTCGTGGTCGACGTCAACGCTTGACCGCGAGGCGCCAGGTCTATGTTGCGCGGGACCCGTGCAACGACCAATGGTGCCGCCCCCGTGAGTAAAACCGCCGCTGAAGCCGAGACAAAAGCCGGCGATGAGAATGCTCCGATCCTGGTTTGGATCCGCCGCGATCTGCGACTGAGCGATCACGGGGCCTTGTCCGCCGCCGCCGCAACTGGGCGGCCGGTGATCCCGGTCTTCATCCATGACCAGGTGATCGAGGCGCTCGGCGCAGCACCGAAGTTTCGCTTCGGATTGGGGGTCGAGGCGTTTGGCCAGGCGCTCTCAGAGATCGGGTCACGCCTGATCTTGCGCCGGGGCAAGGCGCTGGCGGTGCTTAAAAAGCTGATCGAGGAGACCGGTGCGCGCGGTGTCTACTGGCAGCGCGCTTACGACCCGGCCGCGAAAGAGCGCGACACCGAGGTGAAATCCGCGCTCAAAGAGGCAGGCCTCGAGGCGCGCAGTTTCCCCGGTCAGCTGCTCTTTGAGCCCTGGAGTGTCGAGACTAAAACCGGCGGGTTTTACAAAGTCTACACCCCGTTTTGGCGCGCGGTGAAAGATACCGGCGTGTCCGAGCCGCTCGATGCGATAGGCAAGCTCGCAAGCCCCGACACCTGGCCCGAGAGCGATGCGCTCGCAGATTGGGCGATGGGCGACGCGATGGGGCGCGGTGCCAGCGTGGTCGCCAATTACGTCAATGTGGGCGAAGCGGCGGCGCGCAACCGGCTCGATCATTTCATCGACACACGCGTGGCCGCCTATCAAGAGCGGCGCGACTTCCCGGCAGAGGCGGCCACCTCGCGCTTGTCTGAGGCATTCACCTATGGCGAGATGTCCCCGCGCAGCGCTTGGTTCGCAGGACTGCGCGCGATGGAGAGCGGCGCCGACGGGGCCGAGCATTTCCTCAAAGAACTGGTCTGGCGCGAATTTGCCTATCATCTGCTGCATCACACCCCGCATCTGATCGATGCCTCCTGGCGCGATGGCTGGGACCGGTTTCCCTGGAATGACGATCCCGCCAAGCCCGAGGTTCAGGCCTGGCAGCGGGGCCGCACCGGGGTGGCGTTCGTCGATGCGGCGATGCGCGAGATGTATGTGACCGGCACGATGCACAATCGCGCGCGAATGATCGCAGGCAGCTATCTCACGAAGCACCTGTTGGGCCATTGGAAGATCGGGCTCGACTGGTTCGCGGATTGCCTGATCGACTGGGATCCAGCCTCCAACGCGATGGGCTGGCAATGGGTCGCCGGATCGGGGCCCGATGCAGCGCCGTATTTCCGCATCTTCAACCCCGATGGGCAGGCGGATAAGTTCGATAAATCAAGTGCTTATCGTGACCGCTGGATCGCCGAGGGCCGCGCTGAGCCAAGCGACACCGCGCTCAGCTATTTCGACGCCGTGCCGAAATCATGGGGGCTCTCGCCCAGCGACGCCTATCCCGGCCCGGTGGTGGCGCTCGATGAGGGCCGCAAACGCGCCTTGGCGGCCTATGAGGACCGGGACTTTTAGGCAGGCTTTTGAAGTTGCAGCGTGGCGCCCGCTCGCGGTGGCGCGCGGATGACTTTTGAGCCTCCGGCGGAGGTATTTGGGAAAAGAAGAAGGGGGCTTGGGTGCTGTTACACACCAGCGCGCTTCGCCTCAGGCGGCTTTTTTGCCGAAGACGCGGCGAAACGCACCGATTTTTCACGTTTTGGGCACCATAATCGCCATCTTTCCCTGACTTGGTTCCGGGCGATGGATGATGGAGGCGATGATGCCCACAGCAGCAAAACTGATCGGCGGTATTCTCACAGCGGTGCTCGGCTACTTCTTGGCCGATGCGATCGTGGCCTATCTACCCCCCGAAACCCGGATTGGCCGGTTTCGCGAGATCACCACGGTGCTGGGCTTTTTTGCCGGCTGGCGGTTCTTGGGCAATCGCGTCGGCGAGGGCTATGTCGCCAGCCTTGGCTTTGGCATCGGCGCGGGCGCGTTCATGGTGCTTTGGATGTTGATCGTCTTTTCCGGCTATGAAATGACGATCCAATCAATGCGCAAGGCCTATGGCGGGCCGGTTGAGGCACTGCAGGGCATGGTCGATATCGCAATCAGCTATTTCATCTACCTCAAGCCGCTCGATGTGTGGGGGCTGCTTTTGGCGGGCTCTGCGGCCATCGGCATTGTCGGCGAGGCAGTGGCGCGGCGGCTGCCGTAACCGTTGGAGCGTGTCTTTTTATACGGCACGCTTCTCGACGAGGCTTTGTTGGACATTGTCACCGCAGGCGAGGCGCCTGCCTTGCGCCCGGCCATTTTAGAGGGTCACGCTGCCCATTGGGCGCAAGGTGAGAGCTATCCGGTTTTGATCGCTGCCGGGGGCGGGCGCGCGCGCGGGGCGGTGTGCAGTCCGAGTGCGGCAGCCCTGGCGCGGATGGATTACTACGAGACAGCGTTCGGGTTCTTCCGCGCCGAAGTAGACGTGTCTTTCGACGTCGGCGGCGCGGGCGGCGCGGCGCCGATTTCAACCAGCGTCTATTTTCCGGCGCCGGACGGCTGGACCCTGGGCGCGCCGTTCTCGCTGGCGGATTGGTCGCGCCAATGGGGGCCGATGAGCCGCCGCGCCGCCGCCGAAGTGATGGGCGGGTTCGGCATCGAGCCGGTAGGCCAGGTGGGCCGCCATTTCACCCAAGCGCGGGTGCGGGCCACCTCCTGGCTGCGGGCGCAATCTGAGGATCCGCCTGCGACGTTGCGCGCCGCCCACCGCGCCGATGAGGCGGTGAAAAGCCACGCGATCCGAACGCCTTACCGCAATTTCTTCAAGGCCGAGGAACACGAGGTGTCGTTTCGCCGCTTCGATGGCGATATGAGCGCGCCGGTCACCCGTGCCGCTTTCGTGATGGGGGATGCAGCGACGGTGCTGCCCTATGACCCTGTCCGCGACCGAGTGTTGTTGATTGAGCAGTTCCGCTTTGGGCCTTACGTGCGCGGCGACACAAAGCCCTGGAGCCTAGAGCCCATTGCCGGGCGCATCGACCCGGGCGAGACCGCCGAGGCGGCGGTGCGGCGCGAAGCGGTGGAAGAAGCGGGGCTGACCCTGGCCGATCTGCACGCCGTTGGCAGCTACTATCCAAGCCCCGGGGCGGTGACGGAATACCTGTTCAGCTTCGTGGGCATCGCCGATCTGCCCGATAGCGCAGCCGGGATTGGCGGGCTGGCGAGCGAGGCCGAAGACATCCGCGCCCAAGTGGTGGATTTTGACCAAGCCTTTGCCCTGATTGGCAGCGGCGAGGCTGAGAACGGCCCGCTGATCCTGTCGCTCTATTGGCTGGCGCTGCATCGTGAGCGGCTGCGCGCGGGTGGTTGAGTTCCCGCGGCGCCTTGCCTATGCCTAATTCTCACAGGCAGAAGGACGCGCCCATGCGGATCTATCAGGATTTGCCCGATGCGGTGGGAAAGACGCCGCTGATCCGGCTCAACAAGATTTCCGAAGCCACTGGCTGTGAGATCCTCGGTAAGGCGGAGTTCATGAACCCCGGCCAATCGGTCAAGGACCGCGCGGCGCTTTACATCATCCGCGACGCGGTGGCCTCGGGGCGGTTGCGCCCGGGCGGCACCCTGGTGGAGGGAACCGCGGGCAATACCGGCATCGGCCTGGCGCTCGTGGGCGCGGCGATGGGCTTTAAAACGGTGATCGTGATCCCCGAAACCCAAAGCCAAGAAAAGAAAGATATGATCCGCGTGGCGGGGGCCGATCTGATCGAGGTACCTGCCGTTCCTTACAAGAACGACAACAATTATGTCAAATATTCCGGCCGTTTAGCCGAGGCTTTGAATGCAAAAGAGCCGGGCAGCGCGGTCTGGGCCAACCAGTTTGACAACGTGGCCAACCGCCAGGCCCATGTGGAAACCACCGGCCCCGAAATTTGGGAGCAGACCAAAGGCGGTGTCGACGGGTTTATCTGCGCTGCCGGGTCGGGCGGCACCGCGGCCGGGGTGGCGCAGGTGTTGCAACCCAAAGGCGTGCGCTGCGGCCTAGTGGACCCGATGGGGGCGGGGCTTTATGGGCTGTTGACCGAGGGCGCGCCCAAGTCCGAGGGCAGCTCGATTTCCGAAGGCATCGGTCAGGGGCGGATCACCGCCAACCTGGAAGGCTACAAACCCGATTTCGTCACCCGGGCAACAGACGCCGAGGCGCTGCCGCTGATCTTTGATCTGCTGGCCGATGAGGGCCTGTGCATGGGGGGCTCGACCGCGATCAACATGGCCGGGGCGGTGAAAATGGCGCAGGAGATGGGGCCGGGGCACACAATCGTAACCATCTTGTGCGATTACGGCACCCGCTATGCCTCAAAGATCTTCAACGCTGCCTTTTTGCGGGAAAAAGGCTTGCCGGTGCCTGAATTTCTCAGCCGCGAGACGCGCGTGGTGCCTGATGTGACCGTGGCGGTCTAATGCGGGTTCTCAGGGTCTATTTGTGGGTTGCGTTGCTGGGCGCATTGGGCGCCGTGCTGGTGGCGCCCCACGCTGCGGCGCAAGAGCAAGACGGTGCGCTCAGCGCCAGCGATTATCTGGCGTGGGAGGCGTTGGCCGATCGTGCCGAAGCAGTCGTGGCGCGGGCGGTCGCGACCAATGCAGTGCTGGAAAATCTGCGCGAGCAGGTCGCCGAATGGCGCGAGCGTTTTATCGCGGCGGAAGGCACCAACGCCGCGCGGATTGCCATTCTGCGCGAGCAAATCACCGCGCTTGGCGCGCCGCCGGGCGAGGGTGAGAGCGAATCTGAGGCAATCGCCAGCCGCCGTGCGGATCTAAACACGCAATTATCCGACGCCATGGCCCCGGTGCGCCGCGCAAACGAGGCGCTGCGCCTCGCTGAAGGGCTGATCCGACAAATCGACACCCTGATCCGGGCGCGCCAGGCCGATGAAATGCTCCGCCGCGAGCCAGCGCCCATTAACCCGGTGCTCTATCCGCCCGCGGCCACCAATATCAGCGACAGTGTGACCTCGCTCATCGCTGAGACCACGGCGCGATGGCAGTCGGATGCGCTGCGCGACGCGCTGCAACAAAACCTGCTGCAGATTGCCGTGTATCTGGCCATCGCGTTGATCCTGCTGCTGCGCGGGCGGCAGACGATGGAGCAGCTGACGCTGCTGGTGATTGAGCGGTTTTCAGGCCGCGCTGTGCGGTTGGCCGCCTTTTTCACGTCGCTGTTTCAGGTCTTGGTGCCGCTCTTTGGCATCTTCTTGCTGGTGCAAGCAGTCCAGCTAACCGGCCTTTTGGGCTTTCGCGGTGAGCGGTTGGTGGGGGTGCTGCCGCTGATGGGGGCGGCGATTTTCGGGGCGCGCTGGCTCGCAAACCGGCTACAGCCGATCCATGACGACGGTATGGGCGTGCTGCCGATCCCGTCTGACCGGCCTGTCAAGATGCGCCTGCAGATCACTTGGCTCGGCACACTAATCGCCATTTTGCTGCTTTTAAACGCGTTCGCGCGGGTGCAGAGCTTGGCGCCTGAAACCCAAGCCGTGCTTTACTTCCCGGTATTCGTGCTGATCGGGCTGACCCATTTCCGGATCGGCAAAATCATCATGCGGGTGGCTGGCGAGGCGATCGCGGCGGCGGAGACCGCGACATTCGCGCTACGCGTGCAGCGGATTGTCGGCCGCGCGCTGTTGCTCGTTGGCGTCGCGGCGCCGTTCGTGGCGGCGATCGGCTATAAGAACTTGGCCTATTTCCTGGCGATGCCCACCTCGCTGACGCTCGCGGTTTTAGCGCTGCTGCGGGTGCTGCACGACATCGTGATGGAGCTATACGCGCTGCTAACCGGCAAGACCATCGATGAGGCGCGCGAGGCGCTTACCCCCAGCCTGATCAGCTTTGTGTTGGTGCTCGCATCGGTGCCGCTGCTGGCGCTGATCTGGGGCGCGCGGGTCGCCGATCTCACTGAGATCCTGGCGCAGGTGCGCGAAGGCTTCGCCATTGGCGAGACGGTGATCTCGCCCGGTGCTTTCCTGGTCTTTGCGGTTATTTTCGCGGTGCTGTATGCTGGCACAAGGCTGTTTCAATCGGCCCTCAAAAGCTCGATCCTGCCGAAGACGCAGTTCGACCAGGGCGCACAGACCGCGCTAGTCTCAGGCGTGGGCTATGTGGGCATCGGCCTGGCGGCGATCATCGCGGTCACCACAGCAGGGATCGACCTGTCGGGCCTGGCCCTGGTCGCCGGCGCTTTGTCGGTGGGGATCGGCTTCGGGCTGCAAAACATCGTCTCCAACTTTATCTCAGGGATCATTTTGTTGGTCGAACGCCCTGTGGCCGAGGGCGATTGGATCGAGGTGGGCGGCCATATGGGCATCGTCAAAGACATCTCGGTGCGCTCGACCCGGATCGAGACGTTCGACAAAAACGATGTGATTGTGCCCAACGCTGACTTTATCTCGGGCGCGGTGAAGAACTGGACCCGGGGCAATGTGACAGGGCGGATTATCGTGGTGGTGGGGGTGGCCTATGGCAGTGATACGCGGCGCGTGGCCGAGATCTTGCTGGAGATCGCTATGGACCATCCGCTGGTATCGCTGAACCCCGAACCGGCCGTGGATTTTCTTGATTTCGGCGCCTCGAGCCTAGATTTCCAGATCCGCATGATCCTGCCCGATATCGGCCAGGGCATGGCGGTGCGCACCGAGATCAGGCACCAGATCACCGAGCGTTTCGCGGCAGAAGGCATCGAGATCCCGTTCCCGCAAAGCGATGTGTGGCTGCGCAACCCCGAGACGCTGCGGCCCGAGCGGGTAAGCCCCGAGCCGCTTAGCTCAGAGACAGTGGTTTCGGGTCCCGGGACCGAACACGAGCATGAGCACGAGCACGAGGCTGGTCAGCCCGTGGTTGATACAGCGATGCACGCTAACGCGAATGAGCGCACCCGCTCGGAGTAGCTGCCGTTTAAGTATGGCCTCGATCGCGCTGCACGACATTAGGGCAGGGGCATCCGCGGTAACCTCCGAGCGATGCCCCCGCCCGGAGTAATCGCCGAAGGCGCCGGGCAGCGGCGGGCCGTCCCACGGGCTGCCGCTTGGTCTCAGCCAGTACTTCGCGTGGAGCGTCTTCGGATCGTCCGGATAAAGCGCTTCAGAACCGCCGTCAGAGCGGCATCCCACGGCCCAACTCATCGTTGGAGCACCGGCAGGTCTTGAGCGCTGTATGGTGCGCGACTGTCGAACGACGCGCCCGCCCGGAGTAACCGCCGAAGGCGCCGGGCAGCGGCGGGCCGTGCTGTAGTTGATCTGGGGGCTTGCCGCTTCGTCTCCCTCAGCGCACCGCGTGGAGCGCCTTCGGATCGTCCAGATAAAGCACCGTAGAACAACGGTCAAAGCGGCATTCCCCGGCCCGCCTCATCGTTGGAATACCGGCGGGGTTAGAGCGCTGTATGGTGCGCAACCGTCGAACGAAGCACCCGCCCGGAGTAACCGCCGAAGGCGCCGGGCAGCGGCGGGCCGTCCCACGGCATGCCGCTTCATTGCAGTTGGCGCTTCGCGTTGAGCTTCTTCGGATCGTCCAGATAAAGCATCGCAGAACAACGGCCGCAGCGGCAACCCCCGGCCCGCCTAGCCGCCGCAGCGCTTGCGCCAAAACCAACTGCAACGACAGCCACTAAGCCCCGCGTCCGCCGCTTTCTTGACCCCACGCTTCCCTCGAAACGCCGACATCCCGCCCACAACGACCACCGCAAACCCTCACCTCAGCCACCACCCACAAGCCATCCACACCCGACACAACCGCCGATCGGCACGCCAGCGCATGCGCGCCAAGAAACGCATTCCAATTGCGCTTCCTTGGCGGTAAAACCCGCGAAAAGACACGGAGAGGCAAGGCGATGCGGCGAGTGGTGGTGACCGGGTTGGGAATGCTGACCCCCCTGGCCAGCGGGGTCGAGGCAAGCTGGGAGCGGATCCTGGCCGGGCAATCGGGCGCCGGGCCGATCACGAAATTCGATGCCGAGCGGGTGACGACGAAATACGCCTGCGAGGTGCCGCTGGGCGATGGCAGCGACGCCACGTTTAACGCCGATGACTGGCTCGAGCCCAAAGAACAGCGCAAGGTGGATGACTTTATCCTCTTCGGGCTTGCTGCTGCCGAGATGGCGGTGCGCGATGCAGGCTGGACCCCCGAGGACGAGGCCAGCCGCCTGCGCACCGGCGTGCTGATCGGCTCGGGCATCGGCGGGCTGCAATCGATTGAAGCCACCACCAAGATGATGATGGAGCGGGGCCCGCGTCGGGTGTCGCCGTTTTTCATCCCCGGCGCGCTGATCAATCTGGTCTCAGGCCAGGTGAGCATCCGCTTCGGCTTCAAAGGTCCCAATCATTCGGTGGTCACGGCCTGCTCGACCGGCGCCCACGCGATCGGCGACGCGGCGCGGTTGATCCAGCACGGCGACGCTGACGTGATGGTCGCAGGCGGCACCGAAAGCTCAATCTGCGAGATCGGCATCGCGGGCTTTAACGCCTGCAAGGCGCTGTCCACCAAATATGCCGAGACGCCGCAGAAGGCATCGCGCCCCTATGATGCGGATCGCGACGGCTTCGTGATGGGCGAGGGCGCAGGCATGGTGATCCTGGAAGAGATGGATCACGCTGTGGCGCGGGGCGCGCGCATCTACGCCGAAGTGCTGGGTTACGGGCTCTCGGGCGATGCCTTCCACATCACCGCCCCGTCCGAGGACGGCGAAGGCGGCGAGCGGTCGATGCGCGCGGCTCTGGGTAACGCCGGGCTTGAGCCCCACGCGATCGACTACATCAACGCCCACGGCACCTCGACCATGGCCGACGCGATTGAAGCGGCGGCGGTGGAGCGGCTTTTGGGCGATAAGGCGTCTGAGGCGACGATGTCCTCGACCAAATCAGCCACCGGCCACTTGCTGGGAGCGGCAGGGGCGATTGAGGCGATCTTCTCGATCCTGGCGATCCGCGATCAAGTGGCGCCGCCGACAATCAATCTCGACACTCTCGGTGTGCAAACAAGCCTTGACCTGGCGCCCAATGCGAAACGCGAACGCCGCATCGATGTGGCGCTGTCGAACTCGTTCGGGTTCGGCGGCACCAATGCCTCGGTGCTGTTCGGTAGGCCAAGCTGATGTGGCGCGCGATCGCCTCCAACGGCATCACCCTGCTGATCGTGCTAATGATCGCGGCGGCAGGGCTGATCGGCTGGGGGCAGGCGCAATACCGCGGCGCTGGTCCGCTCACCGCGGCGATGTGCCTGCAGGTGGCGACCGGGGCGACAATGACCGGCGTGGCCGATGAACTGGCCGAGAGCGGGGCGGTCTCACAGGCCTGGATCTTCCGCGCCGGGGCCGATTACGAGGCGCTGTCGGGCAAGCTCAAAGCCGGGTCGTGGCTCTTGCCCGCTGAGGCGTCGATGGCGGAGATCGCCGATATCGTCACCCGCGGCGGCGCGTCCACCTGCGGCAATGAGGTGGTCTACCGCATCGGGGTGACCCGCAATTCCGTCCGGGTGCGCGAGTTTGACCCCGGCACCGATCAATTCGTCGAGCTGATCACCTTCGATCTGAGCGACAACCCCGACCCGCAAGCCTTCGCGCTTTATGAGCAGATGCGCGACCGCAGCGATACCCGTTTTCGCATCGTGGTGGCCGAGGGGGTCACCTCGTGGCAGGTCACGCAAGGGCTCAACGCCATCGATGTGCTCACCGGCCAAATCGGCGCAAAACCTGCCGAGGGCTCGCTGGCGCCTGACAGTTATGAGGTGTCCCAAGGCGATGATCGCCGCGCTCTGGTTGATGAGATGCGCGCCGCGCAAAGCGCTCGGATCGCCGAGACCTGGGAGGCGCGCGACCCCGATCTGCCCTATGAGAGCGTGGACGAAGCGGTGATCATGGCCTCGATCATCGAAAAAGAGACCGGCCGCGCCGATGAGCGGCGGCAAGTGGCAGCGGTATTCGTCAACCGCCTGCGCGATGGCTGGCGCCTGCAAACCGACCCGACAGTGATCTACGGCATCACCGAGGGGCGCGGCGTGCTGGGGCGGGGCCTGCGCCAGAGCGAGTTGGATACGCCGACGCAGTACAACACCTATGTGATCTACGGCCTGCCGCCGACACCCATCGACAACCCCGGCCTCGCCAGTCTGGAGGCGGCGGTAAACCCCGATGAGAGCGATTACATGTTCTTTGTCGCCAAAAGCTTAAACCCGGCGGACGGGCATAACTTTGCGGTGACCAATGCCGAGCACGAAGAGAACGTGGCCAAATACCGCGCGCTCGAAGAGGCCCGCGACGGCAACTGAGCCGCAACGGGTAAGCAGCACGGGAAAGCGCCAACGGGTCAGCGCGCTCGGGTGGCAAGCCACGCGGGCAGGGGCGCGGCCTGTGCTCAATAGCCCACCGATGGGGCTTGAATCACGAGGCCTGCAATCGCACTCTCAGCCCGTTACAAAGCATAAAGTAACGCCACGTAAAGCAACGCAACAGCAGCGGGACCGGCAGGTGACCCAAACCGACAGATCCGGGCGCGTGATCACGATGCGCGATGTGGCGCGCGCCGCGGGTGTGTCGCGGATGACGGTGTCGCGAGCGCTCAAAAAGGACAGCCCGGTATCGGCCGAGACCCGCGCGCGCATCCTCGATGTGGTGCGCGAGTTAAACTACGTGCCCGATCAGATGGCGGGCAGCCTCACTACGAAACGATCCGGCTTCGTCGCGGTTCTGGTGCCCTCGCTCAACAACCTGCATTTCGCCGAGACTGTGCAGGCGCTGACGGAAGCGCTTGAAGGCATCGGCCAACAGATCTTGCTGGGCTATACCGGCTACTCGGCTGAGCGCGAGGAAGAGCTGGTCGAGGCGATGCTGCGGCGGCGGCCCGAGGCGCTGGTGCTGTCGTATGACGGGCATACCGACCGCACGGAACGGCTGTTGCGCGAGGCGCGTATTCCGGTGGTCGAATTGTGGGAGCGGCCCGCCAATCCGATTGGCCACACCATCGGCTTTTCCAACCGCGATGCCGCGGCGACGATGACGCAGGCGCTGATTGAGACCGGCTATCGCGCGATCGCGTTTTTGGGTGAGGCGGGTGATGCCTGGACCCGGGGCGCGGCGCGGCGGCAGGGATTTCGCCAAGCCATGGCGGCGGCGGGTCTGTCGAGCGAGCGGATCCTGCTCGTCGGCAAGCCGCCTTTGTCGATCCAAGACGGGGCGGCGGCGCTGCCCGCGTTACTGGCGCAGTTTCCCGATACCGAGTGCATCTTCTGCGTCTCCGACGCCCCGGCATTCGGTGTGCTCTCCGAGCTGAAAACGCGCGGCTACAGCGTGCCGCTGGACATCGGCGTGGCAGGCTTTGGAAACTTTGAAGTGTCGCGCTTCTCTTCGCCCGCGATTTCCACGGTCACGGTCGACCCCACCCGTATCGGCCAACTTGCCGGGGAGCTGCTGGGCACGCTGTTGAACGATGAGAGCCCCGATCCCGCGCCGCAGCGGATCGATATCGCCGCGCTCCCGACATTGCGCGAAACCACCCGGCGCTAGCACGCGCTGACCGCAGCCCCGCCGCTGCTGCTGCGCCATGCCGGTGCCTGACGCATGCCGCCCCAACCCGCGCGCTGTGTCGGGTAGCATGCTTAGGGTCAGGTGCGGATAAGGGCGAAACCCTTAGCGCAGCCCACACGGCTCTACGCGATGAGGAATATGGCGGCTCAGAGGCCACGCCGCACTTTTGTCAGGTTAAGCAGAAGTGCATGCTAAGCATCTGCTTTCGGCCCAAAGCTGCCGTTCAAGTCGACTCGGTCGATGCTGCAGCGCAGCCCGCAAAAGCCGCCGTTCGCGGCGATCGAGAAATCTGAAGAAGCTCAGACGCCTAAAATGCGCAAAAAGCGACCAAGATTTTTACGCATCAAACGGCGGTTAGGAGGCCTGTTTCTTCTTTGGTTTTGGTGAGGGCAAGGCATTGGCGGTTTTTCGAACCAACTGTCCCAGTCGAGACCTATCATCCAGCAGCTCTACCGGAACCACCAGGGACGGTTTTGCGCCCTCATATGCTGGCGCACGGTCCAGGTCTGGCTCCTTCCCAGTACCTGCATCTGTTGGCTTCAAGAAAAGCTGATCCCGACAGATCAAGCCGACGATCTTGCCGTCGCAATAGACGCCGTATTCGCCGAACATCTTTCGGGCTGTGATCGTGCCCGCCTCCGACATTTGATCGACGATGTAGTCAACGGTTTCCTGCGATGAGGCCATGTCTTCAATCCTCTCCTTCACCGCCATGTCTTCTAAGCAGTGGCGTGGCAATCTCAACGAGATGGCCGTCGATGTCGCGCACATAGCAGGCGACTTGCCCCCATGGCTTCGTGGTAGGTGGAACAACTGCCGTCGCACCGTTTTCCAGAGCATTGGAGTAAGCGGTTCCCACATCATTGGTCGCAAACGTGAGATTGACCGGACCAGTCGGCTGCTTGGGATCAGCTACGCGCATCGCGACATCGTTCATCTCGGCCATTTCAAGGGCAGCGAACGCAAGAACCGTCGGCCCTGTTTCCAATTCCCCATACATCTTGCTTTCGTGCAGAAAACGTTCTGCGCAGCCATAGGCCGCCTCATAGTGCTTCAGGCTGTTGGGAACATCAGAGACATAAAGAATGGTGTAGGCGAATTGCATGCGGGCGATCCTTTCAGTTCAGCATCAGGGATAACATCACAAGCATCGGCGTTCTTGAATAAATCGGACAGCTTTGAGACAATGAGGACATGACCTCAACGCACTTTCAGTTCGGTTATGTGGAGTTGGGTCAGCACCAGGGATCGGACGAAATCCTCGCGAGGCGACGCAGGCTAGTGGAAACCCTTTGGTCCGTTCGCATCCCCCAACCACAGGATTTTCTCGTACTGCCTGATGGTCGTTCCGACCTGATAATCCGTTTTAAGCTCAATCCAACGTCTAAGCCCCCAAACTCGATTCGGAAAATCGAGCCGGTCATTGTCGGTCCTTCAACTTTTGCACTGAACGTACCAATTGACGCGGATGATGGGTTTCTTGGCGTTCGTTTGAAGCCCGAGCAGGCAAAGATATTGAAGCAACCCAGTGACCTGGTGGATACGCTTATTTCGGGACAAGAGGCACGCGAACTCCTCCCCGTACTCAATGCGTTGCCTGATGAAGCCTGTGACTTTGAAGCTTTGCTGACGCTGTTCCGGCTGCTGCTCAATCAGATGCCTGAGAGCGAGGTGAACCCAGAAACGGCGCGAGCTGTCGATCTCATTCATCTCTCTGGAGGACGCATAAGCGTCAGCGAGCTAAGCCACACACTCGGTGTTGGTGAGAGGCAATTGCACCGACTTTTCCTGCGCCACGTAGGTTTGTCGACGAAGGTTTATGCTGATGTCATTCGCTTTCAACGGGCCGTTCGCCTGTGCAGAAAAGGCGTGAGCATTGGCCAATGTGCTTTCGAAGCTGGTTACAGCGATCAAGCGCACATGTCCCGAGCCTTCAGAAAACATGGTGGCTTCACACCCGCTCGGATGCCTGATTTTTCCCTCGGATCAATACCCACTGGCTAGTTCGAATAACCTGAAAGCAGCCTGACGATTATGTACGATACGAGCTCTCAACCGAGCTAGGCGTGGGCACAGAATCAGGCGGTCAAAAAGGTCTCTGAAAGCTGTAGACGGCCCTTTCCTGCCGTTGGCCTAGAGTTGAGAATGCTGCAGCGCGGTCCGTCATTCCGGACCTTCGCTGCACTTGAAAAGTCAAAGTGGAACTAGCGTTAGCTGTGCGGAACGGAGCCGCCGCTCTGCCTTTACGCACACGTCAGACGTTATCGTGCCGGATCAGGGCCCCTAGCGCCCTCCGTCGCAATAATCGCAGGGTGCCGACCGCCCACAAAGATGATGGCAATTGCAAGAGCAGCAACTCCGGCGCCGGCAATGATAGCGGTACGGAAATCATAGCCCTGCGCGATCAGCCCCGCCGCCGGACCGGCCAGAACGCTCGTCGTCATCGTCGCGTTCCAGTAGACGGCCGTCGCCTGCGCCGGGCGGTCCGGCGCAAGGGACTGGACCCAACCGATCGCGAGCGTCGAGAAGAGACCATAGTAAAGCCCTTCTAACGCAGCGCCTGCCATCATCTGCCCATAGGTTTCAACCGACGCAAGAAAAAGGATCGCCCCGACAGCCAAAACCGCTGTTCCCGTCAATGACGCCCGAATGCCAAAGCGCGCGATCAATAGCGGCGTACAGGCGATGGCTATGATCTCGACCGCGGTTTTCGCAGAGAAGGCACTCCCCGGCGCGTAGCCCGGAAGCCCCACCTCGCGCACGAAGAAGAGCGGCAAGGCGGTGAAAGTCAGAAAATGTGCCGCAGCTAGGCACCCCACGAACGCGCCGGCGATCCAGAGCGCTATGTCTGGGGAACCGACCTGCGCCTCCACTTTTGCGGCTTTCCGACGGGGCGTCGCGCCGCGTGGCGTAAACGCCAACCAAAGCGCGATCCAAAGAAGTACCACGACGGCCACAACGTCGAACACCACGGTTTCCTCGAACCGATCAGCGATCAGAAAAGAGGCCGCTGGACCGATCATCCAAGCAGTGGAGGTTGTGGCGCGCATGTAAGCGTTAAACGTCGTCGTTTCGACCCGGCTTTCGCCCGCCACGACAGTCCCGAGTGAAAACATCGTCGAAAGCGCGCTCGACCCGGCCCCGAACCCAAGGACCCCCAGCGACAGAACGACCGGCAGGATGGGCGCCACGGCAAGTGACCCTGCGGCGATGAAGGATCCGGTAGCGGCAATACCGATCATTCGAAAGGCGGGAACGCCCGCATCCATGGCCTTCGCAAAACGCTTGTTTAGCACGACCACGATCACCGCGACGACACCCGCGTAGACACTGATGACCCACGGATCGCGACCCAGCCCTTCAACGAGGAAAAATCCCATGAAAGGCACAATCATCGAAATCGAGAGCGTCCCAGTGAAGAGAAGGGCGAGGAAGGGAAAGGTGCGAGGCATGGGGTGCTTCCAACCAATTGACCTTAGACTACTGAGCGCTCAGTGTTCATTGAACAGGCAATGATGAACGGGTCAGTTCATGGCTGAATCGAAAAGCACTGGAACTCTCTCCGGCTTTGGAGCGGCTTCGTGGAACGACCTCGCCGCGTTTCTCGCGGTCGCGCGCGCCGGGGGACTGGCCGGGGCCGCGCGGCATTTTGAGGTCAGTGGACCCACATTGGGCCGTCGCATGCGCGCGCTTGAGCGGGCGCTGGGTCGGGACCTTTTTCACCGCCGCACCCATGGCTACGACCTGACCGAAGATGGTCGGCGTTTGCTCGATGATCTCACCGTCATTGAGGCTGACATCTTGCGCGCCACCGAACCCTCACCGGGCGAGGCGTTGCCATTGGTGCGCATCACAGCCGGCACCTTCACCATGATGGCGCTCGCACCCCATGCTGCGGCCCTTGTTGGCGATCCGCCGGACCTGCGTCTCAGGCTCCATTCGGGCGAAAAAGTCCTGTCGATTGCGCGCAGCGAAGCGGATATCGGGTTTCGCGCCCGTAGACCGATTGAGGCAGGCCTTGCCGGTCGCAAACTGCGCGACGTCTCTTTCGCGCCCTACGCCGCAGAAGGCGCAAATGATCTGTGGATCGTGGTGGCCACCGACACACCGTCCGCAAGATGGGTTTTTGAACGCGCGGGCCGCGATGCGTTGATACAGACCGATAGACCTCGGGTGGCCCTCGACCTAGCGCTCTCAGGACATGGGCGGTTGTTGTTGCCGGACTTTCTGGGCGATGCCCGCGCCGACTTAAGACGCGTCGGCGAAACGGTTCCTGAACTTGGCAACGAACAATGGCTGGTCACCCATGCCGACAGGCGCGCACAGCCCGAGCTCCGCCGCGCCCTCGACCGCATCGGTCAGGTTTTCGCGTAGCTTTCTTGTGTTCGATGCTCTTCATTGAGCCGTCATGTTTGTTAGTTGCAGTTGGCTAAAGCAGCCATTCGGCCAACGCGCAGCATCAAGAGGTTTGGCCGCACTACCGACGCCCGATGCGGTGCATTACCCGCATGATCCGGGCTGGTTAGTGTAGCAAGAACGGCCCAAAGCCGACATCCAACTTGGGATCTCGTAGCGACGTTGCAGCTCGTCGCCCCCGACATTCGCTGCGGGTGCGAAATCTTGCGATATGCGGATTTGGTTTGTGGGTTCGTCACGGAAGCGGATACCGTTGCAGTGCGCCGGGTCGTCACGTGTTTGACGTTCAACCCTCGCAGAATAACAACCCACTATTTCAACGAGGTTCTCCGATGTCCCTAAAACTGAACCGTCGCGGTTTTCTGGCTGGTTCCGCGAGCCTAATTGCCCTGCACCCCTTTTCCGTGATGGCTGCCGCCAACCAGGCGCATTTGCGTATCATGGAAACCACGGACCTTCACGTCCACATCTGGCCCTACGACTATTACGCCGACCGCGAGCGAGACACGATGGGGCTTGCACGCACGGCGTCAATTGTGCGCGAGATCCGAGCGGAAGCTACGAACTCCCTCCTTTATGACAATGGCGACTTCCTTCAAGGCAACCCGATGGGTGACTACATGGCCTACGAGCGCGGTATGAAGGAGGGCGACATGCACCCCATCATCACCGCTCTCAATGCGTTGGAATTCGACGCAGCAACGCTCGGAAATCATGAATTTAACTACGGCCTCGACTTCCTCATGAAGTCAATCGCCGGCGCAAACTTCCCCGTTGTCACGGCCAATGTGTCCAAAGAGCTCGGAGCAGATCCTACCAAGGACACCACGTTGATCCCGCCTTACGTGATCATGGACAAAGAGATCACTGATGGCGCAGGCGAAACCCACCAGATCAAAATCGGGCTCATAGGCTTTGTCCCGCCCCAGATCATGAACTGGGATCGCCGCCATCTCGAAGGTAATGTGCACGCGCGCGACATAGTGGAAAGTGCGAAGAGCTATGTGCCCGTGATGAAGGAGCAAGGAGCCGACATCATCATAGCGCTGAGCCATTCTGGTATCGCCGAAGCGAACCATACCGAGTTCATGGGCAATGCTGCGGTACCTCTGGCCGGAATTGATGGGATTGATGCTGTCTTGTCCGGGCATGATCACAACGTCTTCCCATCATCCACTTACGAAGAAATGCCGGCCGTGGACGTGGCCACCGGCACAATCCATGGAAAACCCGCCGTGATGGGCGGCTTCTGGGGCTCGCATCTGGGCGTCATCGATTTGATGTTAGAGACGTCCGGCGGCGAGTGGCGGGTTGTCAGTCACACATCTGAGGCGCGGCCGATATCCAAACGAAATGAGGATCGCTCGGTTACAGCGCTCGTTGAAAGCGACCAGCCAATCCTCGACAGCGTGGCGGATGTGCACGAGGCGACGCTGGCTTATGTACGC
>JBCDGW010000062.1:0-19900 GCA_038750765.1 Pseudomonadota bacterium | reverse complement strand
GCCGTTGGTGCAGGCGTGTTGATCTTGCTGGTGCTTGTGTCTGCGTGCCTCGGTTTGGCTTTAGAGAGCGTCCCCTTCGGCCCGGTTCTTAGCCTGCTGCTGGCCGCTATCTTGTTGGCGCAGAACAGCCTCGCCAGCCACGTCACCGCCGTCGCGCAGGCTTTGGAACAAAGCGTGTCAGCGGGCCGGGTGGCGGTCGCGGCAATTGTCGGGCGCGATACTGGCGCGATGGAAGGCGACGAAATTGCCCGCGCGGCCATTGAAAGCGCTGCGGAAAATCTCTCTGATGGCGTGGTCGCGCCAGCGTTTTGGTATCTGATCGCGGGGCTGCCCGGCATCCTCGTTTACAAAATGGTCAACACCGCCGACTCCATGATCGGCTACCGTACCGATCGTTATGCCGATTTCGGTTGGGCTGCCGCGCGGTTTGACGATCTGATCAACTGGCTGCCCGCACGGCTTTGCGCGCTGATGATCTGGCTGGTTCACGGCGGACGAGGTCGATGGCGCGCGATATCCGCCGACGCAAGACGCCACCGTTCGCCCAATGCCGGATGGCCCGAGGCGGCTGCCGCGCGTGCGCTGGACGTCGCCTTGTCAGGACCTCGACGCTACGACGGGGCCTTACGCGACTATCCGTTCGTCAATCCCGATGGCCGACGCATGATCGGCGCCCAAGATATCCGCGCGGCAGTCAGGCTTTTGTGGCGCACATGGGCCGCAGGCTTGGCGGTTGTTTTCGCCATCGCGGGCTTCTCCTTTGCGTGACGCATGAGGCCTGTTAAATCCACGCAGGCAGGCAAATGAGGGTCCTATGAATTGTATTAAGGCTATTTCCCTTGCGCTCGGTCTTTCCTTGGGCGCCACAAGCGCACAAGCCATCGAAGCCAAGACGCTTTACGTCGAATGCGGCGGCAGCTTTCAGAACTTTGTCGCGAGGATGAAGGCGAAAGCCGAGGAACTGACCTATCCGCCGCAGATCACGCAACCGTTCTTCGCCCAAGCCAACTATCTCCAGCGGACGATAAACGCTGATCGCGCCCAGGGTATCTTCAAAACGGATTTCATCAGTTTCTCGCGCAAGCTCATCGCGCAATACCGGCTGGATCGTGGCCGCCAGAACTCACAGCGCTACGACGCAATTTTTCGCGCGATTGAGGCGCGGCTGGGTGTTCCGCGCGGGATCCTGCTGTCGTTCTGGGCGTTTGAGACTGATTTCGGCGCCTTCACCGGGGATTTCAACACGCTCGATACGTTGATGACGTTGAGCCACGATTGTCGGCGGCCGCAGCTGTTTCAACCGCAGGTCTTCGCGATGCTTGAACTCTATGCCCGCGGTGAGTTTCCGCTTTCAACCCAAGGGGCTTGGGCGGGCGAGGTAGGCCAGGTTCAGATGCTGCCGCTCGACATCATGGAACGGGGCTATGACGGCGATGGCGACGGGCGGATTGATCTCGATAACTCTGCCGCCGATGCGCTGTTCTCGGGTGCCAACATGCTGCGCAGCTTCGGCTGGCGGCCTGGCGAGCCGTGGATGCAAGAAATCGCAGTGCCGCAAAATCTGCCCTGGGATCAAACCGGCGCGGACAAGTATCGCCCGGTTTCTGATTGGGCGGCGATGGGCGTCGTTCCGCGCTCGGGCGCATGGCAGGGAGCGAATTTGCAAGGAGCGATCATGCTGCCAATGGGGCGGAAGGGCCCGGCCTTCATGATCTACCCAAATTACCAAGCGCTTTTTGAGTGGAACCAAAGCTTCGTTTATGTGGCGACCGCCGCATACTTTGCGACACGGCTAGAAGGTGCGCCGGTTTACAACCCGGGTGCGCCGGATGCCCCGCTGTCAGACGGCGAGATGCGCGCGCTTCAACAAAAGCTGGCCGCGCGCGGCCATGATGTGGGCAAGATCGATGGCATCCTTGGTGCCGGCACACGCGGGGCCGTGCAAGCGGAGCAAAAGCGGCTTGGCCTACCGGCCGACGCTTGGCCCACGCGGGAGCTTCTCAATCGCTTGTAGCTAGGGGCGGACCGGGTATCGTTCGCCGCTTTCTGTCAGAATGACGAGGTTTGCACCGTTGCGGACGTATTTATCGCAGCGACCAAAGCCGTTGCGAAAATCAATGCAAATCACCCCTGGCTCCACCAGCCGATAGGTTCCATAGGCCGTTCCGCCCTGAAAATAGGTATAGGAATAGGACCCTCCAGGGCTAAAGCGCGACTCGCCGTTGTCGTAAAACACCAGGCGCTGGCCGATCACGTCGGTTGCGATCTCTTCTTCCGACAGAACCGCATCGGCCGCGCGCAGTGCCCAAGGCTCGGCAGTTACGGCGCTGGCGATCAACACAAGCGACGCTGAGAGGCTTAACGATTTCATGGCGTTTGGCTTTCCCTTGGCGTTTTCCACCAACCAAACCTGTCACGATCAAAACACGCTTCAAGCCTTATGCCGACACTGTGTTGAGTGCGGCGCCGCCGCTAAGCGACCATCGCTTCCGCGCCGGACAAATCGACCGAGACAAGCTGGCTCACACCTTGCTCGCCCATTGTGACGCCGAACAGGCGATCCATCCTCGCCATGGTCACAGCGTGGTGGGTGATGATCAAAAAGCGCGTGTCGGCGCGGCGCGTCATCTCATCGAGCATATCGCAAAAGCGCGTCACATTTGCGTCGTCGAGCGGTGCGTCGACCTCGTCGAGCACGCAGATCGGCGCGGGGTTGGCGAGAAAGACCGCGAAGATAAGCGCCAGGGCCGTCAAAGTCTGCTCTCCGCCCGATAGGAGCGACAAGGTGGAGAGCTTTTTGCCGGGCGGCTGACACATGATTTCGAGCCCGGCTTCAAGCGGATCATCGGATTCCACCAGCACGAGGTTGGCCTCGCCACCGCCAAAGAGATGCGTGAACAGCATCGAGAAGTTGCTGTGAACCTGCTCGAAGGCTGTCAGCAAACGCTCGCGTCCCTCTCGGTTAAGGCTAGCCACACCCGCGCGTAGCTTGGCGATTGCCGCTTCGAGATCAGCTTTCTCGGTGAGCAGCGCGTCGTGCTCCTCCTCTACAACGCGGGCATCCTCTTCCGCGCGTAGGTTCACCGCGCCCAAGGCATCGCGCTGCCGTTTCAAGCGGCCGGCTTCCGCCTCAAGCGCTTCCGCGTCGCCTATTGCTTCTAGCAAACAATCCAGACGCTCCAACAAGGCTTCGGGGCTAAGACCTTGGGCTTCGTCGATCCGTGCTTGCGCAGCCATGACCGCTTCTCCGGCTGCGTCCGCCCGCGCCTGTGCCGCCGCCCGCGCCTCGCGCGCCTCACCGGCCGCGCGCTCTGCCTCACGCTCAACCGTGCCCGCCTCGCGCGACAGCGCCTCTGCGTTTGCGAGTGCTTCAGCCGACGCGGCCCGCCGTACGGTGGCAGCCTCTATCTCAACATCCAAGCGCGCGCGATCTTCCGCGAGTGTCACGGGCGTACTCTGTGCTGCGTCGAGCTCAGCCTGGGCATCGGCCTCGCGCGCGGAAAGTTCTGCAAGCCGTGCCTCTGCATTCTCGAGACGCGCGCGCCAAGACGCCAAGTCTTTCTCAACATTGCGCAGCCGCGCTTCCCTGGCGCGTCCGGCGCGAAGCGCTTCGTCGTGGGCAGCACGCTTGGCCATCATTGTCATCCGGGCCGCTTCGACAGCCACCTTTACATCGTTCACTTGCGCTTGCACCGCCGCTTGATCCGCCAGCCCGCGCTGTGTGGCTTGTGCTTCCGCCAAGGCCAGTCCAGCCTTGCGCGCCTCTTCTTCATGGCGCTCCAGAGCCAAGCGCGAGGTTTCGAGCCGACCGGTCGCGATGTTGCGATCGGCTTCTATTTGCGACAGCGCGCGGGTCGCTTGGGTGACGCGATCATCGGCTTCACGACGGGCCTCACGCGCGGCACGATCCGCTTGCGTGCATTCATCGAGCGCGTTTTTCAGGACGGTATGGGCTTGCTGGGCGCCGTCTGCCAGCGCTTGAACACGCGCCAAGCTCTGTTTGACGTCTTCCAAACGGTTTACCTGCTGCAAGCGTAGCGCTGCTGCCGTTGGCGCATCTTCCGCGCCTGCACGAAAACCATCCCAGCGCCAAAGATCCCCGGCCAAACTGACCAGGCGTTGCCCCGGCAAAAGCGCCCCTTGAAGCGCGGGACCTAGGGCAGCATCCACGACGCCGATCTGCTGAATGCGTCGCGCCAATACCCCAGGCACCGACACGTAACCATCAAGCGGTTCAGCGCTGTCAGGCAGGGCTTGTGTCTGCTGATAATCCGGCATCGGCGCCCAGCCGGATTTTCCGGCCATATCGATTTCGGGGGCGCGCAAATCGTCGGCCAAGGCGGCGCCCAGCGCCTTTTCATAGCCGGGCGTGACTTTCACGGCATCAATCAAACCACCATCGGCGGTGTCGCGCGCAACAAGCTTGGCTAAAGCCGCCGCCTCTGCCTTCAGCGCGTGCAACTCCCCCTCGGCTGCGGAACGCGCCGCCCGCGCATCGGCTTCACGCGACTGGGTATCCGCGCGCTCTTTTTCCGCATCGACCAAAGCAAGTTCGGCCTCTTTTGCGGCATCACGAGCCCCATCAAGCGCAGCCTGGGCCTCGGAAAAGGCCGTCTTCGAGCGCTCCAAGGTCTCGACGGCGCTGTGCTCGCCCGCGCGCGCTTTGCTGGCTTCTTCTTCGTTGCGCGAAAGCGTCTTTTGCGTGTCGATCAGGACGCGCTCGGCCGATTGATGGCGCGCCCTTAGCCGCGCGGCCTCCTCTGTCAGGTGAGAAAGCGCCGATTCCCGATCTTCTAGAATCTGGGAGGCGTCTCTGGCGGCTTCGGCGGCCTCCGCCAAAAGCGCTGGATCGCCCTCGGCCTTTGCGCGCAGATCAGCCGCCTCTTGTTCGAGTTGGCGAATGCTGTCGCCAGCATCCCGGTTGAGCGCCGTTTCGCGGCTATGGTCTTGGGCCAATTGAGCGATGCGCGCGGTGAGCCTTTCGACAGCCTCCTGCGCGCGCTGCGCCTCTCCGACGAGGGTGTCGCGCTGAACCAATAAGCGTTGCAGCACTGCGCTTGCGATGGCCTCTTCCTCGCGCAAGGGTGGCAGCCGCTCTTCCGCTTCCGTTCGCGCAAAAGACGCCCGCGCCGCGGCTCTCTCGGCGGCACCCGCCTCCGTCAAACATGTTTGCAGCGCAGCGAGGGCTGTCGCGCGGGCATCGTCAGCATCACGCCAACGGCGATAGAGCAGCATGCCCTCAGCCTGACGTAGCGCAACGCCAATCTCCCGATAGCGCGCCGCCTGCTTGGCCTGGCGCGCCAATTGCGAAAGCCGCGCGGCAAGCTGCTCGACCACATCATCGACACGCAAGAGGTTCTGCTCGGTGGCTTTCAGCTTGAGTTCGGCCTCGTGACGGCGCTGGTAAAGCCCCGAGATCCCTGCCGCTTCTTCAAGAATGCGGCGTCTCGATTTGGGCTTGGCGTTGATCAGCTCAGCAACCTGCCCCTGCCGCACCAGCGCTGGGGAATGCGCCCCGGTAGACGCGTCGGCGAACAGCATTTGCACATCTCGCGCGCGGCTGTCTTTGGTGTTGACCTTGAAGGCGCTTCCAGCGTCGCGGGTGACGCGTCGCGTGATCTCCAGCAGATCGGCATTGTTGAAGCTCGCAGGTGCGAGGCGATCCCGATTGTCGATATGCAAGGCCACTTCGGCGAAATTGCGGGCTGACCGGGTCGCCGTGCCGGAGAAGATGACATCCTCCATGCCGTCGCCCCGCATCGCGGTTGGTCGGTTCTCGCCCATCACCCAGCGCAAGGCTTCGAGCAGGTTAGACTTGCCGCAGCCATTCGGGCCGACCACGCCAGTCAAGCCGTCCTGGATCAAAAGATCAGTCGGATCGACGAAGCTCTTAAAACCGTTGAGGCGTAGCCGGGTAAAGCGCACGAGGGCCTCTGCCGCATGATTCTCGATGGCGCATCATTTCAGTCTGCGCGCCCAAGTCAATGCAGCACCCCAGCATTTCGCATGCGGAGCCCTGATATCCACAACATATTGAATTCCGCTGGACCGCCAGGTCGGATTCGGCACGCGACCGTCGCAATCGATCTTGACCATCCGCAGGCGAGTGGCGCTAAGTACAAAACCATGGTGCCCAGATAAGCGCAGAGCGCTTAGGGCTTGATTGGGAATTTGGGGCGGGTGACCCATTTCGGGGCCCGTAGCCAAAGCCGCCCCCGCGACTGTACGCGGCGAGCGCACGCCAATAGCCACTGAGGGAAGCCTCGGGAAGGCGGCGACGCGCGATGACCCGTAAGCCAGGAGACCAGCCATGCATGTAGCTAACGACGCCGTCGGGGTTGACGGCAAAGCGAGGAAAATATGGGTATCTCACCTGACGCCACCTTTGGCGAGAATGCCGCGTGCCCGGCTAATGCGCACAGCACTTTCCAATTTTACGCGCAAAAGACCTGAGGCCTGCCATGCCTGCGAAAGTACCCGCAACCGTGGTCACCGGTTTTCTTGGCGTTGGAAAGACGACGCTCATCCGCCATCTCCTGGCAAATGCGCGTGGCCGTCGGATCGCGCTGATCATCAATGAGTTCGGCGATCTTGGCGTTGACGGCGACATCTTGAAGGGCTGCGGTGACGAAACCTGCAGCGACGAGGATGTAATGGAGCTGTCTAATGGCTGTATCTGTTGCACCGTTGCCGATGATTTCGTGCCGACCATGCAGAAGCTTTTGGATCGGGTGGACCCGCCGGATCACATCGTCATCGAAACCTCTGGGCTGGCCCTGCCGCAACCGCTTGTCCGCGCGTTTAACTGGCCAGAGATCGCCACAAAGGTCACCGTCGACGGTGTGGTTACCGTTGTGGACGCAAAAGCGGTGAGCGAGGGGCGCTTCGCCCATGATGAAGGCGCGGTTGACCGCCAAAGGCTGGCCGATGAGATGCTCAACCATGAGACGCCGCTATCGGAGCTTTTCGAAGACCAACTGGCCTGCGCGGATATGATCGTGCTCAACAAGACCGATCTGCTCGGCGAGAGCGACGCCACCGATCTGCGCGAACGCCTTGGCCGCGGTAGCCGGGAAGGCGTGCAGGTGGTCTCAGCCGCGATGGGTGCACTGCCTATCGATGTCTTGCTCGGCCGCCAGCAGGCAGTTGAGGCGGATATTGCTGCGCGCCATGAAGTGCATCACCATGATGAAGACGCCCACGATCATACGCACGCCCACAAACACGACCATGCACATGAACACGGGCACGGTCATGACGCTTTTGAGAGCTTTGTTGTCACTCGCGGAGAGGTTGCAGATGCCACGGCCTTCGCTGAGCATGTGGCCGATGTCATCCGTGCGCATGATATCTTGCGGCTTAAGGGGTTCGCCGCCGTCGCTGGCAAGCCGATGCGGCTTACTCTGCAGGCGGTCGGGCCTCGGATAGAGACCTACTATGACCGCCCGATCGCCGCGGATGAACCGAGAACGACGCGGCTTGTGGTTATCGGCCAAGCGGGCCTCGACCGCGCTGCGATCACCGCGGCCTTGTCATGACGCATGTGCGCAAAACAGACCCGCGCGAGCCGGATGCGCGGGCCCTTTTGGAAGCGAGCCAGTCACTCATGCGCGCGCTGTTCGACCCGAAGGATAACCACTTTCTTTCGCTCGACGCGTTAGCCGCGCACGATGTCGCGTTTTTCTTGGCTGACCAGGATGGCCAGGCGGTGGGATGCGGCGCGCTCAAATACTGTGACGGGTACGGTGAGATCAAATCGATGTTTGTGACAGAGCACGCGCGCGGCAGCGGTGCTGCGGATGCGCTTATGGCGCGGCTGGAAGAAACGGCGCGGGCGCAAAAGCAACGCGCGCTCCGGCTTGAAACCGGCGATACGCTGATTGCGGCGCAACGGCTCTATGCGCGGCATGGTTTCGAAATGCGCGGCCCATTCGGTGCGTATGAGGCAACCGAGCGCAGCGTGTTTATGGAAAAACGGCTTTTCTAGGCCGAGGCTATGCATCTTCTCGCGGCAACACCGGGCGCTATTGACGAAGGCGAGCCCGTCGACCCCGGGCAAAGCCCGGCTGATATTCTTGTCATCTCAGCCGCGGACACCGAACTTGCGGCACTCGCCCAAGCGCGCGCTGACATGGCCGAACCGCCCGGCTTGAGGCTCACATCCCTTGCGCATCTGCGGCACCCAATGTCCATTGATCTGCATCTAGCGGCATGCGCTGCGAAATGCCGCTTGGTGATTGTGCGGCTTTTGGGCGGGCTCGGCTATTGGACCTATGGCGCCGAACAATTCGCGGCAATCCTTGCTGATGCGGGCATTCCCCTAGCGCTTCTTCCGGGCGACGATAAGCCCGACGCTGCCCTCAGCGCCCTGTCGACTGTGAGCGCCGCGGATTACACGGCTCTGTGGTCCTATCTGGTCGAGGGCGGACCAGAGAACGCGGGCGCCTTTCTGCGCTTTGCCCAGGCCATGCTCGACCCGGCGCTGGAGAAACCAGCCGCAGCAAAGCCGCTTTTGCGCGCGGGGATCTACTGGCCAGGGGTCGGCCAAACAGACCTCGCCGTTGTAAAGCGGGACTGGCAGGCCGACGCGCCGATTGTCCCGGTCGTGTTTTATCGGGCGCTAGTGGAAGGGGCTGGGCTGCACCCGATAAACCAATTGACCCGAGCGCTGCAGCGACTGGGTCTCAACCCCCTCCCGATTTTCGTGGCCTCGCTCAAGGACCCGGCCAGCGCGGCAACGATCCAGGCGATCTTTGCCCGCGCGCGGCCCGACGTGATCTTGAATTGCACCGCGTTCGCAGTCGGCAACCCTGGACAGGAGAACACCGGCAATCCCCTCACCGCACCACCCAGCAGGGCGCCCGTGTTTCAGGTTATCCTTTCGTCTAGCACAGAGGATGCCTGGGAGCAGGGATTGAATGGGCTGAGTGCGCGCGACATCGCTATGAACGTGGCGCTGCCTGAGGTGGATGGACGGCTGCTGTCTCGGGCGATCAGCTTCAAATCTGAAGCCTATTTTGATGAGGCCACCCAATGCCCAATCGCCACATATCGCGCGCGTGAGGATCGGGTCGAATTCACGGCGCGGTTGGCAGCGTCTTGGGCTGCTTTGGCCCGCAAACCAGTGGCGGAGCGGCGCGTGGCACTGGTCTTGGCAAACTATCCTAACAAGGACGGGCGGCTTGCAAACGGTGTCGGCCTCGACACGCCTGCGAGCACGGTGGAAATCATCGACGCGCTGGCAAACGCGGGCTACGCCATTGACCGCGCACCGAACAGCAGCGCTGATCTTATGGCGGTGCTGATGGATGGACCGACGAACTGGCTCACCGATCGCGTGTCGCGGACCGGCGGTGAGAGCTTGAGCCTGACGGCCTACCGCGAGGCCTATGCTGCGCTTCCCTATGACGTGCGCATCGGGGTCGAGGCGCGTTGGGGCACGCCCGAGGAAGACCCGTTTTTCGAGAGCGGGGCATCGGCCTTTAAGCTGGCGATCCATCGCTTCGGCGCGGTATGCGTCGCGCTGCAACCGGCGCGCGGTTACAACATCGATCCAACCGAGACCTATCACGCGCCCGACCTGGTTCCGCCGCACAACTACTTGGCAACCTATTTCTGGCTCCGCGCCCGCAATGATGCGGTTATTCATGTGGGCAAACATGGCAACTTAGAATGGTTGCCGGGCAAAGCCGTGGCCCTGTCAGAGACATGTTTCCCCGAGGCGGTACTTGGGCCGATCCCGCATATCTACCCGTTCATCGTTAACGATCCCGGTGAAGGGACCCAGGCCAAGCGGCGTGCGAGCGCAGTGATCATCGACCACCTGACGCCGCCGCTGACGCGTGCGGAGAGTTACGGGCCGATGCGCGATCTTGAAGCCTTGGTGGATGAGTATTTCGAAGCTGCCGGGGTCGATCCGCGCCGCATCGGCCATTTGCGCGATCAGATCCTGTCGCTGACGGCCGCGACGGGCCTCGATGCCGATGCCGGGTTGCAAGGCGATGATCCAGAGACGGATCTTGCCAAGCTCGACGCCTATCTGTGCGATTTGAAAGAAGCCCAGATCCGTGACGGTCTGCATGTCTTCGGGGTTCCGCCGCGCGGCGCGCAAGAGCGCGACTTGGCCATTGCGTTGGCCCGCACTCCCCGAGGCAGCGATGGCGGCAGCGACGCGTCGCTGTTGCGCGCGATGGCCGCAGACCTTGGGCTTGGCTTCGACCCGCTCGATTGCGACATGGCGGCGCCCGCAGATGCAAAGCCCGCGCTGATGGCCGATCTGACAACAGATCCATGGCGCAGTCAGGGCGACAGCGTTGAGCGGCTGGAACTTCTGGCAATCGCGCTTTTGGACGAGCCCGGGGCCAAGGCATCGCCCGGTCCTGCGACAACATCGGTTCTGAACACGATCAAAAACACGCTGCGCCCCCGGATCGCAGCCTGTGGCCAAGCCGAGATAGCGGGCATTTTACAAGCGCTCGACGGCAAGCACGTGGCGCCAGGGCCGTCTGGGGCACCGACGCGCGGGCGGCCTGACGTGCTGCCGACAGGCCGCAACTTTTACTCCGTCGATAGCCGGGCCGTGCCAACCCGAACCGCTTGGGCGCTTGGTTGGAAGTCGGCCAGTCTTTTGATCGATAAGTACGTGCAAACCCATGGCGATTGGCCGAAAGCGATGCTGATTACTGCCTGGGGCACCGCGAACATGCGCACCGGCGGCGACGATATCGCCCAAGCGCTGGCCTTGATGGGCGTGCGTCCCCAATGGGATGCGGCGTCACGGCGGGTGACGGGGTTTGAGATCATGCCCGCCGACGCGCTCGGGCGCCCACGCGTTGATGTCACGCTTCGGATTTCGGGCTTTTTCCGCGATGCCTTTCCCCAACAAGTGGACCTCGTCGATGCGGCTGCGCGCGCGGTCATAGCGCTCGACGAACCGGCGGAGATCAACCCGGCTGCAGCGAAAGCCCGGCAAGAGGAAAACGCTGACGGCCATTTCCGCGTGTTTGGCTCCAAGCCCGGCGCTTATGGAGCAGGGTTGCAAGCGTTGATTGATGAGCGGATCTGGAATGATCAGGCGGACTTGGCAGATGCGTATCTGAATTGGGGCGGTTATGCCTATGGCGGGCAGGCGCAAGGCAAACGCGCCCGCGCGGCCTTCGAAGCGCGGCTGAGCCAAACAGAAGCGATTGTGCAAAACCAAGACAACCGCGAGCATGATCTGCTCGATTCTGACGATTACTACCAATTCGAAGGCGGGGCAGCCGCGGCGGTGGCGCATTTGCAGGGGCAATCCCGCCCGATCTATCACAACGATCATTCGCGCCCCGAACGGCCGGTGATCCGCACGCTCGACGATGAGATCGGCCGCGTCGTGCGATCTAGGGTTGTGAACCCAAAGTGGATCGCGGGCATCAAGCGCCACGGCTATAAAGGGGCGTTCGAATTAGCAGCAACCGTCGATTACCTATTCGCGTTCGCGGCCACCACGGGAGCGGTCCGCGATCACCATTTCGACTTAGTGCATGCCGCGTTCTTGGAGGACGATGAAACGCGTGATTTCATCACTCTTAACAACCCGCCAGCATTGGTCGAAATAGCCGAGCGCTTAGCCGAAGCGATTGACCGCGGGCTTTGGACGCCACGGTCGAACTCGGCCCGTGCGCTGATCGATGGCATCAAAGGCGCAAGAGTTGATGCATGAAATGGGCATGCTGTGACACGACAAGACGCACACGCTAATGGACATCATGGCGCGCACCGCGCGTTGCAGGAGACTTGAGATGACGGATCGCGCCGACGACGAAGAACGCCACGCCACGCGGATGGCCAAGAAGAAGGCCGCGCGCGACAAGATTATGGCCACGAAGACCGAGGAAAAGGGCCTCATCATCGTCCATACCGGTCGCGGCAAAGGTAAGTCGACTGCGGCCTTCGGCATGATTTTTCGCCATATCGCCCATGGCATGCCCTCCGCCGTGGTTCAGTTTATCAAGGGCGGCATGTCCACCGGAGAGCGCGACCTGATCCTGGAGCGGTTTAGCGACATTTGTCAGTTTCACACAATGGGTGAGGGCTTTACTTGGGAAACCCAGGACAAAAGCCGCGATGTGGAAATGGCCCAGGCGGCTTGGGCGAAAGCGAAAGAGCTCATCGCCGATGAGGCCAATCGCATGGTCCTGCTCGATGAGATCAATATCGCGCTGCGTTATGACTACCTCGACATTGACGAGGTGGTTGCGTTTCTGAAGGCGCATAAACCGCCGATGACCCATGTGGTTTTAACCGGGCGCAACGCGAAGGAGCCGCTTTTGGAGATCGCCGACTTGGTGACAGAGATGGAACTGGTGAAACATCCGTTCCGCGCAGGCATCAAGGCGCAGCAAGGCGTTGAGTTTTAGCCCTGTCGGTTTAGGTCCACCGCGAACGCTTGAACGGAGGATAAGATGGCCGAGTATTCCCTGCTTTGCATCAGCGGCGCGCTGCGCAAAGGCTCGACAAACCGCAAACTCATCGCTGAGGCCGTGCGCCTTTTTGGCCCGGCTGACGTGACCCATGCCGATCTCAATCTGCCCCTTTACGACGGGGATGTTGAGGAAGCCAGCGGCGTGCCCGAAGCCGTGCAAACGCTCTCGGACCAGATACAAGCGGCCGATGCTGTGATCATCGCAAGCCCCGAATACAACAAGTCGATCCCTGGCGTGCTCAAGAACGCGCTCGATTGGATTAGCCGGACGAAGGGCGGCCCCTGGGCCGGTAAGCCGGTGGCGCTGATGTCTGCCGCGGCGGGACGGACCGGCGGCGAGACAGGGCTCTACTCAATCCGCGCCGCGATGGCAGCCTTTCGACCGCGTATCGTGCCGGGCGCTCCGGTGATGGTCGCCGCTTCTTACGAGGCGTTCGGTGAGGACGGTCAGTTGAAAGCGGAGAGCTATGTCGATGCAGTCACAGGGCTTATGGACGCGTTGAAAAACGAAATCGCGCTGGTTCGGGCAGGCACGTAACCCTATCTCGGTGACACCGATATCGCCTTGATCACGGCGAAGATCTCGAGACCATTACGTAACGCAAGGGCCCGCGCCGATCTCTGTGTGACGCGGGCCAAAAACGTGTTTGAACCCACGCTGAGCTGCACCAAGACGCCATTAGCCCCTTCATCACGAAGCGATTGGATCACGGCCGGGAGCACGTTCAAAGCCGATATCCCTTCGGGCCTAGACAACGCGAGCATCACATCGCTTGCCTGAACCCGCACACGCACGGGGGCACCAATCGGCAAATCGAGACGCGGCACCAGCAACGCGGCGCTGCCTGCTGAAAGGCGGGTCAGCCCGTCAGTTTCATGGCCCTCAATCTGGGCTTCGATAAGCGCGCCTGCCTCGCGCACGCCAAGCGGCGTGATCGCTGGATCGCCTAACACCTCAAGCGCGCTTCCTTGGCGCAAAACCCGCCCGTCCTGAAGTGCAACAACGCGGTTTGCCAAACGCGCCACTTCGTCCGCCGAGTGGCTGACATAGAGGATCGGCACCGCGAGCCCGTCGCGCAGCGCATCGAAGTACGGCATCACCTCGGCTTTGCGCTCTGCATCGAGAGACGCAAGCGGCTCATCGGCAAGCACAATCGCAGGCTTGGCAAGAAGCGCCCTGGCAATGGCAACCCGCTGCTTTTCACCGCCGGACAATGCCCCGGGACGCCGCTTTAGCAAGGGTCCAATACCCAGCAAATCGACAATCTGCGCCTCCTGAGTGCGATCTCTTCGCTTTTGACCGTAGCGAATATTGCCTTGCACGCTCATATGCGGAAAGAGCCGCGCATCCTGAAAAACATAGCCCAGCTTGCGCCGCCACGGGGGAAGATTGACACCCGCCGCGCTATCAAAAAGCGCCTCGCCGCCCGCTGTAATCCGGCCTTTGTCTGGCCGGACGATCCCGGCGACCGCATTGATCAGCGTGGTTTTTCCCGCACCCGAACGACCGAAGAGCGCGGTAAGGCCCCCTGGCGCATCAAAGGCGACGTCGATATTGAGCGACCCGATCCGATGCTGCACGTTGACGCTGAGGCTCATCGGCCCGACACCCACCGCGCAGCGCGCCGTCCAAGTGTTTCCGAAATCAATAAAGCACCAAAGGCAACCACAAGAGACAAGACGACCAGGCGCCAGGCCGATGCCTCTGCCCCGGGAACTTGCAGGAACGCGTAAATGGCACTGGGGATCGTTTGAGTTTGCCCGGGAATGTTGGACACAAACGTGATCGTTGCGCCGAACTCGCCCATGGCCTTTGCGAAGGCCAAAACCGCACCGGTTAGGATGCCAGGCAGGCAGAGCGGCAAGGTGATCGTCAGGAAACGCTTGCTTGGAGGCGCACCGAGGGTTTCGGCGGCTTGCTCAAGCTTGGGGTCGACGGCCTCAAGAGACAGCCGGATCGCGCGCACCATCAGTGGAAACGCCATGATTGCTGCTGCCAGCGCTGCGCCTGTCCAGCGAAACGCGAAGACGATACCGAATTCGCCAAGAAACCTACCCAGCGGCGCGCTTTGGCCGAATGTCACCAAGAGTAAGTACCCGGTCACAACGGGCGGCAGGACGAGCGGTAGGTGGATAAGACCGTTTAACACCTGCTTGCCTGGAAACTGCCATCGCGCCAGCGCATAGGCCGCGAGAATGCCCAAGGGCAGACTGAGCACTACCGCCCAACCCGCTACCTTGAACGAAAGTATCAAGGCTGCGGCTTCGTCGGGTCCGAACCAACCCATCGGCTAGCTTTCCTGCGCCGGAAGAAACCCGTGCGCGGCGAAGATCTCTTGCCCATCTGGCGATATAAGGAACGCCGCGAACGCGCTGGCCCTTGGATCTGCACCAACCACCTGCGCCAGCACATATCGGATGTCGGCGTGTGTCTGTTGAGGTATCGTCGCAAAGACCGCCACGCGCGGTTCGGCGATGGCATCGGTGGCGTAGACCAGGCCGAGCCGAGCCTCCCCCAGCGCCACCAAAGCCAGCGCCGCGCGGACACTATCGGTCTCTACCACGCGATCTTTGAGCACGTTCCAATAGCCCAAAGACGTGAGCGCCGCTTTTCCGTAGATGCCGGCCGGCACCGCCTCGACAAACGCCATGGCAAGGCGGCCCTCGCCTAAGAAAACCGGGATATCCTGCAAGCGACTGTCTTGCGCACTCGACGCCTGCGTGACCAGAACCAAGCTGTTGCTGGCAAGATCGAACCGGCGTTCAGGGTCCAACCGCCCTTTCAGATCCAAGTACTCGACCCAGTCGACATTGGCGGACAGGAACAAGTCCGCCGGTGCGCCATGTTCAATCTGCCGCGCAAGCGCCGATGAGCCGGCATAAGATATCACAACCTCCGCACCACCCTGTTCCATAAACGCGGCGGCAAGCTCGTCCAGCGGGGCCTTGGTGCTTGCAGCGGCGAAAACCAAGATCGGCTCGGCGCGCGCACCGACTGCGCAAGCCAGACAAAAGAGAGTAAGAAAGACCCGGGCCAGCATGATCGTCAGAGTGTCGGCGAAGGCGTGCCGGACCACAAGACGTGGCGCCTAGCTCGCGAGCGGCATCTCGTCAGGCACGCTGCTATCGTCGAAATCGGCAATCGGAAACTTGAGGGTAACGCTGTAGAGATCCTTGGTGCAGTCTGCCTCGTAAGAGCCATTCATCTGTTGCGTGAACGCCTTGATCAACGCCACGCCCAGGCCAGAGCTGGTCAGATCTTCATCGATGCTCCGTGTCTCGGCAACGCTGTTGCACAGCTGTACCCTGGCCTCATGCGGACCGTCGCGCAGGAGACGAACAGACAAGGTGGGCTTTCGATCGCCATCATCCGGAGTGCCCATGTTTTTGAGCGCATTGGTCAATAGCTCGGTGATCGCCAGCGAGAGCGGAACCGCTTGATCCGGGTAGATCACGACATCGTCGTATTCTTCGTGAAAGTTGAGCGCGCCGACATCGGCAACGGTGGAGCGAACAGTGCCACCCACCACAGCGCTGAGCAGTTCGCCCGCATTCACGTGTTCGGTGCTCGACGTCTCGTAAAGGTTCTGATGCACCCGCGAGATGCCCATCACCCGCTGGCGGATCTCTGACAAAGCCGCCTTTTCTTCCGACGATTGCGCCTTGCGAACCTTCATGTTCAGGATCGAGACGATAAGTTGTAGGTTGTTCTTGACCCGGTGATGCACCTCTTTGAGCAGTACCGTGCGCTGTTTAATCGTGTCGCGCAGCATGGCCTCATCGCTGATCACGTTCTCTGCAAGTTGGTTCCACGTATCGTCCATCTCGCGCAACTCGCGCGGGGTCGCAAAGTCATGGTCGGGCGAGGCCAACTGCCGACTGCGCATGAAGGTGAGCATCCGCGCCCGTAGATTTCGAGTGGGCCGAATGACCATGCGCTGCACGGCGAAAAACCCAACCCCTAAACAAACAATCCACATCGCCACCGGAAACAGGATGGAGCGGGTCAGGCTTATCCCAGCAATCGCGTCGCTCTGGTCATGTGCCCAACTTCCAAGCGCGAAAACCTGGTTTGGCACAATCGGGACAACCGCGAAGACCCGAAGATTTCCATCGCGCGTCCAATCGATAAAGGAGAAATCACTTCCTTGGGCGAGCCGCGACAGCTCAATATTTGCCGGCAACCGCTGCGGTGCGAAACTCAAATCACCGCTCGACGTCAGTATCTCAGCGTCAGCATTGTAAGTGATCAAGTCGAGCGGTCGCTCGGTTGAAAGATCATACATAGGATCGATAAGCTTGCCGTGGGGGAAGGCAATAGCCACCAGACCCGCGAAAACGGCCTCACGGAAGACGGGAACAGAGACAACAATCTTTGAGCCTTGGCCGAAATCAGCGGAGTCAGAGACCAATATCCGGGGCGTTGGATTGTCGACCATTTGTTGGAAAACAGCGTTTTCGGCCAGACTGCCGGTAGCACCGTTTGAGGCGCAAACAATCTGACCCGCCTCATTGGCGTATCCCGCGAACGTAAATCCGTTGGACTTACTCACGAAATCCCACAAGGGCCGATCGCAGTCAAGGTTGTAGTCTCTCAGTTCCGGCACAATCGAGGCAAACACGGTGGCCGCACCGACGCCCGTGCGCAAAAACGACCGCTCATGCGCGGCGGCTTTCTCGGTGAGCGCCAAAAGGCTCGCCTCAGCGCGTGAGTCCAAGTTCTCCAGCAATGCGGATGTGGTCGCGACTGAGACCAAACCAATGGGCAGCAGTGCCAATGCCAACAGGCCCGCAATCCGAAAGGTGAGCGATTGGCTGATGTCGCGAAGAGTTTCGATCAAGACGGTGCGTTCCGCCGGGCTGTTGACGCGTTAAGGACTGCCAAGGTCGCGCTATCGGTCAAATCCAACGAGTCACCTGGCGCGATTGCCATCAACTCAGTGAGCTTGGCGCGTGCACGGTTTACCCGGCTTTTGATCGTTCCAACCGCGACACCGCAAGTTTCTGCCGCTTCCTCGTAGGAGAGACCCGATGCGCCGACCAAGACGAGCGCCTCACGCTGCTCATCGGGCAGTTTGTCGAAGACTTTCTCAAAATCGGCCATCGCAAGGCGGCCGTCATGCTCGGGCTTTTCTGACAGGGTTGCCGCCATCGCTCCGTCAGTATCGGAGACTTCGCGACGTGAGCGGCGCAGTTCGGAGTAATATGTGTTGCGCACAATCGTGAACAGCCAGGCGCGCAGATTAGTACCCTCGCGAAACTTTTCGAAATTGTTCCATGCCTTCAGGATTGCATCCTGCACGACATCATCAGCCCGTGCCCCGTCGCGGGTGAGCGAAACGGCGAAAGCACGCATCGACGGCAAGTGCTCGACAATTTGCTCGCGGGGATCAACGGTCATCGCTGCCATCTTGTTCGCGAAGCTGATCGAGCAAACTCAAAAGTTTGTCAGGTACCTGCTCATTCAACGTTTTCTGATATACCTTCCGCAAATTCTGGTCGATTTGGTCCTCGGTATCATCGTGAGAGTGGGTGTGAGGCATCAAAAAGTCCTGTTGCTGAAAGACTCCGGAGGCCGATCCGGATTTGCATTGGTCGCGACGATTATCTAAGGCGCACGGGAACCGAACGTCTGTCGTCGCAGATTGTTCCATGAAGAAAGAAAAAGGCGCGAAAAAATGTCGAATGCGGATGCTAGCTCACTATCGGTGCGCATTGGGGGCCTCTTACCTTACCTGCGTCGATACGCACGAGCGCTGACGGGCAGCCAGTCCACCGGGGACAGCTATGCGGTTGCAACACTGGAAGCGATCTTGGCCGATCGGTCAATTTTCGAGGAAGGATACGCCGACAAAACCGCACTGTTCCGCACGTTCCATTTGATTTGGTCCAGCGCCGGCGCGCCTGTGGAGGGCTCCGACGATATCGGGATTGCCCAGCGTGCGCAAAAACATATGGGTCGTCTGACCGCCAATACCCGTGAGGCGCTGTTGCTCTACACCATCGAGGAATTTCCAACCGAGGAAATCGCCAAGATCATGAGCCTGGAAGCCTCCGAAGTGGGAGAGTTGGTGGGCATCGCGCGGCGGGAAATGGAAGACAGCGTCAAGGGTCGCGTGATGGTGATCGAGGACGAGGCCATCATCGCGATGGATCTGCAAGGGATCGTCGCGGAAATGGGTCACGCGATTACCGGTGTTGCGCGAACCGCAACCGAAGCCGTTGAGCTTGCCGCGCAGGAAAGACCTGACCTCATCCTGTCGGACATCCAACTGGCTGACGGATCGTCAGGTATCGACGCGGTCAATGAAATCTTGGCGGTCGCAAGCGACATTCCGGTTATCTTCATTACAGCGTTCCCTGAGCGTCTTTTGACCGGGGATCGGCCGGAACCTGCCTTTGTGATCACCAAACCCTATTCGGAGGATCAGGTGCGCTCGGCTGTGAGCCAGGCGATGTTCTTCTCGTCGACTGAAACGCTCAACGCCTGACGGTGATGTCGGTAGCGCCGCTGGTCACATCCTTAGGTTTTGCGCAATCGGCTGACGCAAGAGCGCGAGCGCGGGCACGAGCGCTAAGACAGAGGTAACCGCCAGGAACGACAGTGCCAGGTGGATCTCGGTCCACCCGATGCTTGCGCGCACAAGGATATCCGTCCGCGCCGTGACGATTTGCGACAGGATCGCCGCTGCGACAAAGCCGAGTGCAAAGCCCAGGACGGTGCCCAGAGCCAAAAGCGCGGTGCCATAGCTCCAAATCACACCGGCAATAAAGCGGCGGGGAGCCCCTAGCGCGCGCAGCATCGCCACCTGGCGCTGGAATAGCCGTGCCAGGATGAAAAGCCCGAGCAGCACGCTGATGGCGACGAGGATCTGGGTCACAATCGACATCAGCGACATGGCTTGGCGAATATCGCCCATGATCCGGTAGAGGTTGGCCAACACCGCGCCGGGGAAGAAGGCCATCATCTCGCGGTCGCGGGTGAATTGCGAACGTAGCCCGTATGTGGCAGCCAAGCTGTCGGCGCGCACGATCACTGCTGGTGTGCCTGGAAAGTACTTAGCATTGAAAGGCGGGCCAATCTGGTTTCCGGCCTCGGGCGCATGTCCGTTCGCGAGACCGTGCACTTCCCAAACCGACTCGATTGCCACTAGGATCGCGTGATCCCAGGGCGTGCCGGTGCGTGGCATGCGACCCACAGCGATCAGTTCTGTCCCGGCATGGGCGCCTTCAACCGCGGCTTCGCCGACGCCGTGTGCGGGCTCAAAACGATCACCGATGTCGAGCGGCGCCGCAGCGCCCAAGACCGCCTCGCTGCTGTTCTCAAACAGGCGGCCCTCAGCCAAGCCACCCGTTAAATGCGACACGAAATCTGCCGTGGTGCCGACAATTGGCGCGCCTTGATAACTGTCGCCAAAAGCCAGAGGTGCCGCCACT
>JBCDGW010000061.1:0-20509 GCA_038750765.1 Pseudomonadota bacterium | reverse complement strand
CGTACTTCGTGACCAACCCCGACAAGATGACGGTTGAGCTGGAAGATGCGCTGATCCTTCTGCACGAGAAAAAGCTTTCTTCGCTGCAGCCGATGGTGCCGCTCCTCGAGTCGGTCATCCAGTCGGGCAAGCCGCTTTTGATCATCGCGGAGGACGTGGAAGGCGAAGCGCTGGCCACCCTCGTGGTCAACAAGCTGCGCGGCGGTCTGAAGATTGCTGCCGTTAAAGCGCCAGGCTTCGGCGATCGCCGCAAGGCCATGCTGCAGGACATCGCGATCCTGACCGGCGGCCAGGTGATCTCAGAAGATCTGGGCATGAAGCTCGAAGGCGTTACCGTCGATATGCTGGGCACCTCCAAGCGCGTCTCGATCACCAAAGACGAGACCACCGTCGTTGACGGCGCTGGCGACAAGGCCGAGATCGAAGCCCGCGTGGCCCAGATCCGTCAGCAGATCGAAGAAACCACCTCCGATTATGACCGCGAGAAGCTGCAAGAGCGTGTGGCCAAGCTGGCCGGCGGTGTTGCCGTCATCCGCGTCGGTGGCATGACCGAGGTGGAAGTCAAAGAGCGTAAGGACCGTGTCGATGATGCGCTGAACGCGACCCGTGCTGCGGTGCAAGAAGGCATCGTTGTCGGCGGCGGCGTGGCCCTGGTTCAGGGTGCTAAGGCGCTCGAAGGCCTGTCAGGCGAAAACTCCGACCAAGATGCCGGTATCTCGATCGTGCGTCGCGCGCTGGAAGCGCCGCTGCGTCAGATCGCCGAGAATTCGGGCGTCGACGGGTCGGTTGTGGCTGGCAAGATCCGCGAGTCCAACGACGACTCCTTCGGCTTCAACGCCCAGACCGAAGAGTACGGCGATCTGTTCTCCTTCGGCGTGATCGATCCGGCCAAAGTGGTCCGCACCGCGCTTGAGGATGCAGCCTCTGTTGCTGGTCTGCTGATCACCACCGAAGCCATGGTAGCTGACAAGCCCGCTAAAGAAGGCGCTGGCGCTGCTGGCGGTGGCATGCCCGACATGGGCGGCATGGGCGGCATGATGTAAGGCTCCCGCCTCTGAAATTCGAAAGGGCCGCCGAGCGCGGCCCTTTTTTTGCGGTGATTGCTGGCGTTAGGCGAGAAAGACGCGGCTAGGGTGCAACGTTCCAGCGCGGTAGATACCCACGGCAACCGCGCGCCCGTTAAGCGAAGCCCACGCCTCGTCGCCGTATTCCGCCTCGGAGGTCAACACCATGCCAGGGTTGCCATTGCGCATCCGCGCGGCGCCCTCATCGGTGCAGCGCAGTTCCGGCAGATCGGCCAAACCTTCCTCCAACGGGCGCAGAAGCGCGTCAATTTCCGGCGATTTAGCCAGCGCTTCGACCTGGTCCATCGACACCGCATCTTCCGCCTCAAACGGCCCTGACCAGACCCGGCGGAGCGCGACGACATGGCCATGGCAGCCAAGCGCCTCGCCCAAATCCCGGGCGACCGAGCGCACATAGCCGCCCTTGCCGCACACCATCTCGATAACGGCGTGGTCTGGGTCAGGCCGATCCACCAAGGCGATCTCATCGACATAAAGCGGCCGCGCGGCCAATGCGAGCACCTCGCCATCGCGGGCCCTTTTGTACGCCCGCTCGCCGTCGATCTTCACCGCGGAGTATTGCGGCGGTACCTGCTCTATGTCGCCTTCAAACCGGGTAAGTGCGGCGGTGATTTCGTGGTCGTCCGGTCGAATGTCGGACTGTGCGATCACCTCGCCTTCCGCATCGTCGGTATTGGTGGCGGCGCCAAACCGAACCGTGAAGCGGTAGGCCTTCAACGCGTCGGTGACGAAGGGCACGGTCTTGGTCGCCTCGCCGAGCGCGACCGCCAACACGCCGGTTGCCTCTGGGTCGAGAGTACCCGCATGGCCCGCCTTTTTGGCGTCAAAGGACCAGCGCACTTTGTTGACAACCGCGGTTGAGGTAAGCCCTACCGGCTTGTCAACGATCAGCCATCCATGCACATCGCGGCCCTTGCGTTTGCGTGCCATAAGAGATCCTCAACGGTGCGGATAAAGCGCGCGGCCTACATCGCGTCGCGCGCGTAAGTCAACCATTTAGCCGCCCGAGGGCACGACCGTTCCCAGGATTGGCCCCAGGCGCGGGCCGCTGTCAAAACGCCCGAGCGCCGGGGCGAATAGCTGCGACACCGAGCCATCGAGATAAAGCGCGTTGGGCGTGTCCAGCACATCGCGGAAGAAGCGGCCGAAATGGTGGAAGTTCACCGGCCGGTCCGAAATCGCGATAATCACGCTTTGACCGTCTGTGCGTACGCCCACGCCATTGCGGATCCGCAGGCTATCGCTGTCGGGTAGAAATCGCGGGTGCAGCGCGCCGTCGATCACCAGCATCGGTCCCGATTGTGTCGCATAGGTGCAGGCAGGCGCTGATTGAGCGAACTGGCGGCTTTCGATCACCTGCGCGCCGCTTTTGGCGATGCAAAAAACCCCGTTGGGCAGCAGGCCGAAATTTCCAGGACCGGCAGCCGTCACCAAACGGTGTTTCTCAAGCCCTTCCTCGATGTAGAGGCCGACGGCGGAACGGTCTTGGTGAAACATGCCTGCATTAATCGCGAGGCCAAGCGCTTTGCCATCCGCGCGCAAAGCCTCATCGATCTCGGAAAACCGGCTAAACGGCTCGGCATCGGTGCTGTAGAGCCAAAGCCGCAATTCCTCTTGGCTAAGATCAATCGCGCACCACGAAAAGGGCGCGCCGTCGTAGCGCATCGTTGTGCACTCTGCCGCCATCGCTGCCGCTGGCAGGGCGATTGAGGCGAGGTACAAACATGCTTTAGCGATCCAAGTCACGGCGCACCTGATCCTGCTCCAGCAAGCGGCGGGTTTCATCCATTTGATCAAAGCTCTGATCGATGACGAAGCGCAACTCAGGCGAGAATTTCAGGGTCAGGCCTTTGTTCACAGCGCGGCGTAACTCGCCGCGGTTGCGCTTGAGCGCCTCAAGCGCCTCAACTTGCCCTGACCCGCCCAGCGGCATCACATAAGCGGTCGCTACGCGCAGATCCGGCGAGGTGCGCACCTCGCCGACCCTGATAGACAAGCGGTTCAATTCCGGGTCGTGAATGTCGCCCCGCCCCAACACGTCCGACAGCGTGCGCCGTATCAGTTCGCCCACGCGTAATTGACGCTGAGAAGGGCCCCGCCCACGATCGCTTGCATGTTTCGCCATGCCGGCTCAGATAGAACCGAATTGGGGCCTGCGCAACTGTCGTGTGTCGGTCCATGGCGAAGGGGTTGAGGGCATGGCAGTACCGGGGCTGGTGGTGACAGGGGTTTCGGGGCGCATGGGGCAAATGTTGACCCAAACAGTGCTGTCCTCCGACGCGGTGACGTTAGCAGGGGCGCTGGAGTTGCCCGATCATCCTTGGGTTGGCCAAGACTTGGGCGTCGCGATGGGGGGTGCCGCGTTGGGCGTCACCGTCACCAGCGACCCGCGCGCGGCCTTTAACGCGGCCCAGGGCATCCTGGATTTTACCGCCCCCGCGGCAAGCGTGGCATTCGCGCAGATGGCGGGTCAGACGCAGGCCGTCCACGTGATCGGGACCACCGGTTTCACCGAGGATGACCTGGCAAACATTGCCGAGGCCGCAAATGAGGCGGTGATTGTGCGCGCAGGCAATATGAGCCTGGGGGTCAATCTGCTCACGAAACTGACCGAAATGGTGTCAAAAGCGCTCGACGCCGATTACGACATCGAGATCGTTGAGAGCCATCACAACCAGAAGGTGGACGCCCCCTCGGGTACCGCGTTGATGCTGGGCGAAGCGGCAGCGCGCGGGCGTGGCGTTGCGCTCGATGGCGCGGCCGAGCGTGGGCGTGACGGTATCACGGGTGCCCGCGCCCGCGGTGCGATCGGTTTCAGCGCCATTCGCGGCGGTGATGTGGTGGGCGAGCACGATGTCATTTTCGCAGGCAGCGGTGAGCGCATCATCCTCCGTCATTTAGCCAGTGACCGACAGCTGTTTGCGAAGGGCGCGCTGCGGGCGGCATTGTGGGGTCAGGGCCAGCCCCCGGGCGAATACGACATGATCGATGTTCTCGGCTTGAACACGTAAGCAAACGACTCTCGCACCGCCGCAAGCCTAAAAGTCGATGGCGAGCCCTTTGAGCTCCCAGTCGCCATAGCGCACCGGCTCGGGCCCGTCGCGGCCGCCATACTCCTTCGGGATCTCCCCAGCGCACGCCTTCTTGCGCCGCTCTTCCGCTTCGGCAAGGGCACGTTGCGCGGCAGGCGTGAGTTCAGGGCGCGGGGCCTCTTCGTCACTTGCTTCCGGCTTCTCTTCCTGCATTGCCATTTCCTTGTCGCGCGTCCCCCTCCGATATACTGCCGGGTTGCAGAATTGCAATTTATGGGAGTGCGGCATGGCGCCTTCTGGGCTTGCGCCGCGACGGGCAGCGTTGGATCTCTTGATGGAGGTTACCGAAGAGCGGCGCACGCTCGCCGAAGTTATGCCGGCTGTGGTTGAGGCCTTACCGCCAGCCGAGAGAGCGCGCGCGCAACGCCTCGCGACGGATACCCTGCGTTGGTCTGATCGTGCCGATCGCCTGCTTGGCCCGCACCTCAAGAAACGGCCGCACCCGCGCGTGCTCAACGGCCTGCGGCTGGCGATTACCGAGATCGCCGTGCACGACGCGCCGCCCCATGGGGTGGTGAACGCGGCGGTGTCGCTCAGCCGGGGCCATCGCGACACGCAACGCGCCGCCGGTATGGTGAACGCTGTGCTGCGCCGAGTGGCGATGGCGCAATGGGAGACCCTGCCGCCGCCCCGCCTGCCTAAGCGGCTGCGCGCGCCTCTGGTCAAAGCCTATGGCAAAGCAACCGTCGACGCGATTGAGGTGGCGCATGCGGCCGGGGCGCCCCTTGATCTGACCCCCCGCGACGGCGATGCCCAAGCGCTTGCCGCACATCTCGGCGGGCGCGCTTTGCCGACGGGCAGCGTCCGGCTCGCATCGCGACAGCAGGTGACTGCTTTGCCCGGTTACGACGAAGGGACTTGGTGGGTGCAAGACGCCGCCGCGGCGATCCCCGCCCGGGTGCTGGCGCCCCAACCCGGCATGCGCGTGCTCGACCTCTGCGCCACGCCAGGCGGCAAAACCCTGCAATTGGCGGCGGCGGGGGCGCAGGTCACCGCGTTGGATGTCTCCCCGTCCCGCATGACCACACTAACCAACAATCTCTCCCGCACCAGGCTCAGCGCCACGCAGGTTGTCGCCGACGCGCTAACCTGGGAGCCTGACGCGCCGTTCGATGCAATCCTGCTTGATGCGCCCTGTTCGGCGACTGGCACGATACGGCGTCATCCCGATTTGCCTCATGCCAAGCGCGACGGCGATTTCGCGCCGCTTATCGCGCTGCAAGAGCGGCTTCTCGCCCGGGCTTCCACTTGGCTGCGACCAGGCGGGCGGCTGGTTTATTGCACCTGCTCGCTGCTGCCCGATGAGGGCGAAGTGCAGATCGAGCGCTTTCTGAGCCAACACGGTGGTTGGGCGCCAGATCACGCCGCCTACAAAGCTCAGTCAATCGCCCCAGAATGGCTGACGCCCGAAGGCATCCGCTTGCATCCAGCGCTCTGGCCAGAGCATGGCGGGCTTGACGGCTTCTTCATCGCAGCTTTGATAAAGGGCAACTAGCGAAGAAAGCACGTTATGCGACGCAGCCTTTCCCCTGTTCGCCAAGGCCCGCTTTGACCGCGTCCGATGGCCAGCCCAACCGCGTGTCCGAGTGGATCACGCGATACCACGCAAAACGCGCCCGGCGCGGTGAGAAGGCGCGTGGTTTCAAGGCCAATCCCGAGCCCCGCACGATCGGGCGGCTGTCGCGGGGCAAGAGCTTGGTGGCGGGCAAGTACCGTGTCGACGGCACGTTGATCGATGTGCCGGGCGGTTCGCTGTGGTCAATTGAAACGGACGACGCCGATCTGCTGCACGCGTTGCACGGCTTCACTTGGCTCGATGACCTGGCGGCGCTGGGCGATTACCAGGCGCGCGCCCGGGCTCAGGGTTGGCTGCAGGAATGGCTCAATCGGTTTTACACCGGTAAAGGGCCTGGCTGGGCCGCGCATACGACCGGGCGCCGGGTCATCCGGCTGGTCAATCATGGTCTGTTTCTGATGCAGGGCGACGAGGTGGACCTTTCCCAGCCGCTTTATACCTCGCTGTCTCAGCAGACCCGGTTCCTGGCTAAGCGCTGGCACACCGCGCCGATGGGCCTGCCGAGGATCGAAGCGCTGACAGGGTTGATCCAGGCGGGCCTTGCGCTGGAAGGGACCCAAGACATCGTCGCGCCCGCGATCCAGGCCTTGGGGCAGGTGTGCAAAGCGGCGGTTGATGATGGCGGGGCGATCGCATCGCGCAATCCCGAAGAACTGTTAGAGGTGCTCACCCATCTCATTTGGGCGGCTGATGCTCTTCGCGAGGCCGATCTCGTCCCAGATGAGGCCCATCTTGATGCGATAATGCGCATTGCGCCGACGCTTCGTGCTCTGCGGCACGCGGATGGCGGTTTGACCCGGTTTCACGGCGGCGGCCGCGGCGCCAATGGGCAGCTGGATACCGCGTTGGCGGGGTCGGGTATTCGCGGCATGCCGCGCCACGGCTTGGCCATGGGTTTTGTGCGGATGAGTGCTGCGCGCACTACCTTGATCTTCGACGGTGCGGTGCCGCCCGAGACCGAGGCGAGCAGCAACGCCCATGCCTCGACCCTTGCCTTTGAGATGACGTCAGGGCGCCGTCCGGTCATCATAGCGTGCGGCGATGGCCGCGCGTTCGGGGCGGATTGGGCGCGCGCCGGGCGGGCCACAGCCTCGCATTCCGTGCTTGGTATCGACGGGCTGTCGTCGTCTCGTTTGGGCGACCCTGATACGGCGCAAGCCGAGTGGCTGGTCACGCGGCCCAGCAGCGTGAAAGTGCAGATCGGCACCGATGCAACGCCGGTGGGGATTGTCGCAGGACATGACGGATATGTGCCTTCGCACGGGCTCACCCATGTCCGCCAGCTGGAAATGAGCGAGGATGGTCGTGGCTTGGCAGGCGAAGACGTGCTGGCCGCGATCGAGGACGATCACCAACAGCAATTCACTACTGCGCTAGAGGCCACCCGCCTCGCTGGTATCCCCTACCAAATTCGGTTTCACCTGCATCCCGACGTGGAGGCGCAGCTTGATATGGGCGGAAATGCCGTGTCGCTCGCGCTCAAGAGCGGCGAGGTTTGGATTTTTCGCCACGATCACGAGGCGCAAATGCGGCTCGAGCCATCGGTTTATCTCGAACATGACCGGGTGCAACCGCGCGCCACCAAACAAATCGTTCTCTCCGCCCGCGCCTTGCGTTATGCGAGCCGCGTACGCTGGACCCTCGCCAAGGCGCAGGATACACCCTCGCACCTGCGCGATTATGAGTTGGATCCGCCGGACGGGATGGACGATTAGGGAAGATCTATGACTGACTTGGTGGCGCCGTCGCGGGCGCTGATCTCTGTCTCCGACAAGACCGGCTTGGCCGATCTGGCGCAGCGTTTGGCGGAGCACGATGTCGCCTTGGCTTCTACAGGGGGGACAGCGTCGCTCCTGCGCGATAGCGGGCTGACCGTGACGGATGTGTCCGAGCTTACCGGCTTCCCGGAGATGATGGACGGTCGCGTCAAGACGCTGCATCCCGGCGTTCACGGGGGGCTTTTGGCAATACGAGACAATCCCGCCCATATCGATGCGATGACTGAACACAACATCCGCCCTATCGATCTGTTGGTGGTCAATCTGTATCCGTTCGAGGCGACAGTGGCAGCCGGGGCAGATTACGCCGCGTGCATCGAGAACATCGATATTGGCGGGCCTGCGATGATCCGGGCAGCCGCCAAGAACCACCGCTTCGTGACGATTGTCACTGACCCCGAAGATTACGCGGCGTTGCTGGACGAAATGGCGCAGAACGGCGGTAAGACGCGCTATGCCTTCCGCCAGCGTATGGCGCTCAACGCTTATGCGCGCACGGCGGCTTACGACGCGGCGGTATCGTCGTGGTTGGCGGGCGCGCTAGAGCAGCCGACGCCGCGGCGTCGGGCATTTGGCGGCACGCGGGTCGATACCCTGCGCTATGGCGAGAACCCCCACCAAAGCGCAGCGTTCTATAGTGACGGCAGCGGGCGGCCCGGCGTTGCCACCGCCAAGCAGTGGCAAGGTAAGGCGCTTAGCTACAACAATATCAACGATACCGATGCGGCTTTTGAGCTGATCTGCGAGTTCGACCCCAGCGACGGACCGGCCTGCGCCATTATCAAACACGCCAATCCGTGCGGTGTCGCTCAGGGGGACACGTTGTCGGCGGCGTTCTCGCGGGCCTTCGATTGCGACCGCACATCGGCTTTCGGCGGTATCGTAGCGCTGAACCAGCCGCTTGATGAGGCGACGGCGCGCGCGATCCTCGAGATTTTCACCGAAGTGGTGATCGCGCCAGGGGCGAGCGAAGAGGCCCGCGCGCTCTTTGCGCAGAAAAAAAACCTGCGATTGCTCACCACCGATGCGCTGGCCGACCCGCATGCACCGATGCAGGCCTGGCGGCAAGTGTCCGGTGGGTTTTTGCTGCAAGACAAGGACACCGGTCAAGTCGGCGAGGCAGATCTACGCGTGGTGACGAAACGCGCGCCAAGTCCGGCGCAGATGTCTGACCTGCGCTTTGCCTGGCGCGTCGCCAAACATGTGAAGTCCAACGCCATCGTTTATGCTCGCGACGGCGCCACAGTGGGTATCGGCGCTGGTCAGATGAGCCGCGTCGATAGCGCGTTGATCGCCGCCAAAAAAGCTGAACGGATGGCCGACGTGCTTGGCCTCAAAGAACCCCTGACGCGTGGTTGCGTCGTGGCGTCCGACGCGTTCTTCCCATTCCCCGACGGTCTGATGGAGGCGGCTGCCGCTGGCGCTGCCTGTGTGATACAGCCGGGCGGCTCGATGCGGGATGACGCGGTCATAGAGGCCGCTGATCAGGCAGATCTCGCCATGGTGTTTACCGGTATGCGGCATTTCCGGCATTGATCATGGCGAATGCGAGCACCGGCACTATGCGCATTGTCTACTGGATCGCGGCGGCAATATTTGTTTTCGACCAAGTCACCAAGCTTTATGTGCTGCACGTCATCGACTTGGACGTGTTGCGGGACTACCCGATTTTCCCGCCCTTTCTTCAGCTGCAGATGGCTTGGAACCACGGGATTAATTTCGGCCTGATGGCCAGTAACGCCCAGTGGATGCGATGGGTGTTGATCGCGGTTGCGCTGGGTATCGCGATCTGGGTGGCAATATGGATCCGAAGCGAGTCGCGCCCCGCTGCACGGGTGGCCGCTGGGCTGCTCATCGGTGGCGCGGTGGGCAATGTGGTCGACCGTGTTGCCTACGGTGCCGTCGCGGACTTTTTGAACATGTCCTGTTGTGGTATCACCAATCCCTACAGTTTTAACGTGGCTGACATCGCGATTTTTGCGGGCGCTATCGGGTTGATCCTATTCACGGGGGAACGCCGAAACACCGCGTGACGCGATTGTCCATATGCGATATGGCTCGAAAACGTGCAGTGAGGGCAGGGTTATGGCGATCAGCGTTGGGAAATGCGTCGCGCTAATTGCGGTGACGGTGGCGCTCGGGGCGTGCAGCAGCGGCAGAGATCCGGTGCTGCTGAACTTGTCGACGTCTACTGCCGGGCCGGATGAGTTTGCCATCGTTCCCAAGCGGCCGCTTGAGGCGCCTGAGAGCTTTTCTGATCTCCCGCCGCCGACACCCGGCGGTAACAACCGCACCGACGTTAACCCCAATGCTGATGCCATCGTCGCGTTGGGTGGACGCCCGGATGCATCGAGCACAGTGCCGGGGAATGATGCGGGGCTTGTCGGCTCTGTTAGTCGTTACGGCGTCGACCCCAATATCCGGTCATTGCTCGCCCAGGAGGATCTGAACTTCCGGCGCCGCAAGAACGGGCGTGTGCTCGAACGGTTCTTTAACGTGAATACCTATTTCCGAGCGTACTCGCGCCAGACGCTCGATAACTACGCTGAGTTGGAGCGTTTCCGCGGCTTGGGTGTGCGTACGCCTGCTGCGCCGCCCCAACCCGAGTGACAAAACCTCACATCTATGTAGCACGTCTTGCTTGAGGCGGGGCAGGGGTTAGGTTCCTTCTCATCCTGTCAAAAGCAAGTGAGTACACATGCGACTGATATCCCTGGTTTTGCCCTTCTTGGTGATTGCGGCAGCGCCACTTCGCGCCGCGGAGGTCACCGATTTTACGCTCGATAACGGCCTTGAGGTGGTCGTCATCGAAGATACGCGCGCACCTGTTGTGGTGCATATGCTGTGGTACCGCGCAGGCGCCGCGGATGAACCGCCCGGCGTCTCGGGCGTGGCCCATTTTCTTGAGCACCTCTTGTTTAAGGCGACGGAAACGCTCGCCTCAGGGGAGTTCTCGGAGACCGTCACCAAAAACGGGGGCTCCGATAATGCGTTCACCTCGCAAGACACCACCGCTTACTTCCAGCGCGTCGCATCGGATCGTCTCGAATTGATGATGCAGATGGAAGCAGACCGGATGCGCAACATTGCTCTCACTGAAAATGACATCGTGACCGAGCGCAATGTGATCCTTGAAGAACGGGCGCAACGGACCGATTCAAACCCGAATGCGCTTTTCAGCGAGCAGCGCATGTCGGCGCTGTACATGAACCACCCTTACGGGATCCCGATTATCGGCTGGCGCCATGAGATGGAGCAGCTGGATATGGAGGATGTTTTAGCATTCTACGATGAGCACTACGCGCCAAACAATGCGGTGTTGATCGTGGCCGGTGACGTGGAACCGGACGAGGTGCGGGTTCTGGCCGAGCGCCATTACGGCCCGATTCCGGCCAATCCTGATATCGGCCCGCGCATCCGCCCGTCGGAGCCGCCTCAATTGGCCGAGCGGCGGTTGATCTTCAAAGATCCGCGGATTTCTGATCCCTACGTCACGCGCTCATATCTCGCGCCCAAGCGGGAAAGCGGCGCGCAGGAAGAGGCGGCGGCGCTCGTCATCCTCGCCGATTTGCTTAACGGCAACGCGTTTACCTCCGTGTTGCCCCGCGCGCTCACCTTTGAGAGCAACAAAGCGCTCTACACATGGGCCTTCTACGATTCCCTGTCCTACGACAGCAGCCAGTTGGGGATCGGACTTGTGCCCGCACCGGGCGTCAGTTTGGAAGAAGCCGAGGCAGCGCTTGATGAGGCGATCGCGGCTTTCATGGAAGAAGGTGTCGACACCGAGCAGTTTGAGCGTGTGAAGTTTCAGCTGCGCGCGTCGCTGATTTACGCGGAGGACAGCGTACAGGGTTTGGCGCGCCGCTATGGCAACGCGCTGACCTCGGGTCTCACGGTCGACGATGTTGAGGCCTGGCCCGAAGTCTTGGCAGCGGTGACGCCCGAAGACGTCATGGCGGCAGCGGAACGCGTGTTTGACCGGTCGCGATCAGTAACCGGCTGGGCACGCCCGGCGACCCCAGCAGAAGAGGTAACACAATGATTAGGTTCGTCTTTGCATGTGTCGCCACTCTGGCGGCGGCGCTTCCAGCGCGCGCGGCGGTAGACATTCAGGAGGTGACATCGCCTGGGGGCATCACCGCGTGGCTGGTCGAAGCCCATGAGATCCCGTTCGTCGCTTTGGAATTGCGCTTCAAAGGTGGCGCATCGCTCGACGAGCCGGGCAAGCGCGGCGCTATCAACCTGATGACTGGGCTGATCGAGGAGGGCGCGGGCGATCTCAGCGCACAGGACTTTTCCGTCGCGCAAGAAGCGCTCGCGGCCGAGTTCAGCTTCGATATCGGGCGCGATAGCCTATCGATCTCGGCGCGCTTTCTGACGGAGAACCGCGACGCGTCGGTCGATTTGTTGCGCATGGCGTTGGTCGAGCCGCGTTTCGATGAGGATGCGCTTGAGCGGGTGCGCGGCCAGGTGATTTCTGGTCTGCGCGCTGATGCCACCGATCCTGATGAGATCGCGAGCGAAGCGTTCAACGCGTACGCTTTCGGCGACCATCCCTATGGCACCAAGCTGGAAGGCACGATTGAAAGCGTCACGGCTTTGACACGCGACGATATCGTGACGGCCCATCGCAATGTGCTGAGCAAAGATCACGTCTATGTCGGCGTCGTGGGCGATATCACCGCCGAAGAATTGGGCGTGCTGCTCGACAAGCTGCTCGGCGATCTGCCTGACACCGGTGCGCCAGAGCCCGAAATGGCCGAGGTTGCCTTCACCGGCGGCATCACGTTGGTTCCTTTCGACACCCCGCAATCTGTCGCTGTCTTCGGTCATGAGGGCATTCCCCGCGACGATGACGATTTCTTCGCGGCCTTTGTGATGAATGAGGTGCTGGGTGGCGGTCGGTCCGGTCGATTGATGGAGGAGGTGCGCGAGAAGCGCGGCCTCACTTACGGGGTCTACTCCTACCTGATGGATGCTGATTTCGCCGATCTCTATGTCGGTCGGGTGAGTTCCTCCAACAACGTGGTGGCCGAAGCAATCGACGTGATCACCGAGGAGTGGCGTAAACTCGCCACCCAAGGCGTGACGCCGGAGGAGTTGGAGACGGCGAAGACCTACCTCACCGGGGCCTATCCGCTGCGCTTTGACGGTAATGCCCGGATCGCGCGGATCCTTGTTGGTATGCAGCTCTCAGATCTGTCGATCGACTATATCGCAACCCGAAATGACCGGGTGAATGCGGTGACGATTGAAGACGTCAAAAGGGTTGCCGCGCGGCTTGTCCGGCCAGAAAACCTGCACTTCGTGGTCGTCGGTCAGCCTGAGGGCCTCGAAGCCACGAATTGATCAGCTTGCCTATGTAAGGCTGGTCAAGACCTAGGGGGTCATGCTACCGATAGTGGCATGGCCCTCGATGACCGCAAGATAAGCGACAGCCCCCGTGTCGCGATACGGCAGCTTGATGAAAGCGCGATCAACCGTATTGCCGCTGGCGAAGTCGTGGAGCGTCCTGCTTCTGCGGTCAAAGAGCTTGTCGAGAACGCAATCGACGCAGGCGCCACGCGGATCGAGGTTGATTATGCCGAAGGCGGCAAGTCGCTCATTCGCGTCACCGATGACGGCCACGGCATACCGCCCGGTGAGCTGCCGCTTGCGATGTCACGGCACGCCACGTCCAAGATCGATGGCACCGATCTGCTCGATATCCAATCGTTTGGGTTTCGCGGCGAGGCACTGCCCTCGCTCGGGGCGGTTGGGCGGCTCAAAATCACCTCGCGCAGCGGCGGTGAGGCCGGGGTTTTGTCCGTCGCTGGTGGCGCGCTGAGCCCGGTCAAACCCGCGGCGTTGTCAAAGGGCACAATCGTCGAGTTGTGCGATTTGTTCTATGCAACGCCCGCGCGGTTGAAGTTTCTCCGCTCTGACCGAGCCGAGACCCAAGCGATCACCGATGTTGTCAAGCGGCTGGCGATGGCCGAGCCCGCGATCGGGTTCACTTTGCGCGATGTAGGCGGTGGCGCGCCTCGCGTGACGTTTCGCGCCGATCCTGAGACCGGTGATCTCTTCGATGCGCTAAGCCGCCGGTTGGCGCAGATCCTGGGTGCAGAGTTCGCGGACAATGCGCTGGCGATTGACGCCACGCGCGAGGGGCTGCGCCTCACCGGGTTCGCAGCGCTGCCGACCTATTCGCGCGGCGCGGCTGTGGCGCAGTACTTCTTCGTCAACGGGCGGCCTGTGCGCGAAAAACTTTTGATCGGGGCGCTGCGGGCGGCGTATGCTGACGTGCTAAGCCGTGACCGCCACGCTGCCGCGGCGTTGTTTGTAACCTGCGACCCGCGGCGCGTTGACGTGAACGTGCATCCTGCCAAATCAGAAGTGCGGTTTCGGGAGCCAGGCTTGGCCCGCGGGCTGGTTGTCTCGGCGCTGCGGCATGCCTTGGCAGAAGCCGGTCACCGCGCCGCTACGACGGTCACGCAGGGGCTTTTGGGCGCCGCGCAACCCCAAGCGGCACCTTCCGCACGTTACCAAGCACCGCAGCCCGCTCGCTCGCTGTTGCACCGGGTCACGGAGGCGCAGGCGCCGACTGGCTTTGATGGGGCGCAGGCGCCGACTGGCTTTACTGACGCGCAGGCGCCGACTGGCTTTAATGGGGCGCAGGCGCCGACTGGCTTTGCTGAGGTGCCACCACCCGCCGCGCGCATCGATGCACCGCCTGAGACCACAGATGCCGACGCCGCACACCCGCTCGGTGCCGCACGTGGGCAGATCCACGAAAACTACATCGTTGCGCAAACCGCTGAAGGGCTGGTCATCGTCGATCAGCACGCCGCCCATGAGCGCCTGGTGTATGAACGGCTCAAAGCGGCCTATGCCAGCCACGGCGTCGCGGCCCAGGCGCTTCTTATCCCAGAAATCGTGACGTTCAGCAGCGCTGACGCCGATCTGCTGTTGGCCCATGCAGACGAGCTATCCAAACTTGGCCTCACACTGGAGCCTTTCGGCCCCGGCACCATTGCCGTGCGTGAGACGCCTGCGCTTCTCGGAGCGATTGAAGCCGCACCGCTGTTACGCGACATCTTGGATGAACTGCACGATCTTGGCTCCAGCCAAACCCTCGCGAGCCGTATTGATGCTGTGCTCTCGCGCGTCGCGTGCCATGGATCGGTCCGCTCGGGGCGCCGTATGTCGGGTGAGGAGATGAACGCGCTCCTCAGAGAGATGGAGACGACACCGCTTTCGGGGCAGTGCAACCATGGCCGGCCAACATACGTGTCACTGTCGCTCACAGACATTGAAAAGCTCTTTGGCCGTCGATGATTGAAATCGGAGAATACGCCATCGCGTTTGATGACCCTCGGCTTATCGCTGCGGTGGCGCTGGTGGTTGTGACGCTGATTTTGATCCTCATCCTGCGTCGCGTGATCAGAACGGCGCGGGTCACCCAAGACCTTAACCATGCGCTGCACCAGGTCACCGCGCGGTTGTCGCATATGGCCGACAATCAGCAGCAGCTTTATGGCGGGTTGAACTCTGTCGCCGAAGCGCAGGCCAAATCGCAAACGCAGATGCTTGGCCTCATGGAGCAGCGGCTTGCCAGCGTCAGCCAAAGCATGGGGGATAGCCTTGCCAACAGCGCCACGCGCACGGCCCATAGCCTAGGCGAGTTACGTGAGCGCCTTGCCGCGATCGATGCGGCGCAGGACAACATCACCAAGCTCTCCGGCGACGTTCTCTCGCTCCAGGATATTCTGTCGAACAAGCAAACGCGCGGGGCGTTCGGCGAGATCCAACTCAACGATATCGTCTCCAAAGCGCTGCCGCCGGACAGTTTCACGCTGCAAGCGACGCTCTCGAACGGCAAGCGCGCCGATTGCCTAATCCACTTGCCTAACCCGCCGGGGCCGATCGCCATTGATGCGAAGTTTCCGCTCGAAGCTTATGAGGCGCTCAGAAACGCGGAAACCGAGCGCGACTTGCAAGAGGCCAGCCGCGCTTTCCGACTTGCCCTGCGCGGGCACATCAAGGCTATCGCCGAGAAGTACATCGTTGACGGGGAAACAGCTGACGGCGCGCTGATGTTTTTGCCGTCAGAGGCCGTTTATGCTGAGTTGCACGCGCATTTTCCAGAGGTGGTGCGCGAAGGTTTTGATGCGCGGGTGTGGGTGGTCTCGCCGACAACATGCATGGCGACGCTGCATACGATGCGCGCGGTTCTTAAAGATGCCCGGATGCGTGACCAAGCAGGCGCGATCCGCAAGATGCTGCGGCTGTTGCACCGCGATGTCGATCTGGTTCTTGAGCGGGTGAGCAAACTCGACACCCATTTCTCGCAAGCGCGCGGCGATCTTGAGGCGATCAATGTTGCAGCAGATCGGGCGGGAAGGCGCGCGGCCAAGCTCGACAACTTCGACTTTGAGGCGCTGGAGCCCGAAAGTGACGTGGTCAAGCTGCACCCCGCCGAGATCGAACGCGCCTAGTCGCCGCAAATCATTACCGCTAGGGTCGCGTGCCGCGCCGGGCGTTGTAGGCCGGGCGATGCGCGATTGACTGACAAACGCTTCAAGGAGCCGAGCGATCATGTCCGACCCGTTTTTTCACCCTGTATCCGGCTTCGAATTGCCCCGTTTCGCCGGTGTGCCGAGCTTTATGCGGTTGCCGCATCTCGGGCTCGATCACCCGCGCCTGAAGGAGGTCGATATCGGCATCATCGGCGTGCCGTGGGATTCAGGCACCACCAATCGACCGGGCCCGCGTCACGGCCCGCGGCAATTGCGCGACGCCTCCACGATGATCCGCGCGGAGAACGGCGCGACCGGCATCCGCCCGTTTGAGGCCGCTTCCTGCGCGGATCTCGGTGATGTCGGCCCGAACCCGGCGGACATTCAGGATTCGATGGCGCGGATCACTGATTTCTACGCTCAGGTGAAAGCCGCTGGCATCAGGCCGCTCACGGCGGGTGGCGACCACCTCACATCGCTGCCGGTTCTGCGTGCGCTGGCAGCAGATGGCCCGCTCGGCATGATCCACTTTGACAGCCACACCGACTTCTTCAAATCCTACTTTGGCGGTACGCTTTACACCCATGGCACCCCGTTTCGCCGCGCTGTCGAAGAAGGATTGCTTGACCCCAAACGCGTCGTGCAGATCGGTATCCGGGGCACCGCGTACGACACCGAGGATAAAGACTTCGCCCGCTCTGAGGGCGTGCGGATCATCGAGATTGAAGAGTACTTCCGGCGCGGCGTGCCCGACGTGATGGCAGAAGCCCGCGAGATCGCAGGCAGCGCGCCGACGTATGTGAGCTACGATATTGATTTTGTCGACCCGACCTTCGCGCCCGGCACCGGCACGCCGGAGGTGGGCGGCCCCAATTCCTTCGAGGCGCTGTGCGTTGCGCGCGAACTGGTGGGCGTGAACATCGTCGGCGCCGATCTGGTCGAGGTATCACCGCCCTTTGACGCCAGCGGGAACACGGCTTTTTTGGGCGTCTCGATCATGTTTGAGTTGCTCTGCGCGATGGTGGCTGAAACGAACGCTGGCGGGCCAGGGTAAAATCTGCGGCACCCTCAACGAGCGCGCAGCAGTTGCGGCCCTGAAGCCTAGTAAGTCGTCCGCGCAGCGGCAGTCTCGGGCTTATCGAGATGTGGCACGGCGTTGAAACTCGCCAAGATAGCGCCTTGCGGCGTGACCCGCAGGCGATGCAGCGACGTATTCCAAATCGGCAGCATGATTTGCGCGGTGCGCCGCGGGTCAAGGCTGAGTAGACTGCGCAAAACCATCCCGATCACGCCGCCCGACGTGACGCATAACACGCGCACACCAGGTGCGGCGGCCTCAGCCACCACCGCATTCACCCGGTCTTCGAAAGCATCAAAGCTCTCATTGCCGCGGATCTCCGCTGCGTGCCAGGCTTCTAGCACGCGCACTGAATGTTCGGCGAAGTTCTCCGGGCCGGGCATCGGGACACCGTGTTGCTCCTCCAGCGCCCGGCCCAGAGTAAAGTAATCCATCTCATTCAAACGGGGATCGGCGGGCACCTGGTCAAATCCCATACCCGCCGCGGTCTCGCGATGGCGCCGCAACGTGCCCGAGATGACGCGGTCGAAGCCCGGCTCGAACGCACGCAGCCACGCACCGAGATGCGCCGCTTGTTGATGCCCGAGTGCCGACAAGCGATCATAGCTGGCGTCATCGGTGGCGTCTGAATTCGCCTGTCCGTGCCGTACCAAGACAATCTCGCCCATGCCGCCCTTCCACTTACGTACCAGCATTGCGTGATGGTCCATTGCGCACGCCGACGCAAGGCTTCCCGGACATTTGCATCGGGGCTCAACGCTTGACCGGTGCGGAAAACTCGGTGCACTCTCACGCAAGGCTTGAGGGAGGAAACCGTGAAGCAAGCCAGCCACGACGCGGCGCTCGGGTCGATGCCTGCGCTGTTGCAGCGCAACGCCCGCACATTCGCCAATCGGCCCGCCTATCGCGAAAAAGAATACGGGATCTGGCAAAGTTGGAGCTGGGCCGAAACCGCCGAACAGGTCGAGGCACTGGCGCTAGGGCTGTTGGCACTAGACATGCAGCCCGGCGATTACGTGGCGATTATTGGCCGCAACCGCCCTGCGCTGTACTGGGCGATGGCAGCCGCGCAATGCGTCGGCGCGGTGCCTGTACCGCTCTACCAAGACGCGGTGGCCGAAGAGATGGCCTATGTCCTGGATCATTGCGGCGCGCGGTTTGCGATCTGTGGAGATCAGGAGCAAGTCGACAAAGTCATCGAGGTGCAGGACCAGGTCAAATCGATCGAGCACATCCTCTATCTCGATGCCCGCGGCCTGCGCAAATATGACCATACGCGGCTGCATGCGATGGCTGACACGATGGCGGAAGGGCGCGCAGCGAAAGAGCGGCTTCAAAGTGAGCTAACAAAGCGTCAATCGGCACTGGGCTACGACGACACCTGCGTGATGCTCTACACCAGCGGCACGACGGGTCGACCGAAGGGCGTGGTCCTCTCCAACCGCAACATCATCGAATCCGCTAAGGCGTCGTCTGAGTTTGATCGTCTGACCGAGGATGACGAGGTTTTGGCCTATCTGCCGATGGCTTGGGTCGGCGACTACATTTTCTCAATCGGGCAGGCGTATTGGAATGGGTTTTGCGTGAACTGCCCTGAGAGCCCGATGACCATGTATGACAACCTACATGAGATCGCGCCGACATATTTCTTCGCGCCGCCGCGCTATTTCGAGGAGCGTCTGACGCTGTTGATGATCCGCATGGAGGATGCTGGTCGGCTCAAGCGGTGGATGTTCAATACGGCGATGGACTTTGCCAAACGGGTAGGTCCGCTGATCTTGGATGGAAAGCCGGTGAATGTGTGGGATCGCGCCCGCTACGCGATTGCGAATGCGTTTATCCTGGGGCCTGTCCGTTCACGCGCGGGTATGAGCCGGGTGCGCGTCGGGTACACCGCCGGCGAGGCGATCGGGCCTGAAATCTTTGAGTTTTATCGTGCGATGGGGATCAACCTCAAACAGCTTTACGGGCAGACCGAGGCCAGCGTCTTCATCACCCAGCAACCCGATAACGAGGTGCGCGCCGACACAGTCGGGGTGCCGAGCCCGGGCGTCGAGATCAAGATCGACGATAGCGGCGAAGTGCATTACCGCTCGCCCGGGGTGTTTGTCGAATACTACAAAAACCCCGATTCCACGGCCAAAACCAAAGACGCGGAAGGGTGGGTTGCCACCGGCGACGCAGGCTTCATCGAGCAGGGCTCGGGCCATTTGCGCATTATCGATCGCGCGAAAGATGTGGGAAAAATGGCGGATGGGCGGCTGTTTGCGCCGAAATATGTGGAGAACAAACTCAAATTCTATCCCAATATCCTCGAAGCGGTTGTGTTCGGGGCAGGCCGCAGTGAGTGCTGCGCGTTCATCAACATTGATCTGACCGCCGTCGGCAATTGGGCCGAGCGCAACAATATCTCCTACGGTTCTTACCAAGAGCTGTCGCAGCACCCCCAAGTCTACGCCATGGTGCAAGGCCATCTGGAAGAGGTGAACCGTTCAATCGCGCAAGACGACATGCTCTCGGGCTGTCAAATTCGGCGCTTCTTGATCCTGCACAAAGAACTTGATGCGGATGACGGCGAGCTCACGCGGACCCGCAAAGTCCGCCGCACGCCTATTGCCGAGAAGTTCGCCGATCTTGTGACCGCGCTCTATGACGGCTCGCAAAGCGTCTACACAGAAACCGAAGTCACCTATGAGGATGGGCGAAAAGGCACGATCCGCGCTACGCTAGAGATCCGCGAGATAGATGGCGCGGTCGCCACCCCGCTTGCGGCAGAATGATGGTTGACATGCGCGTGCGCCAAGCTTTCACCGACCATCGCATCGGCGCGTTCGATATCCCGCGTGACTATAGCATGATGAACCGGAGGACCCGCCGTGCTGGACGGTGAAGGATACACAACCCCGGATGGTCGCACGATTGGCGGCGTGCTGATGGAGATGCGTAACATCACGCTTCGCTTCGGCGGCGTGGTTGCGATTAAGGACATCTCGTTTGATATCCGCGAGGGCGAGATTCGCGCGATTATCGGCCCCAACGGCGCGGGCAAGTCGTCAATGCTCAATGTCATCTCCGGCTTTTATCACCCGCAGGAAGGGGAGGTTTGGTTTCGCGGTGCCAAGCGGCCCTCAATGAAACCCTACCAAGTGGCGCGCCAGGGCATCGCGCGCACCTTCCAAAACATTGCGCTTTTCGAAGGCATGACCGTGCTCGACAACGTTATGACCGGGCGGTTGACCCACATGAAATCGGGGCTGATGGAGCAGGCGATCTGGTGGGGACGCGCGCAATCGGAAGAAACCGAAAATCGCGCCCATGTGGAACGGATCATCGATTTCCTTGAGATCCAATCGATCCGCAAGACGCCGGTGGGGCGGCTCCCTTACGGGTTGAAAAAGCGGG
>JBCDGW010000060.1:0-20647 GCA_038750765.1 Pseudomonadota bacterium | reverse complement strand
GTTCATCCTGCGCTCGGGCCGCGCACGTTACTGCTGTAACGTCTCGAGCCAGAGGTCCTGCATCTCGATGTCCAGGTCCGCGTCCGGCGCCGGGTAGAGCTGGGTGCGGGCCAGGTACTCGGGCTGCTGGTCCCACCGCAGGATCGCCTTTTCCTCGTCGCTGAGCACGTCCCCGGCCCTGGCATTCGCAGGCATGCCCCAAAAGCACGACGACGTGGCGAGCCGCGCCTGGCCCTCGGGGCTGACGATGTACTTCACGAATTCCAATGCCAGATCGGGATTGCCGCTATCGGCCAGCACCCCGATCGACTGGGTCCAACGCACAGCGCCCTGCTCGGGGATCGTCCAGGTCAGTTCGGGCTGTTCGCTGGCCAGCACCGCGGTGAGCCACTCACCCCCGCCGATCACGATATCCACCTCGCCGGTCGCAAGTGCGGTTTGCGCCGCGACAACACCCGCAACCGACGCCGCCCGCGCCCGCATCTGGCCCAGGATACCGCCCAGCGCCTCCAAGCTGCCGCCATCGATCGCCGCCGTTTCGATGCCTTCCGCAATCGCGGCCAGGCCCATCACCGGCAGGTAATAGTCGTAAATGCTGATCCGCCCGTCATACTTTTCCGACCACACCATCGCCAGGTCGTTCATATCGGCCTCATCGACCTTATCGGCGTTGTAGGAGATGGTGTTGTAGCCAAACTTCTCCGTCACCGCATAGGTGACACCATCGAGGCTGTTGTTCTCTGCCATGACAATCTCGGGGAAGAAGTCATCGAGCGGCAGCGCGTCCTCGGGCAGCGGCGCCAACAGCCCGCTTTCCACCGCGCGGAACACGTCGATGCCGTCGATCACCAGCACATCCCAATCCCCGGGCCGCGACTGCTCCAGAATTGCCAGCGCCGCGCCAGTGCCCTCGTATTCGCGCAGGTTCACCTTGACGTTGTTGGCCTCTTCAAACGGCGCAATCAGGGCCGGGTCGGTGTGGTCGCACCAGACCAACGCGTTGATCTCTTCTTGCGCCTGCGCAGCCTGAGTGGTCAGCACCAGAAGCGCGGCGGTGCTGAGCGGGGTTATGCGCTTGTTCATTAGGGTGTCTCCGTTCTGTTCGGTCCTTGCGCGCCGTTCTCGCGCGATGGTCGGAATATAGCGCCGCGGCGGGCAAGGCGAGCGCGAGGGCGCGATGCGGTATCCACGCCCCAGCCCGCAATGCGAGAATCGAGGTCGCTGCAGGTTTAGCGGAACTTTACAGCGCAAGCGCCTAAAAATTGCACAACGCGTGCTTATGGGTTGAAGCGCAGCCGCGCGCGCCCAACCGCTTCAAGGCCGGTCGCTTGGATGCGACACCGGCCCGCCCTGCGCCACCCAATCGCTAAAGCCGTCTTTGAGATGCGCGGCGTCAAAACCCATCTCCTGCAGCACCGCCACTGTCAGCGCCGAGCGCCATCCCGACGCGCAATGGAACACGTAGCTTTTGCCCGGCTGCGCGAAGACAGGCTTGTGGTAAGGGCTTTCCGGGTCGACCCAAAACTCGACCATGCCGCGCGGCGCGTGAACCGATCCGGGAATGAACCCGGTCTTTTGCCGCTCGCGCACATCGCGGATATCCACGATCACCACGTCGTCGCGCCCATGGGCGGCGATCAAATCGGCGGTCTCCACTTCGTCGATGCGCGCCCGCGCTGCCGCCACCATCTCTGCCGAACTCTTCTTTAACGCCATCGCTTCTCTGCCGTGCCGCACTCCCGGCTGTGCCTTACCGCGCGCGACGTTGACAGGCTCTTACCCGCGATGCAACGTCACGGCGTTGTCTCCCGCATCGCTGCTGTCGATGGATCAGAGGATCACCCGCGTGGCACAGCCTATCTCATCGGCAGTCTCCCAACCAAGCTCGCAACCGATTTCCCGACCAATCTCCCAACCAATCTCCCAACCAATCTCTCTGTGGGACCGCTCTGCGCAAGAGCCCGATTACAGCGCCCCGTTTCCGGGTGAGGCGCGCGCGGATGTGGCGATCATCGGCGGCGGTTTCACCGGGCTTTCCACAGCGCTCCATTGCGCTGAACAGGGCCTAAACGCCCATGTGATCGAGGCCCGCCAGGTGGGCTTTGGCGGATCGGGGCGCAATGTGGGGCTGGTCAATGCCGGTCTGTGGCAGCCGCCTGCGAAAGTGGCCGCAGCGTTGGGCCCCGATTACGGCCCCCGCTTCGTGGCGCGGTTTGGCGAGGGGCCGGAATATGTGTTCTCGCTTATCGAGAGGCACCAGATCCGCTGTGAGATGACGCGGACTGGCACGCTGCATGCTGCCCATGCGCCCAGCGGTTTTCGCGATCTCAAAGCGCGCCACGCGGCCTGGGAGGCGCTGGGGGCGCCGGTCTCCCTGCTGAGCGCGGCCGAGATGCGGCAAGCGACCGGCAGCAAGGCCTTCTTCGGCGGGCTCCTCGACCGTCGCGCGGGCACTATCAACCCGATGGGCTATTGCCGCGGGCTGGCGCGCGCCGCGCGGGGCGCAGGGGCCACAATCAGCACCGGCGTGCGCGCGACCCGCCTGCGCCGCGATGGCGGGGATTGGCTTGTCGAGACCGATCAGGGCGCGTTGCGCGCGGCCTCGGTGGTGCTGGGAACCAACGCCTATACCGATGCGCTGTGGCCCGGGCTGAGCCAGGTGTTCACCAAGATCCATTACTTTCAATTGGCCACCGAACCGCTCGGCGACCGCATCAATGACATCCTGCCCGGGCGCCAAGGGTTGTGGGATACCGGACCGATCATGTTCAACCTGCGCCGCGACGCCGCCGACCGTCTGCTCCTGGGCTCGATGGGGCGCGTCTTCGGCACCGCCGCACAGGGCCTCACCCAGCGCTGGGCGCGCAAGATGCTGGCGCGGCTGTTCCCGGATTTGACACCCGATCTGGCGCAAGTGCGGTTTTGCGAAGCGTGGCACGGGCAGATCGCGATGACGCCCGATCACCTGCCGCGGATCTACCGGCTGGATGACGGGGTCTATACCGCTATCGGCTATAATGGGCGCGGCATCACCACCGGGACGCTTTTCGGCCAAGCGCTGGCGGGTTTGCTCAGTGGCGCTGACCCCGCTGACCTGCCGCTGCCGATCACCGATATGGCCCCGGTCCGAACCGCGCCACTGCGCCAACGCCTCTATGCGGCAGCTTTCGCGGCTAACCAAGCCTGGCGCAGCCTCTAGACCGCGCAGGGGCGTCGCCTTGGGCGTGCCGCGATTGCCGCTTCCGTTCCGCCGGTGCGCCGGGTAAGCCACGCGCACGTCTTGCCGCACCCATGCGGCGCCCGATGGAAGGATCTTTGATATGAGTGACGCCCCTCTCGCTTTGGTCACCGGTGGCGCGCAGGGCATCGGCTATGCCTGCGCTGAGGCCCTGAAAGCCGATGGCTTCAGCGTCATCCTCGCCGATATCAACGCTGAGGTGGTCACCGAAGCGGCGCAAACGCTGGGTGCACAGGCTATTGTCTGCGATATGGCGGATGCGGCGGCGATAAACGCGATGTTTGACCAGATCGAGGCTGAGCACGGGGCGCTTCATGCCCTCGTGAACAATGCCGGCATCGCCAATCCGGGCGACTTTCTCAGCTATGATTTGGACAGCTTCGACCAGGTCATCGCGATCAATCTGCGCGGCGTTTTCGTCGCCACCCAACGCGCAGCGCGGCGGATGGTGGCTGACAACGTGGCAGGCGCCATCGTCAATATGTCCTCGATCAACGCGCAATTGGCGATCCCCGCCATCCCGGCCTATTGCGCCTCGAAAGGCGGCGTGATGCAGCTGACCAAAGTGGCTGCTCTTGCGCTTGCAAAGAACAATATCCGCGTCAATGCGGTGGGCCCCGGCTCGATCGACACCGCGATGATGGCCGGGATCAATGCCAATCCCGAGGCCCTGCGCACTGCTTTGTCGCGCACCCCCCTAGGCCGCGTCGGCACCGCGCAAGAGATCGGCGATGTGGTCGCTTTTCTTTGCTCCAAAAAGGCCAGCTACATCACCGGCGAGACGATCTATGTCGACGGTGGGCGGTTGGGACTAAACTACACGATGTGAGCCCGCTTAAACGCTGAGCACCAACGGGCAATGGTCGGACATCTCAGGCGTTCTGACCACCTCAAAGCCACGCGCCGCGGCTGGGTCGCTGATCAGCATGTAATCGGCGAACTTGCCCTCCTTGCGGTAATGGCTGGTGCGCGTGCCCGTATGGCCTTGCCCGGTGACCAGTTCGGACAGCCCATCCGCGGCTAGGATCGCCAGCGTCTCGCTGTTAGGGCCCACATTGAAGTCCCCGCACAGGATCCGCATATCGCCGGGCTCGGCCAGCGTCTGCGCCAGGGTCAAAAACCGCCGCGCTTGAGCCGAACGCTCAGGCGTGTCGGCCTTACCCGCGAGATCCCGCAGCCCGTGCATATGGGTGATGCTGACCGTCCGCGCGGCGCTGAAATCGTAAAGCCGCACGCCATGGGCCGCGCGCGACCGCGGATGCGCGCCATAGCCGTCGGGGCCAAAGTCTTTGTGCACAAAACCCTGGACCTGCCCGATCACCGGATGCGCGCGGTGCACGAAGGTGGCGAGCCCCCATTGCGACGCGATCGCCGTCTCGCCCTGCCACAACACCCCCTGCGCGGCGGGACAAAACGTGGCTGCGTGATCGGGAAGCGCGGCGCAAACCTCGGTGAAAAAGTTCGCCCGCTGCGGCAACACATGGTCGCCGTCGCGATAGGTAAGCACCGCCGCGTCCGTTGACGGGCTGTGCACCACCTCCTGCAGGCAGAGCACATCCGGCGCCATCTCGGTCAGGTAGGGCAGCAACATTTCAGCCAGCGCGCCGCCCCAGCCGTTCAAACACATGATCCGCATCGCCGTCTCCCGCGCTGCCACCACTGTTCCAGGCCAAAGCCGCGACAGCAATAGGGTCATATGATCTTGTCTATAAGGTCGTATGAGCTTATCTCTGGGATATGACCGATCTCGCCCCCGCCGCCGAAAAACGCGCTGACCGACAGGCTGTCGCGCTGAAAGCCTATGCTCGGATTGCGCAGGCCTGGTCGCTCACGGCGGCAGAGGCAGCTGCGCTCGCCGATCTGTCACTCTCGACCTGGAAACGGGCGAAAAAGCCGGGCTTTGCCGGTGATCTCACCCGCGATCAGATGTTGCGGCTTAGCGGAATTGTGGGTCTCTACAAAGGGTTGGAGCTTTATTTTGACCCGCCACTCGCCCGGGAGTGGGTGCGCCTGCCCAATCGCGGCCCGCTATTCGATCAGGCGCGCCCGATCGACACGATGATCGCGGGCGGGCTGCCCAAAATCCTCGCCGTGCGCTGTTATGTGGATGCGCTGCGGGGGGGCATGTGAAGATCACCGCGCTCAATGCGCGCGCGCTGGTGCGGCTGATCCCCGAGACCTATCACAAGCCGCCGGTCCTGCGCGGCCTCGTCGATAGCGCGGATGAGGCAGCGCTTCTGGCGGAAATCGAAGGTGAAACCTCTACCCGGCTGATTGCTGAACGCGAGGGGCTGCCGGGGCTCGACCGGCGCGAGCTGGCCTTTGCCCGGCGTGCCCGCGATCTGGCGCTTTACGGGCAAAGTCATATTAACGCCGCGTTCAGCTATACCCGACCAGGGGGCAACCGGTTCAACAGCGGTGATCGCGGCGCGTGGTATTGCGCCTTCGATACGCTAACCAGCGCTGAAGAGGTGGGCTTTCACCGCACCCGCGAGCTGGGTTTCATCGGGCGATACCACGATGCTGCGCGCTACGTGGCGCTGTTGGCCGATTTCATCGGCGATTTCCCCGATCTCGAAGGGGACGCGCACCCCGCACTCGCGCCCGACCCGGCCCAAGGCTACCCAGCAGGCCAGGATTTGGCCGAGGAGCTGCGGCGGCAGGGCCATCGCGGGCTGCTCTACCCGTCCGTGCGCCACCGCGGCGGGCAGTGTTTCGTGGCCTTCGATCCCGGCATCATCCAAAACGTGCGGCCCGGCGCGTCGTGGCTGCTGCGCTGGCAAGGATCACCAGACTTCTCGGTAGAGGCGCTGCCGGCGTCGCCCTGATGACGTGGGAACCCAGCCTCGCGACGCGCGTTGGCCCGCCGTCACCGATAGGAGGTAAAACCATGGCCGATCCCCGCGCCAGCATCAAAGATGAAGAAACCTATGACGCGTTGCGCGCCAAAGGCGCTAGCAAAGAAAAAGCCGCGCGCATCGCCAATGCCAAAGCCAATCCCGACCAAGCGCCGTCGCAAAAAGGCGGCGCGGCGCGCCCTTACGAGGATTGGAACAAAGAGGATTTGATCGAGCGCGCGGGCACGCTGGGTATTACCGGTCGCTGGGATATGACCAAAGCGGCGCTGATCGAGGCGCTTCGCGCTCATTGAGAGAATTGTGCACGATCTGGGAACCTAAACAGCGCGAGGCGGTTATAGGCCCGATGTGAAAGAAAATGAGGAGTGAGCGATGGACTTCGCTGGTCTACAAATCATCCTAGCCCTGGGCACGTTGCTGGCCGTTATCGTCTTCGCGCTGCGGTCAAAGATGAAAACCGAAGAGCTGATGGAAGACGACGACGCGCCAAAATCGACTTTGGCGGCTGACGGGCCCGATACCCGATAGATTTTTCACTGGATCAGGCGCCTGCGGGCGCCTTTTCTATTCAACTGGCTTGGCGTTGTACCCGATTGGCGATATGTAACATCGTAACATATCTCCTGGCCGATGAGACACCATGCCCAGCAATCGTGGCGCCACAAGCCTCAAACGCGCGCGCCGAACCCGCAACCCGATGTCGGAATTTGACCGGCTGCCCCAGCACCTTCGGCGCTGGGTAAGCTTTGCGATTTTGCCCTGGCGGGCACAATCGGTGCAACAGGCTTATGACCGGGCGCTGGCGCGCACCGGCAGTCCTGAAGAAGCGCTGGCGGCATTAGACCGCCTTCAGGCGGGCCTTGTGGCCCGCGACGCCGGGCGCATCTGGGGCAGCGCGCATCCCACCGCGGCGCAGCAAAGACAGATGTGAGGCAGTGCAGGGGCTGCGCCCCTTGCGTTGCGTCTTTTATATCCGAGGGGCGCTGCCCCTCGCGCTCGCATGTTTAGTACGAGGGGCTCTGCCCCTCGCGCTCGCGTGTTTAGTACGAGGGGCTCTGCCCCTCGCGCTCCCCGAGGTACTTTGAAAAAGAAGAAAAAGGGTGGTTGGGCCGAGAGGCGCGCGGCTAGCAGGCTGTGCGGAACCGCTCAACCACCGTGTCGAGCACCGCTGATGGGTCTTGTTGCCACCAATCAGCGGATGAGAAAACCTCCACCTCGCAGGCGCCTTGATACCCTGCGCTTTCTATAGTGCGGCGGATTGCTTTGAGATCGGCGACGCCGTCGCCCATCATCCCGCGGTCAAGCAGCATATCGCGGGTATTTTCCAGCCAATCGCACAGGTGGAAGCTGACGATCCGCGTGCCTGCGCGGGCGCAGGACGCGGCGAGCGCGCTATCCCACCACACATGGTAGACATCGACGGCGATGCCAATTGCGTCCGAGCCCACCGCGTCGCACATCGCGCGGGCGTCTTCGACCGTGAAAAGACAGGTGCGGTTGCCGCCCAGCATCGGGTTGAGCGGCTCAAGCGCCAGGGTAACACCGCGCGCGGCGGCATAGGGGGCGAGGGCGGCCAGCCGCTCGGCCAGCACGTTGCGGCTCGCGTCCAGCCCTTTGCTGCCGGGCTCTGTGCCGCCGGTGACCACCGTCAGCACCTTGGTGCCGAGCCCTGCGGCCATATCGATCGCAGCATGGGCCTCATCGAGGCTTGCGGGGGCCTCACGACCGGTGAGAAACGGCGTGCGGCACAGGCCATCGACCCGCATCCCCGCGGCGCGCACCCGCTCGCCGATCTCCACTGCCCGGTCGCCGATCTCGCGGCGCCAAAACACGATGCCGCCAAAGCCGCGCTCGGCACAGGCGTCGATCACCCGTTCCACCGGCCACCCCGCCCCATAGCCGTCGAGATTGTGGCCCAGCGTGGCGGTGTTGAGCGCCAGCGCGCTGTGATCTGCCGAAAAATCCCGCATCACACACCGTAGAGCTTTAAGAGCGACGCCATCCGCGCCTGGGCCTGGTCGGGTGCGCGCAACAGCCCGTTTTGATCGGCCAGTTTAAAGCTTTCGACAAAGTAGGGCAGGGGCCGCATCGCTTGGGCGCCGCCCAGCATCACGAAATGGTCTTGAAAGCCGTTGAGCCAGGCCAGAAACACCACCCCGGTTTTGTAATATTGCGTGGGCGCGCGGAAGATCAGGCGCGACAGCGGCACGGTGGGGTCCATCACCGCGTGGAAGCCCGCCACATCGCCGTCGCCCAAATGGCCGATCGCCTTGCCCACTGCCACTGCCAGCGGGTCGAAGATACCCAAGAGCGCATGGCTATAGCCCTGGTCATCACCGGCGATCAGTTCGGGGTAGTTGAAATCGTCCCCGGTATACATCTTGACGCCGTCGGGCAGGCGGCGGCGCATCGTGATCTCTTTATCCATGTCGAGAAGCGAGATTTTGATGCCGTCGACCTTGTCGCTATCGGCTTCGATCACGCTCAGCGCGGTTTCCATCGCGGCCGCAAAATCGTCGGTGCCCCAATACCCGGCCAAGGCGGGGTCGAAGGCGGCGCCGAGCCAGTGCAAGATCACGGGATGATCGCAGGCCGCCAGCACGTCGCTATAGATGCGCAGATAGTCGTCGGGCCCCGCAGCCACCCGCGCCAGCGCCCGGCTCGCCATCAGGATGATCCGGCCGCCCACCGCTTGGATCGCCTCCACTTGGTCGAGATAGGCCCGGCGCACATCATCGAGGTTGCGCGCATGGGCCGGGTCCAGGTGATCTGTGCCCGCCCCGGAAAATACCCGCGCCTCAGGCAGTGCGCGCCGCGTGCGGGTGATCAACTCCAACGCGCCCGGCCAGTCGAGCCCCATGCCGCGCTGGGCGGTGTCCATCGCTTCGGCGATGCCGAGGCCGAGGCTGTCGAGATAGTGGCGAAAGGCGAGCGTTTTGTCCCAGTCGATACTGGCTGGGCCCGACGGATCATTGGCGCTGAAGGGATCGGCCACCACATGGGCGGCTGAGAACACCACCCGGGCCGGATCGCGCCCCAGCGGCGCCGGTTCAATCGGCGTGGCCTTCATCCTGTAGGGCGACAGGCGGCCGGTTTCGTCGGGCAGCGCGATCTTCATGGCGGGGGATCCTTATCTAAAACCGCGGCAGCAGCATCCCGGCATCGGCCGATATGCGCTGCCCTGTCGTATAGGGAAGTTTGCCCGATGCGAGGGTGGCGATGATCGCGCCCATCTCCGCGGGCGTGCCGATCCGGGGCAGCAAGGTGAGCCCGTCGCGGGCGCGCTGTTGGTAACTCTCAATCACCGGCTTGGTCATATCGGTGGCGATCAGGCCGGGCTGCACGTCATAGACCGCGATATCGGCCTCGCCGAGCCGCGCCGCCCAGGTCTTGGAGACCATCGCTGCCGCCGCTTTGGAGGCGCAATATTCTGCGCGCGGGACGGCGACCGCGACCGCATTGGCAGAGGTGACGGTGACTATGGCGTGGAACAGCTGCTTGTCCCGCGGGCGGGCTAAGAGGCGCTTTGCGAAGGCCTGGGTGAGGAAGAACACCGCCCGCGCATTGACCGCAAAGCAGCGATCCCAGCTTTCGGGCGTCGCGTCGAGCGGGTCACCCCGCTGCATTACCCCGACACCGGCATTATTGACCAGCGTGGTCAGCGGGCCGAGCGCGGCTTCCACCTGGTCGAGCGCGGCTTCGTGGGCGCTGAGATCGGCGACGTCAAAGGGCACCGCGATAGCCTTAGCGCCCTTGGCTTGCAGGCCCGCCACCGCGTCGGCCAGTTCGGCGTCCTCTGCGGGGCCATTGAGCGCGACCGCAAACCCCGCTTCGGCCAGAGCCCTGGCGGCGGCGAGACCGATCCCGCGGCTTGACCCGGTGACCAGGGCAACCGGCCCGCTCATGCGGCGGCCCCGTTCTTGAACAGCTCACGCGCGATGATCGTGCGTTGGATCTGGTTGGTGCCTTCATAGATCTGAGTGATCTTGGCATCACGGTAGAGCCGCTCAACCTCGCAGCCGCTTATATAGCCCTGACCGCCGAAAACCTGCACGGCGTCAGCGGTGCGCGCCACTGCCATATCGGCGGCGAAGCATTTGGCCATCGAACAGGCTTTGGTGGCAGGCACCCCGGCGTCGATCTTGTGGGCCGCAGAATGGACCAGAAGCCGCGCCGCCTCGATGTCCTTGGCCATATCGGCCAACAGCCATTGCACGCCCTGAAACTCGGCGATTGGTTGGTTGAATTGCCGGCGCTGCTGAGCGTATTCGACCGCCGCTTCGAGCCCTGCCTGGCCCAAGCCCACCGCCAGCGCGGCGATGCCTACGCGACCTTTATCGAGCACGCTCATCATCATGTGAAAGCCGCGATTTTCTGCGCCAAGGAGTGCATCGGCAGGCAGGCGCACATCGGTAAAGCTGAGCGCCCCCACCTGGCTGGCGCGCTGCCCCATCTTGTGCTCCTTGGGCCCGCGGGCAACCCCGTCGGCGTGCAGATCGACGATAAAGATCGACATGCCGCGATTGCCTGCCTGCTTATCGATGCGCGCCAAAACGAAGCCGATATCGGCCACCGGCGCGTTGTGGATCCAGATCTTGCCGCCATTGAGCACCCATCCGTTCCCGTCACGCGCAGCCTCGGTGCGAATACCGGACACGTCGGTGCCCGCTTCTGGCTCGGTGATGCAATAGGCCACTTTGGTTTTGGCCGATATCACCGGCTGCAGATACTGATCGCGCTGGGCTTGGGTGCCGTGGCGCACAAGCAGGGTCGCGATCAATTCGACAAGTCCGCATTGATCGGCGACTGAGGCATAGCCGCGGGAGAGTTCTTCCATCACCAGGGCATAACTCACCGTATCAAGACCCGGCCCGCCCATCGCTTCGGGGACGCAAATGCCGAACATACCGAGCGCCCCCATCTGGTCGTAGATCTCTGCGGGGAAGCGCTCATCACGGTCCAACGCGGCAGCAACAGGGCGGATCACCCCGTCCGCGAAGCCCCGCGCCATCTCGCGCACCTGCAGATGCGTTTCGGTGATGTACATCGTGACTCCATTAGTAACCGTACAGTTACTTTAGGGCTGCGCTGTCGGGTAGGTCAAGATGAGCCCGGCGGGTTTGCCCGCTTGTCACGCGACAGCCGAGGCCGCTATCACGCGCTGGGTAGCGGGCGGAGGATCGTTGATGCAATCGAGCAAGCGCGTTCAGCGCGGCTTCCTTGCCGAGGGTACTGCACGGGTGGCCGGGGCAGGGCTCAGCAGGGTAGGCGGGGTGGCATGGAAGACGTCGGTATGGCGGTTGGTGGCATGACAAGCGAAGCGCGGGTTCTTGGCCCTGGTCGTTATAGTTTTGTGGCGCTCTCGCCTGGTGACCGGGTTGAGACCGGACGCGTGGAGGTGACAGCTGCTGCGATTGACGCCTTCGCGGATCTCACCGGCGACCGATTTGCTATCCACATGGATGATGATGCGGCGCGGGCGAAGGGTTTTCCGGCGCGCGTGGCCCATGGCTTGCTGATCCTATCGCTGATTGACGGGCTGAAGAACGCGGCCCCCGCTCAATTCGATGCGGTCGCCTCGCTGGGATGGGAGTGGCGCTTTTCGCGGCCGGTCTTCATCGGCGACACGCTAAGCGCCTCGATTACCGTGACCGACAAGCGCGTCACCGCCAAACCGGACCGGGGTATCCTGGCCTTGGATTTCACGGTGTCGAACCAAGACGGCGCGGTGGTGCAGGCGGGCAGCAACACATTGATGGTGCATCGCTAAGCGCCGGGCTCAGGCGACCCGACCTGCTACACTTCGAAATCGCAGACGAAAATGCCGTCCTCACCGCCGTCAACCTCGGCCACGATCCGCGCGCCGATGGCCTGGTGCACCGGATCGACGAGGTAGGCATCGCGCACGGCTGCGTCGCGAAAATCAAACCAGAACAGATCGCGGAAATCGCGCACCAATTGATCTTCGACGCTGACATTGCGGCGGGTCTGAAAGTCGATGATGCCGTCGATGTGGGCGTCGAGCGCTTTGAGATCGTCGTAGAGCGCTTGTTTGGTTACGTCAGGCGTGCCCGGCTTGAACCGGAGAGAAACCAGATGGCGGATCATGGCGGGTCCTTTCGGTATTGCGCGGGGCGGCGCTCTCGAAACGCGGCGAGCCCCTCTTCGAGTTCGCCGTGCCCCGCGGCCAGGCTGCCGGCCAGCGCTTCGAGCACGCGCTCGCGCTCTTCGCCTTCGCAGGCATTAATCAGCGCTTTGGTCAATTCAGTCGCGCGCGGCGCCCGGCTCATGACCCGCTCGGCCACGTCTTCCGCTGCCGCCATCGCCGCACCCGTTTCAACCACCTGGTCGACAAGCCCCAAAGCCTGCGCCTCTTCGGCGGTGAACACCTCGCCAAAAACCGCCATCCGGCGCACCACCTGCGCGCCGAACCGGCGCACTGCCCGCTGGGTGCCGGACCAGCCAGGGATTATCCCGATCCCGGTTTCGGGCTGGCCCAGTTTGACATGGCGCTCGGCGATGCGCAGATCGGCGCAGGCCGCCACTTCCAGACCGCCGCCAAGCGCGTGGCCATCAAGCACGGCGATCACCGGCTGGGCCAAGCGCGCCAAGCCGTCAAGAGCGCTGTGCCCGTCGCGCACCCAGTGGCGGCCAAACGCCTCGGGGCTCTCGCCAGACCAGGCCTCGATATCGCCGCCCGCGCAAAACGCCTTGCCCGCGCCAGACAGCAAAACCACCCGCGCGCCGGAGCGCTCGATCTCGCGGCAGCGCGTCGCCATGTCATCGACCATCGCCGCGTCGAGCGCGTTCAGCTTCTCAGGCCGGTTTAGCACCAGCCGCGCGATGCCCTGGGCGATGTCGAGCGTGATCCGGGGCGCGTCGTTCACACGGCCAGCCCTATCGGTTCAGGCCGCAACAGCGCGCTGTCCATCACCTTGAGGTCGTTGGCCACCCGCAACGGCGTCGCCGCTTGAGCGATCACATCGCGCTCGACATCGACGCCCGGCGCGATCTCGGTCACTTCCAGACCCGCCTCGGTCAGCCGCATCACGCAGCGCTCGGTGATGTAGGTGGCCTCTTGCCCTTGCGCCAAGGCCCGCTTGCCCGAAAACGATACCTGATCGACGGCGTCCACCACTTTCGCGATCTTACCCTCGCGGTGGATCACCAGTTTCTCATCCTCCAACGCCATCTTGGCCCCGGCGTTGAAGGTGCCCGAGAAGACGATCTTTTTCGCCCGCGCGGTGATATCGACAAAGCCGCCGGCGCCCGCGGTGCGGTGGGGCGTCGCGGCGAGGCGCGAGACATTGACCGACCCATCGGCGCCGATTTCCAGGAAGGAAAGCAGTGAGCAGTCGAAGCCGCCCGCTTGAAAGTAGGCGAATTGATGCGGCGAGGCGACGAAGGCCTCCGCGTTGGAGGCGCAGCCGAACTTGAAGTCGAGCAGCGGCACACCGCCCACCGCGCCCTGTTCGATCACCCAAGTCACCGCGCCGTGCAGCCCCTCTTCGATGAAAATCCGCGGCACGTTGGCCGAGACGCCAAAGCCGATATTGACCGCCCAACCAGATTTCAGCTCTTGCGACACGCGCCGCGCAATCAGCTTTTGGACGCCGAAATCCATCAGCTCAAATCGATCCAGCGGCTGGATCAACTCACCCGAGATTGCCGGGTCGTAAGGCGTCGCGGTGGTTTGCAGCATGTCGGGGGCTTCGACGATGTGATCGACCAAGATACCCGGCACGCGGACGTCATGGGGCCGGATCGACCCGTTGGCTGCGACCCGCCGCACCTGAGCAATCACGATGCCGCCCGCGTTATGGGCAGCGAGCGCCATTTCCATCGCGCCGAGATACGCCCCCTCGGATTCGAAGCTCAGATTGCCGCGCTGGTCGGAGGTGGTTGCGCGGATGATGGCAATTTCGGGCTTTATCGCTCTGAAATAGAGCCACTCTTCACCATCGAAGCGCTCGCGCCGCACAATCGGCTTGGCCCGCGCCGACGCGTTCATCGCGCAGCCTTCCAACTCGGGATCGACGAAGGTGTCCATCCCTACCTTGGTCAGCACGCCGGGCCGGTGGCCAGCCCCCTCGCGCAGCATGTCAAAGATCACCCCGGAGGGAATATTGTAGGCCTCGACGCTGTCAGACGTGATCATCTGCCAGATCAGCGGCGGCTCGGCATTGGTGGGGCCCGACGGATAGGACCCGCCGATGATGCGCTTGAGACAGCCCGGCTTTGCGATGTGATCGACACCCTTGGTGCCGAAAAAATCGCCCGCAGCAATCGGGTGGATGGTGGTCAAAGCACGCGGCGCGCCCTCGCTGTCAAACCGCGCGCCGATCGCTGCCAGCACCGCGTCAGGGCAGCACAGACCGCTCGATGAGTTCACAGCGACCACCGCGCCATCATGGATCAATCGGGCGGCTTCCATCGCAGAAATCTGTTTGCTCACCGCTCCTCCAAGCCGCTCTTGGGCGTCAAAGTAACCAACTAGTTATTTGGACTATGCCTGCGGCCAAACGCTTTAGCAAGGCGGATAGGCGGGTCCGAAGCGCGCCGGTGATGTTGGCGCTTCCGCACAAGTAACTAAAGAGTTACACCGGAGCCAAGCAGACCCGGAGGGCCGAGATGAGCATCTACTTTAAAAAATCCTTTCAACGCGCCTTCGGCACCTATCCGTTGCGCGGCGACATTGCCCACGCGGCTATTCTCGCGGCGGCGGAAGTGGGGTACCGCGCTTTTGACACCGCGCAAATGTATGGCAACGAGGCAGAAACCGGCGAGGCCTTGGCAGCAACAGGCCTCGCCCGCGCGGATATGTGCATCACTACCAAAGTGCATCCCGACAATTACGGTGCCGACAAGTTCGTGGCCTCGGTCGAGCAAAGCATCAAGGATTTGCGCGTGGACAGCGTGGATGTGTTGCTCGTGCATTGGCCGCCTGTAGGCGGTGACATTGCCCCGTCGCTGCGCCTGTTGGAGGAATGCCTCACCCGCGGCCTGACCAAAAATATCGGCGTGTCCAACTACACGATCGCGATGATGCAAGAGGCGGTGAAGATCGTCGACGCGCCTATCGTGACCAACCAGGTAGAGTTTCACCCGCTGTTGAACCAAGACAGGTTGATGGCCGGGGCCAGCGCGGTGGGTATCCCGCTCTCGTCCTATTCGTCGGTGGCGCGCGGCGAGGTGTTCAAGCACCCCGATTTTGCTGAGATCGGCGCGACTTACGGCAAATCAGCCGCGCAGGTGGTGCTGCGCTGGATCGTGCAGAAGGGCGTCAGCATCAACACGATGTCCACCAAACCCGAAAACATTCGCGCGAATTTCGAGATCATGGACTTTACCCTGAGCCATATCGATATTGCGCGGATCGATCAGCTGACCCATACGGGCTACCGCCTGGTGACGGAGGATGTGGTGCCTTGGGCGCCGAAATGGGACTGACGGGCAACCGCGACAGGCGCCTCCCTCGGCGTTGAAGGGGCGCTTGAGCGTGTCTCGCGATGATCTGAAATGCCTGAGCGATGGCGCAAAGGCGGGTCTTGGATGAGAAGAGCAACGGCGCCGCTGCATCGGCAGGGGTCCGAGTGATGCCGTATTGGCCTGTGGCAAAGGTGACCCCGATGGAATGGGCCCCCGGATCTGCCAACCGGGGTTGAGGCAATCGCCCCCGGTCTATGTGCATGCGCGGCGCACCATGACGCCAACCGATTTCGGTTGGGTAACCGCACCGCGCGCAGGTCTGCCCCGCCCTGTGCCCCGCCGTGTGCCTTAGCCGCGGGGCCTAATGGTTGCCGCGGATCATATCGCTGGCCTTCTCGGCGATCATGATCGTCGGGGCGTTGGTGTTGGACCCGATCAGGCTGGGCATCACCGAGGAATCGCAAATGCGAATGCCGTCGAGGCCGCGCACCCTGAGTTGCGGGTCGACCACGGCCATCTCATCAACGCCCATCTTGCAGGTGCAGGTGGGATGATAAGACGTACGCCCGTATTGCCGCGCATAGGCCTCGAACTCGGCCTGGGTTTTGACCGTATCATCGGGGAAGCGAATGCGCCGGATGTATTTCTTGAGCGAGGGCTGCGAGAAGATATCGCGGCTGATCTTAATGCCCTCCACCGAGGTCTTGAGATCGTCTGGATGGCCCAGGAAATTGGGGTCGACAAGCGGCGGATCTGAGGGTTTGGCAGAGCTTAACCGCACCGTCCCGCGCGCCTTGGGCCGCAGCGTATACGAGTTGAGCGTGATCCCCGACGCGCCCGGCCGCACGCTGGGCACGCCCGCCTCAGCACCGGCGCCAGCGAGGAAGTGAAACTGCAGATCGGGGACTTGCGCGGCCTGATCAGCGTACCAAAATGCGCCGCCCTCAACCACGTTCGAGGTGATCGGGCCTGACTTGAACAGCAGATATTGCAGACCCGCCCAAGCAGCCCAGTGCGGGCTGTTATACTTATCGAGGCTGTCATGGCCCTTGAGCTCAGCGACGATGTCGATGCCGAAATGGTCATTGAGGTTCGCGCCCACGCCCGGCAGATCGGCGACCACGTCGATGCCGTGCTGCTTAAGATGGGCCGCCGGGCCAACCCCCGAGAGCAGCATCAGCTTGGGCGTGCCGATCGCGCCGGACACCACCAACACCTCTGTCGTGGCCCGCGCGATGTGATCACCCTGCCTGGTGCTGTAGGCCACGCCGGTCGCGCGGTTTCCCTCGAAGGTGATGCGGTTCACCAAACACCCGGTCTCAACCGTGAGATTGCGCCGCTTCATCGCGGGGCGCAGATACCCCACCGCTGCCGAACAGCGCCGTACATTCTTGGTCGTCGTCTGATAGGCGCCCGCGCCCTCTTGCTGGCTGCCGTTGAAGTCGGGATTGTAAGGCAGGCCCAATTCCTGGCACGACTGCATGAAGGCGCGCGTCATCGGCTGGATGGCAGGGATGTTGGACACGCCGAGCGGGCCATCGGTGCCGTGCCAATCCCCGCCGAGCGCGGTGTTCCCCTCAGAGCGGATGAAGTACTTTTGAATATCTTGAAAAGCCCAGCCCTCGCAGCCCTCTTGCTCCGCCCAGCGGTCATAGTCGACGGGGTTGCCGCGGGTGAAAACCTGCGCGTTGATCGATGACCCGCCGCCGAGCACACGGCCCTGCGCATAAGGAATTTCGCGATTATTCGCATGGGTTTGCGGGACTGTCTTAAAGCCCCATGTGTGCGGCCCCGTGGTCATTTTGGCAAAGCCCACCGGGAGATGGATGAGCGGGTGCCAGTCACGCCCGCCCGCTTCCAGCATCAGCACCCGCACATGGCGGTTTTCGCTCAGGCGGTTGGCCAGGACGCACCCGGCTGAGCCGCCGCCGACGATGACATAATCGAACTCGCGCGTTGTCATTACGCAGCCCTATCGCCGTAACTGCCGGTCTCGAATTGGCTTGGTGCCACCGCGAATGCCTCCCGTCGTCTCCGATGATCGCTGTGCTGTTGCGCGCCTAACAGTGATACGCCTCACGGTGGCACGCCCCATCGCGACACGCCTTGCCGCGACAATCGGCACCACTAGTAACCGTATAGTTACGTCAAGCGCGCCCGCTGTGCAACGCGTGACAGGCGCCGTCAGTTACCGGCATCCAGCCCGTCGCGCCAATCGTTCCACCCTCCATCGACAGATGACGGCGCGTCATGCCAGGGATGCATGACCTCGCCTGTCGCCGGGTCGCGATCGGGGATCGGCAGCGACATGATGTTCTTACAGGCTTGGTAATAGAGGTCAGGCGTCAAAAACTTCTCTTGGATGTTGTCCCAATCGCGCCCGCCCGCATAGCCGCCGCACATCATAATATCGTCGGAGGCATTGATATGCTCATGGCTGACCCCGGCGGGCATCACGATGACATCGCCCGCCTCGACGCGCACGGTCGACCAGCCGCCTTCGCCGACGGACAATCGAAACTCCATCCAGCCCGCGGCGCAGCCCAGGCATTCATGGCTCGTTGAGTGAAAATGCGGGTAGAGGTAGACACCGGGATATTCCCAATTGTTCCCCCATCCGTTTTGGCGGAAGCGCGTTTTCACGGCAACAGTGCCGCCGCCCGGGATCGCGTCACGGTGGACCAGCAGCGGAAACCGACTGCCCGGGATCCGGCCCTGCGGTTTCGAGGTGTAACTCTCGGTCTTCATGGGTCACCCTTTCTTGCTGAGGTCTGCGCGACCAGTTTGGCTTTGGTGCGTCATGCTTTGGCCTGGCCGACCCTTGGCTAACGCACCATTCAGTTACTTTCGCAATTTCTTTATTGTCAAGGAAGGTGTAGCTTCTGGCGATGTCGGGCGATTGCCGTGGTACGGCGGGGTGGCCGACGTGGTATTGCCGGGCGCCGGGGCGGTATCGGTGCGGCGCTGCGCCAAAAAGCCCCTTGCGACGGCGCCTGCGCTGGCGTTTTGAGGCGCCGGTATTGGGGTGATGCGGCTGAGCGGAGGAACCAGGCCAATATGGCGCAAACCAAGGCAAAGATGCGCGACGCGGACGCCACCCGGGCTCGGATCCTCGATGCGGCAAAGCAGGAATTTGCCAAGTTCGGTCTCGCGGGCGCGCGCGTCGACACGATTGCGCTGCAGGCCCGCGCCAACAAGCGGATGATTTACCACTATTTCGGCAGCAAGGAAGAGCTGTTCACCGCGGTTCTTGAAGACGCCTACCTGGATATTCGCGGCGCTGAGCAGGACCTGGCGCTAGAACATTTGCCGGCGGCTGAAGCCCTGCGCAAGTTGGTGACGTTTACCTGGCATTATTATCTGGAAAATCCTGAATTCATTCGCCTGGTGAACAGTGAAAACCTCCATCAAGCGCGCCACATCAAGCTTTCTACGCGGCTGCGCGATGTGAGCCGTCAGTTTATCGATTTGGTGGGCGGCATCTTGGCGCGCGGCGAAAAGGAGGGCGTGTTTCGCGCAGGCATCGACCCGGTGCAGCTCAACGTGACCATCGCGGCGATCGGCTATTACTACCTCACCAACCGTTTCACCGGCTCATTTCTGTTTGAGCGCGACTTTATGGCCCCCGATGCGCTCGACGCGCGTCTGGCGTTTAATCTCGACACGATCATGCGCCTGGTCGCGCGGGACTAAGCAGCGCCGTTGCTCGTGGCCGGTCGCCATTGTGGCAAGGCGTCGGTCGCCCGAGTTGCACGGTGCCGGTCGCCCGAGTTGCACGGTGCCGGTCCCCCGAGTTGCAGGGTGTCGGTCGCCATTGTGGCCGCGCGTTGGGCGTTGGGGCAGGGCGTCGGTCGCTGGTGTGATATGCCGTCCGGCTTCTCGGGCAGAGCGTCAGTCACCGGTGTAGTTTGGGTATTGGTCGCTCCCTTGGCAAGGTGTGTGGCAACTGGGTCAGGGCGCCGGGCTGCTGTCGCAGGGCGTCGGTCGCCGATCTGGTGGGGCGTCTGACTGCTGTCGCAGGGCGTTGGTCGCCGATCTGGTGGGGCGTCTGACTGCTGTCGCCGGGCGTTGGTCTCCGGTTTGGTCGGGGGTTGGGCGCCGCCGAACATCATTCCGATGGCAAGGCGCGGATTGTTCCTCGGGCTTGGCGCTGGTTCCCCATTTGGTAGGGCGCTGGTCGCCCCTTTGCTTGCGCGTCTGGCAGCCATCGCAGGGCTTCTCGGGCAGGGCTTCTCGGGCAGGGTTTCTGACCGATGCCGCGGGGCACCGGTTGCGTCCTGGGCAAGGCGGCGATCGCTCCTTCGGCAAGGCATGTGGCCGCCGGGCTGTTCGGATTTGTACGCTCAACATATCGCTTGGTCGCCGCGGATCACGCGGGCCATGGCGGCGATCTCAGCCGACAAAGGCCGATCCTCCCCGAGCCGTGCCGCATGCCTGCGTATCTGTGATTTTGTCTCCAGCGCGTCAGGTGAGAACGCGCCGCCCTCCGCTTCTTGTGATAAGTCAATGGCTTGGGCAGTGGCGAGCGCGAGGATGGCAAGAATTTCAGCTGTGTACTGCGTGGCGTCCGCAGCTTTGCGCGCGGCGATCGTGCCCATCGAAACAACGTCTTGATTGGCCGCATTGGTAGAGATCGACTGGCTGCTGACGCTGCCCTGGCTACGCATTTCCGCCAGCGTCGCAGTTGCCGTGACCTGCGCCCCCATGAAGCCCGAATTCAAGCCGGCGGTGCTGCCGTGCAGAAACGGCGATAGATCCCCGTTCATCGTCTCATCGGTGAGCCGCGCTAACTGCCGCTCCGCCAGCCCCGCCAGCACCGTGAGCGCATTGGCAAGGGCGTCGGAGGCCAGCGCGATCGGCTGCCCCATAAAGTTGCCGCCATGGATCGCGGCGCAGTCACTACCTGGTGGGAAAACCGGGTTATCCGTCACGGCGTTTAGCTCGCGCACCACAATTGTGTCGTGCCACATCACCGCATCGAGGACCGCACCGATCACTTGCGGGGCGCACCGCAATGAATAGGCGTCCTGCCCGGGATGCGCCTCGGTGGTGAAATCGCCGTCGTCCAGGCGACGCGCGGCGATCGGCGTTGCGATCATACGTCCGCTTTGCGCGATCGCTT
>JBCDGW010000059.1:0-20807 GCA_038750765.1 Pseudomonadota bacterium | reverse complement strand
GGAGCGTTCATCGCTTGCGATGTTACCGGTAACTGAATACGGGTGGGGTGACCGATGGGTCAATCGCAAAGGAAGGGCGCGCTGCAGATGTCAGACTTATTCTCACTCAATGGACGGCGCGCCTTGATCACCGGCTCGTCGCAGGGGATCGGCTTTGCCCTGGCGCAGGGGCTGGCCAAGGCCGGCGCGACGATTGTGCTCAACGGCCGCGACAAAGCCAAGCTTGAGGCCGCAAAGAGCGCGCTTGCGGGTCATGACACAGCGGTCCTGCCCTTTGACGTCACCGATCACGCCGCGGCCCGAACAGCTGTCGACGGCTTTGAGGCCGAGCACGGCGCCATCGATATCCTGGTCAATAACGCCGGTATGCAGCATCGCGCGCCGTTGCAGGATTTTCCCGCTGAGGCTTTCGAACGCCTGCTCCAGACCAACATCGCCAGCGTCTTTCATGTGGGCCAGGCGGTTGCGCGGCACATGATCGGGCGCGGCGCGGGCAAGATCATCAATATCGCCTCGGTGCAAACCGCGCTCGCCCGCCCCGGCATCGCGCCTTACACCGCCACCAAGGGCGCGGTTGGAAATCTGACCAAGGGGATGGCCACCGATTGGGCGCAGCACGGGCTGCAATGCAACGCCATCGCGCCGGGCTATTTCGACACCCCGCTTAATGCCGCGCTGGTGGCCGATCCCGACTTCTCGGCATGGCTTGAAAAGCGCACGCCTGCGGGCCGTTGGGGCCAGGTTGACGAACTGGTCGGCGCCTGCGTGTTTCTGGCCTCCGACGCGTCGAGTTTCGTCAATGGCCACACCCTCTTTGTCGACGGCGGCATCACCGCGTCGCTCTAATGGGGCGGTTCGTACTGATGGGGGTGTCTGGCTGCGGCAAGACCAGCGTGGGCGAGGCGCTCGCCGCGCGCGGGCTGACCCGGTTTATCGACGGGGATACGCTGCACCCGCCCGGCAATATCGCCAAGATGGCCTCGGGCCAACCGCTCGACGATGATGACCGCGCGCCCTGGCTCGCCGATGTTGGCGCGGCCTTGGGCGCGGGCGCGCCGCCGGTGACAATCGGGTGTTCATCGCTCAAACGGCGCTACCGCGATTGGATCCGCGCGGCGGTGGGCGGAAGCACAGTCCACTTCCTCCATCTCGCTGCCCCAAAGGCGGTGCTTGAGCGTCGGGTTAACACGCGCGAGGGTCACTTCATGCCGCCTGCCTTGCTCGATAGCCAATTCGCCACGCTTCAGCCGCTGCAGCCCGATGAGGCCGGCCAGGTGATCGATATCGACCGCCCGGTGGAGGCGGTTATCGATGACGCCGCCGCCTATATCGCCCGCAACAGCTAAGTCTGCGAAGCCACAGCACAGGCCTTTCAACAGGGCATGTCGTTTTCAGCCCTGCGCGTGGTCAAAACAGCCGGTGGGTCGGGATGCGCGCGGCTAGGATCGGGGCGGCAGGCCAAGCGGCAGGAGAGACCTAGGATGGATTTCGGGCTGAGCGAAGAGCAGGAGATGATCGTCTCCACGGTCCGGCGCTTTGTCGAAAGCGAGATTTACCCCCATGAGGCCGCGGTCGAGCAAACCGGCAACGTGCCGCCCGATCTGGCCCAGCAGATCAAGCGCAAATGCCTCGATCTGGGCTTTTACGCCTGCAACTTCCCCGAAAGCGTCGGCGGCGCCGGGCTGAGCCATGTGGATTTCACTTTGGTGGAGCGTGAATTGGGCCGCGGCTCGATGGCGCTCACCCATTTCTTTGGGCGGCCGCAGAACATCTTAATGGCCTGCGCGGGCGATCAGCGTGAGCGCTACCTGCTGCCTGCGGTGCGCGGGGAGCGGATGGATGCGCTGGCGATGACCGAGCCCGACGCCGGGTCGGACATTCGGGGTATGCAATGCAGCGCCCGGCGCGACGGCGGTGACTGGGTCGTCAACGGCACAAAACACTTTATCTCCGGCGCAGAGCATGCTGATTTCTTTATCGTTTTCATCGCGACTGGGGTGGATGAAACCGAGAAGGGCCCGAAAAAGCGGATCACCTGCTTTCTGGTCGACCGGGGCACGCCCGGCTTTGAGGTGCGGCAGGGCTATAACTCGGTCAGCCATCGCGGCTACGCCAATTGCGTGCTGACCTTTGAGGAATGCCGCCTGCCTGACGCGCAGGTGCTGGGTGCCGTCGATGGTGGCTTCGCAGTGATGAACGAATGGCTTTATGCCACCCGGATCACCGTGGCGGCGATGTCGGTTGGCCGGGCGCGGCGCGCTTTCGACTACGCACTGCATTACGCTGCTGAGCGCCGTCAATTCGGCCAGCAGATCGCCAAGTTTCAGGGCGTAAGCTTTCAGATCGCCGATATGATCACCGAGATCGACGCCGCCGATTGGCTCACCTTGGCTTCCGCTTGGCGCCTGGATCATGGGCTACCTGCCAATCGCGAGATCGCCCAGGCCAAGCTCTATGCCACCGAAATGCTGGCGCGGGTGACGGATGCGGCGCTGCAGATCCATGGCGGTATGGGCCTGATGGATGACCTGCCGATTGAGCGTTTTTGGCGCGACGCGCGGGTCGAGCGGATCTGGGACGGCACCTCGGAAATTCAGCGCCACATCATCGGGCGCGAGTTGTTCCGTCCCCTCGGGGCGTGAGCGCAATGGCGACGCGCCCGGTTGTCACCATCACCTATTGCATCGGCTGCAATTGGCTCCTGCGCGCGGCCTGGATGAGCCAGGAACTCCTGCAAACGTTCGAGGCGTCGCTGGGCGGGGTCACGCTGGTGCCGGGCGCGGTGGGCGGGGTCTTTGAGATCCGGGTCGGCGAGACATTGGTGTGGGAGCGCAAGCGCGACGGCGGCTTTCCAGATGTCAAAACCCTCAAAGCGCGGGTGCGCGACGTGATCGAGCCGGGCCGCGATCTGGGCCATCTGGACCGCGGCGATGGCTGAGTTGCACCGCCTGTTGCGGCCGCGCTCAATCGCGGTGGTGGGCGGCGGCACCTGGGGCGCGAATGTGCTGCGCGCTTGTCGGCAGATCGGCTTTGAGGGCGCGCTTTGGCCCGTGCATCCCCGAAAAGCGGCGGTAGCGGGTGTGCCTGCCTTCGCAGATATCGCGGCCTTGCCTGCACCGCCCGATGCGGCGTTTTTGGGCGTCAACCGCCACGCTGCGATTGCGGCCACACGCGCGCTGGCCGATATCGATGCCGGGGGCGCGGTTTGCTTTGCGTCTGGTTTTGCCGAAGCGGCTGCCGAACTGCCCGATGGCGATGACCTGCAAGCCGCACTCCTACGCGCGGCCGGTGACATGCCGGTGCTCGGGCCAAATTGCTACGGTTTTCTCAACGCGCTCGATCACGCGGCGCTCTGGCCAGACATTCACGGATTGACGCCGGTGGGCTCGGGCGTGGCGATCCTCACCCAAAGCTCCAATATCGCGCTAAACCTAACGATGCAGCGCCGGGGGCTGCCGATTGCGTACCTGATCACCGCGGGTAACCAGGCGCAGCAGGATCTCTCAGCGCTTGGCATCGCGGTGCTGGAGGATCCGCGCGTCACCGCGCTCGGGCTTTACATTGAGGGCGTGGGCGATCTGCGCCGGTTTGAGGCACTGGCCGAAGCGAGCCGTGCCTTGGGCAAACCCATCGTCGCGCTGAAGATGGGCGCCTCGGATCAGGCCCGCGCGGCCACGATCTCCCATACGGCGTCGCTGGCGGGCAGCGATGCAGGGGCGCGGGCGCTTCTGGCGCGGCTTGGGATCGCGCAGGTCGATAGCCTCGCGGCGTTGTTGGAGACGCTGAAGCTGTTGCACGGCACGGGTCCGCTGCCGTCGAACCGGATCGCTTCGCTGTCGTGTTCGGGCGGCGAGGCGTGTTTGATGGCGGATGCGGCTGACCCGCTTGATCTAGCCTTCCCGCCACTGAAACCGGCCCAGCAAAAGGCGCTGCGCGCGGCGCTCGGGCCCAAGGTCGCCTTAGCCAACCCGTTGGATTACCACACCTATATTTGGGGCGACCGTGCCGCGCTGACGGCGTGTTTCACCGCGATGATGGCCGATAGCGATTTGGCGCTCGGCTGCGTGGTGCTGGATTTTCCCCGTGATGCGCCCGCGCCGGACTGGGACTTGGTGGTGGCGGCGGTGGCGGCCACACGCGCGGCGACCGGGGTGGCGATGGCGCTCGTCTCCAGCCTGCCTGACACCATGCCCGAGGCGGTGGCGCGGGCGGTGTTGGGGCAGGGGATCGTCCCGCTCGCTGGTCTGCCCGAAGCGCTGGAAGCCGTGGCGGCGGCGGCGTGGCTGGGCCGGTGGCGGCCGGTGGCAGCGCCGCTATTGCTGCCTGGGGCTGAGCCCGCGCCCAAAGCGGCGATCACCTTGGGTGAGGCCCAGGCCAAAGCCGCGCTTGGCACGCACGGTCTCGATATGCCTCAGGCGATTAAGGCCGCGGGGCCAGAGGCGGTTGCCCGCGCCGCGGCGCAGATCGGCGTGCCGGTGGTCGTTAAAGGGCAGGGCCTCACGCACAAAACTGACGCGGGCGCCGTGGCGCTCAACTTGACCACGCCCGATGCTGCCCGCGCCGCGGCTGAAGCGATGCCGACCGGTGATTTCCTCGTCGAAGAGCAGATCACCGGCGCGCTGGCGGAGTTGTTAGTGAGCGTCATCCGCGACCCGGCCCATGGTTTTGTTCTCACCCTCGGCGCGGGCGGGGTGATGACCGAGCTATGGGGTGATGTGCAGCACCTTCTTGTCCCCGCTGACCCGGATGAGATTGACGCCGCGCTCACCCGCTTGCGGATCGCCCCGCTGCTATCGGGCTTTCGCGGCGCGCCGCCTGTGTCGCGCTCAGCGCTGCGCGCGGCGATCATGGCGGTGCAGGAATATGCCCTTGCAGCGCCTGAGACACTCTTGGAACTTGAGGTGAACCCGCTGATCTGCCGCGCAGATCGGGCTGTCGCCTGTGATGCGCTCATCCGTCGAAGGAAGCCCCCGCCATGACTGAGACAAAGCCGCCACCTGCTGAAAACCCCGTGAAAATCACAAGGCGCGGCCATGTGCTCGAGGTGGTGCTCGACCGGCCCAAGGCCAATGCCATCGATCTGGCGACAAGCCGTCTGCTAGGCGAGGTGTTTACCGAGTTTCGCGATGATCCGCAGATGCGGGTGGCGCTGATTACCGGCGCGGGCGACAAGTTCTTCTGCCCCGGCTGGGACTTAAAAGCCGCGGCGGATGGGGATGCGGTCGACGGCGATTACGGCAAAGGCGGTTTTGGCGGCCTGCAAGAGTTGCGCGGGCTGAACAAACCGGTGGTGGCGGCTGTCAACGGCATTTGCTGCGGTGGCGGGCTCGAATGGGCGCTGTCGGCTGACATTATCCTCGCCGCAGATCACGCGTCGTTCGCGCTGCCCGAGATCCGCTCGGGCACGGTGGCTGATGCCGCGTCGATCAAACTGCCCAAGCGCATCCCGTATCACATCGCGATGGAGATGCTCTATACCGGGCGGTGGCTTGACGCGGCCGAGGCGTCGCGCTGGGGTTTTGTCAATCGGGTGGTCCCGGCTGCGCAGTTGATGGCGGAGGCGCGCGCGATGGCCGACCTGATCGCCTCGGGCCCGCCCCTGGTCAACGCGGCGATCAAAGAGGTGGTGCGCGAGGCAGAAGCGATAAAGTTTCAAGACGCGATGAACATGATCACCAAATCGCAGCTTGAAACCATCGAGCGGCTGTATCGCTCCGAAGATCAAATCGAAGGGGCCCGCGCGTTCGCGGAGAAGCGCGATCCCGTCTGGAAAGGCCGCTAGCGATGGCATTGCGCCCCCAATCTCGTCAGGTACCCGGGCGGCGTGCTGGCCCGCGCCTATGCCCAAGCCGATCCCCCGCCCTGTCCAACAGAACGCCAAACGGAAAGCCGCGATGCCCCTGACCATGAACACCGACATCTTTATCACCTGCGCGGTCACCGGCTCTGGCAGCACGCAAGAGCGTTCGCCCCACGTCCCCCGCTCGCCCGAGGCAATTGCCGCCAGCGCCATCGATGCCGCGAAGGCGGGCGCGGCGGTCGTCCATTGCCATGTGCGCGAACCCGACACCGGCGTGCCGTCGCGGCGGCTCGATCTTTACCGCGAAGTGACCGATCGCATCCGCGCCGCTGATGTCGATGTGGTGCTCAACCTGACAGCGGGTATGGGCGGCGATCTGGTCTTTGGCAGCACAGACGCACCGCTGCCGCTGCGCACGGGCACCGATATGGCAGGCGCCGCAGAACGGACGGCCCATATCGCGGCCTGCCTGCCTGAAATCTGCACGCTCGATTGCGGCACGATGAATTTCGCCGAGGCTGATTACGTGATGACCAACACGCCCGGGATGCTGCGCGCGATGGGACAGCGGATGATAGATCTCGGCGTCAAACCCGAGATCGAAGCGTTCGATACCGGCCATCTGTGGTTTGCCAAGGAGTTGGTCCGCGAAGGGGTGCTCGCCAGCCCGGCGCTGGTGCAATTATGCATGGGTGTGCCATGGGGCGCGCCAAACGATCTCAATACCCTCCTGGCGATGGTGAATGCTGTGCCGCCCGACTGGACGTTCTCGGCCTTTTCGCTGGGCCGCCATCAGATGGCTTATGTGGCCGCGGCGGTCTTGGCGGGCGGGCATGTGCGCGTGGGGCTGGAGGACAACCTTTTTCTCGACAAAGGTGTGCTGGCTACCAATGCGCAATTGGTCGAGCGGGCGGTGGGCATTATCGAGCGACTGGGCGCGCGGGTGATGGGCCCGGAGGCTGTGCGCGCCAAGCTGGGCCTTGTCAAACGGGCACCGGGCTAGAGGCGCGAGAAGTGGCGCAGGCAGTGGCGCAGGCATTGGCACAGGCAGTGGCGCAGGCATTGGCACAGGCAGTGGCGCAGCCAAAATCGACAGGGCTCACCCGCCATCAGCTGCCTCTGTCGCGCGGCGGATCCGGCACTGATAGCAATTATTCGCCGCTGACCGGACATCGACAAACGCGATCTCGGCGCGATCCAGCAATGTTTGCGCGTAGGGCGCGATATCGCCCCGCGCCACCACCTCGCCGGTGCCATAGACAATCCGCTCGGATGCTGAATAACCCCGCACCAGGTAGCGCGGTGACCGCAGGATCGCGGGCACTTGGTCGCTCACTGGGGCGCGGGCGCAGCGTTTGGCACACAGAAAAATCGGCCCGGTCTCTGCATAGGCCCCGGCGCTGCGGAAGGGTCGATACGCCAGGATCAGGTACTCCTCGCCCGGCTGGATCGCCCCGAAGCAATAACGGCAGGGCCGCACCTCCTCGCGGGCCACATGCCACTCCACCGGCGCACCATAGGCGTCTTCACCGCTACGTCGGATCGCGTCGACGTCGCGGCTGGGGAGGGGGTGAAAGGCGATCGGCATGTCGATACTCCGGGCTGGTTGCGCTCCGGGGTGCATCTGAGGCAGCGGGCCGGGGGCAAGCGACCCGGAAGCTGCGCAATGAAGGGGCGGGCAGATGAAAGCAGCGATCATTGGCGGCGGTGTGATCGGCGGCGGCTGGGCCGCGCGGTTCTTGCTCAATGGCTGGGACGTGGCGGTGTTCGATCCCGATCCAGAGGCACAGCGCAAGCTGGACGCAGTGTTGAGCAATGCCCGCCGGGCCTTGCCTGCGCTCTACGACCGGGCCCTACCCGATGAGGGCCAGTTGCTGTGGCCAGAGAGTATGGAAGCGGCGGCGCGAGGCGCTGATTGGGTGCAAGAAAGCGTGCCCGAGCGGCTTGAGATCAAGCACGCCATCCTGGGCAGGCTTTGTGATGCGGCGCCCAGCGCGGTCATCGCCTCGTCCACATCCGGGTTCAAACCTTCCGATCTCAATGCTGCTGGCGCAAGCGCCATTGTCGCCCACCCGTTCAATCCGGTTTATCTGTTGCCGCTGGTCGAGTTGGTGGGCGTGCCTGAGCGCACCCGCGCTGCTGCGGCGCTGTTGGAGACAGTAGGCATGGCGCCCCTTACGCTAGCCCACGAGATAGACGCCCATATCGCCGACCGGTTTCTAGAGGCGGTGTGGCGCGAGGCGTTGTGGCTGATCAAAGACGGCATCGCCACCACCGAGCAGATCGATGACGCGATCCGCCTCGGCTTTGGCCTGCGATGGGCGCAGATGGGGCTGTTTGAGACCTACCGTATCGCTGGGGGCGAGGCGGGGATGGCGCATTTTCTGGCGCAGTTCGGCCCCGCATTAAAGTGGCCCTGGACCAAATTGATGGATGTGCCCGAGTTGGATGACGCGCTGGTGGCGCAGATCGCGGCGCAGTCGGATGCGCAATCAGGCGGGCGCTCGATCCGCGCGCTGGAGCAGTTGCGCGACGATAACCTGGTGGGGATTTTGCGCGCGCTCAAACAGGCGGATAGCGGCGCGGGTGCGGGGATCAACGCCCATGAACAGGCGCTGACCCGGCCGCGGCCGCCGATCATGGCGCGCCAACAGGTGCCGCACTCTTGGATCGACGTTAACGGTCATATGAACATCGCCCATTTCACCGAGATGGTATCGCATGGGATTGCGGGGTTGCAGAACGCGATCGGCGCCGGGCGCGACTACATCGCGGCCGGGCACAGCTTTTTCACAGTTGAGAGCCATATGCGGTATGTCAGCGAAGTGCGCGCGGGGGCGATGCTGCAGGCGCGCGCTTATGTGGTGGGTGTGGCGGCGCGCAAAGTGCATGTGGTGTTCGACTTGGAGCATGAGGCGGGGAGCGCGGCGCAGGCCGAAATGCTGCTGGTGCATGTGGATCTGAGCGCTCGGCGTAGCGTGGCGATGCCCGATACGCTGCAGGCCGGTTTGCAGGCGCTGATCGCCGCCCAGGGCGAGGCGCCACCGCCCGAGGGTCTGACGCTGTCGGTTTAGCGGGCGATGCGGGTGTTGTGTGGAGCTCTGGTTGAGGCGGGTGACGCTCAAGCGGTGCATTAGGGAATATGAAGCGGCTGTTCCAAAGACGGACATAGCGAATTGGTGGCGCTGTGTTCGATGGTGGGGAAGGATACCCGCCGATGCTCCAACGATAAGGCGCGCCGGGGGATGCCGCGGTAGCCGTGGTTCAAAGCGCTTTATCCGGACGATCCGAAGACGCTCCAATCGATGCGCTGGCGGAGACGAAGCGGCAGGCCCCAGATGATCATAGCACGGCCCGCCGCTCCCGGCTTCCGGGCGGGTGCGTCGTTTATAGGGCGGTGTCAATGCACTGCATCCATGCCCTCACTAACCCCGTCGCCTCGGTGCCCTCCGCCGTCACTCCCGGCGGGCGCTTTGCTCGGCGACTTATAGGCGTCGGTATCAAGCAGCGGTGGGCCGGGGGATGCCGCTGCGACCTTTGTTCTGCAGTGCTTTATCCGGACGATCCGAAGACGCTCCAATCGATGCGCTGGCGGAGACGAAGCGGCAGGCCCCAGATGATCACTGCACGGCCCGCCCCTGCCGGCCTCCGGGCGGGTGCGTCGTTTAAAGGGCGGTGTCAATGCACTGCACCCATGCCCTCACTAACCCCGTCGCCGCTCGGTGCCCTCCGCCGTCACTCCCGGCGGGCGCTTTGCTCGGCGACTTATACGCGTCGGTATCAAGCAGCGGTGGGCCGTGGGATGCCGCTGCGACAGTTGTTCGGCAGTGCTTTATCCGGACGATCCGAAGAAGCTCCAATCGATGCGCTGGCGGAGACGAAGCGGCAGCCCGCGCGACGGCCCGCCGCTGCCCGGCGCCTTCGGCGGTTATTCCGGGCGGGTGTGCAGTTCAGGGGTCAGCGCCAACGATGCGCTCTGAGAACCGCGCCGCGCAATAGATACCCCGCGTCACCGGCGTTTGTTCCCAGCGCGTGCGTGGATTGGCAGATGCGCGCTACGGTGCAAGCAGCGATGGGCCGTGGGATGCCGCTGCGACCTTTGTTCGGCAGTGCTTTATCAGGACGATCCGAAGACGCTCCAATCGATGCGCTGGCGGAGACGAAGCGGCAGCCCCCAGATGATCATAGCACGGCCCACCGCTGCCCGGCGCCTTCGGCGGTTACTCCGGGCGGGTACGTTGTTCAGGGGTCAGCGCCAACGATGCGCTCTGAGAACCGCGCCGCGCCATAGATACCCCGCGTCACCGGCGCCTTCGGCGATTGCTCCGGGCCGGTGCTTCGCTCCTTGCTTAGCGCCAATGCGCAGCTGCCAAATCCGCCCGACGGCTTACAACGCCTCTACCCCGCCAATCGTCATCCGCGCCACTTGGGCGGCGTATCGCTCGCGTTCACGGCGTCCGGCGCTGCGGTTCCACATGTAAAACCAGTTCAGCATCCCGAACACCGACATCGTCGCCTCGCGCAGCTTAGCGGGATCGTTGCGCAGGGTATCGGGGGCCAGCGCTGCCAGGATCGCGCCCATCCGCGCCACCATATCGCGCTGATACCCCCGCAGAACCTCTTGTTGCGGCGGCGATAGCAGCGCCATCACCTCGGTTTGGATCTTGTGCTCGTGATCCATGCCCTCATAGGCCAACAGGGCCTCGCGGGTGATCCGGTGCAATTGCTCAGGCGCTGGCGCGAGCGGCGCATCGACGGCGCAGAGGCGGTCGCGCAAGGCGGCGAGATAGCTGTCGAGAATGTCGAAGAGCAGCGCCTCCTTGCTGTCGTAGTAATGATAGATCGTGGCCTTCGAGATACCGCAGGCGCGGGCGATGACGCTCATCGAGGCACGCGCCACCCCTTCTTCAGCACAGACGCGCGCGGCGGTTTTGAGGATCGCCAGGCGCTTGGCGTCGTGATCCTTGGCGACAGGGCGGGCCAAGATCTAGGCCTTTGGCCGCTGATCGACCACCCGGCGTGCCTTGCCCTGCGAGCGCTCGACCCCGCCGGGCGCATGCACCTCAATGGCGGCGGTCACCCCCACCACCTCCTTGATCGCGTGTCCAAGCGCTTTGGCCATACCGGCGCGCGCCGCGTCATCTGCCTGCTCGGGCAGCGCTTCGGCCAACACCGTCATTCGGTCCATCGCGCCGTCGCGCGCCAGCGTCACTTGGAAATGCGGCGCTAACCCCGCGATCCGCAGCACCTGCTCTTCGATCTGGGTAGGAAACACGTTGACGCCGCGCAAGATCATCATGTCGTCGCTGCGCCCGGTGATCTTCTCCATCCGCCGCATCGAGCGCGCTGTGCCGGGCAGAAGCCGGGTCAGATCGCGGGTGCGGTAGCGGATCATCGGCAGCCCTTCTTTGGTGAGCGTGGTGAAGACCAGCTCCCCCTCAGAGCCCTCGGGCAGCACCGCGCCGGTCACCGGATCGATAATCTCGGGATAGAAATGATCTTCCCAGATATGCAGCCCGTCTTTGGTCTCAACGCATTCATTGGCCACCCCCGGCCCCAGCACTTCCGACAGGCCGTAGATATCGACCGCATGCATGTTGAACGCGGTCTCGATCTCGCTGCGCATGGCGTTGGTCCAGGGTTCGGCGCCGAAGATGCCTACATCGAGCGAGGTTTCAGCCGGGTCAATCCCGGCGGCGCGGAACTGTTCGAGGATGTTGAGCATATAGGACGGCGTCACCAAGATCGTGGACGGCTTGAAATCCTGGATCAACAACACCTGCCGCTCGGTCATCCCGCCCGAGACAGGCACCACGGTGCAGCCCAACCGCTCCGCGCCGTAATGGGCGCCCAACCCCCCGGTGAAAAGCCCATAACCATAGGCCACATGCACCACGTCACCGGGTCGCGTGCCGCTGGCGCGAAGCGAGCGCGCCACCATATCCGACCACATATCGAGATCCTTGCGGGTGTAGCCGACCACCGTTGGCTTGCCGGTCGTCCCTGAGGAGGCATGAATGCGGATGATTTGCTCACGCGGCACCGCGAACAGGCCGAACGGGTAATTGTCGCGCAGATCCGCTTTATTGGTGAACGGGAACTTTGCCAGATCGCTCAGCGCGCGCAAATCGTCGGGATGCACCCCTGCTGCGTCGAATTGCGCCCGGTAAAACGGCACGTTGTCATAGGCGTGCCGCAGCGACCAACGCAGACGCTCAAGCTGGAGCGCGCGGATTTCATCGATCGAGGCGATCTCAATAGGCTCAAGCAAACCGCGGTCAGGCGTTAAGTCTTTGCGCTGGGTCATGGTTATGCGTCTCCCTCGTCGAAAAGGTGGCCCTTGACCGCACGCGAGGCACCGCGGAACGCGGCAATCACCACGCCGTCCTGATTGGTCACCGTCACGTCGTAGAGCCCATTGCGCCCGGCCAGATGCTGCTCGCGCGCCAGGGCGGTCAGCACATCCCCCTCATGCGCCGGGGCGGTGTAGGTAATCGTGCAATGCTGCGCCACGCTGGAGACGTTGCGGCTGTTACAGGCGAAGGCAAAGGCGCTATCGGCAAGCGCGAAGGTGACACCGCCGTGGCAGATGCCGTGGCCATTGCAATGATGCGGCGCCACTTTCAGGCTGAGCGTCGCGGTGCCTGCATCGACCGCATCGATCGCCATACCGACCCAGGGCGAGGCACGATCGGTCGACCACATGGCCTGCGCTGCCTTCTCTGCGCGCTCTTTGGGTGTCATGGGGGGTGTCATGTGGGTGTCATGGTGTTGGTTCCTCCCTCACCGTGGCGGGGACGGTTGCATAAACCGACCGGTTGGTCAATTAATAACCAGACGCAACAGCAGGACGAGGGCGCGCGCGATGACCATTCAGCAGATCTCGAGCTTTGCCGCGGGCCAGTGGGTGGCTCCTGCGGCAGGGGCGCGGCCGATCTACTCCGCGATCACCGGCGATCAGATCGCGGAGGCAGGCAATGCGGCGCTCGATACCGGGGCGATGCGCGACCATGCCATCGCGCGCGGCGGATCTGCATTGCGGGCGATGACCTTTCACGACCGGGCGCGCATGCTCAAAGCGCTGGCGCTGTACCTGGGCGAGCGCAAGCAAGCGCTCTACGATATCTCGTTTGCCACCGGCGCGACCCAGAAAGACCACCTCATCGATATCGACGGCGGTATCGGCACGCTGTTCGTGTTTGCCTCGAAGGGGCGGCGCGAAATGCCCGACGCGCAGGTCTACCTCGATGGCCCGGTGGAGCAACTTTCCCGCGACAGCACCTTCCTGGGCCAGCATATCTGCACCCCACTGCAAGGCGTGGCCGTGCATATCAACGCGTTCAATTTTCCGGTCTGGGGCATGCTTGAAAAGCTGGCGCCGACGCTGTTGGCCGGTGTCCCGGCGATTGTGAAACCAGCGACCGCGTCGTGCTATGTGACGGAGCTGTGCATGCGCATGATCGTCGATAGCGGGATTGTGCCCGACGGCGCGGTGCAATTGGTCGCGGGCGGGCTGGGCGACTTGCTTGACCGCTTGGACGGGCAGGACGTGGTCAGCTTCACCGGCTCGGCAGCCACCGCGCATCAGTTGCGCGCCCGACCTGCGCTGTTGCAAAACGCGGTACGCTTCGTAGCCGAACAAGACAGCCTCAACGCCTCGATCCTGGGCCCTGACGCGGCGCCGGGCACGCCAGAGTTTGACCTCTTCATCAAAGAAGTCAGCCGCGAGATGACCACCAAAGCTGGGCAGAAATGCACCGCGATCCGCCGCATCATCGCGCCTGAGCCGCTGGTGGAGCCGCTGATCGGCGCCCTCTCTGGCGCGCTGGCGAAGGCCACGATCGGCGATCCGCGCCTGAGCGAGACCCGGATGGGCGCGCTGGTCTCGGCGGAGCAAAAGGCCGATGTGCTGGAGAAAGCCCGCGTGATCGCCACCGAAGCCACGCGCGTTTTCGGCGACCCGGGCAGTTTCACGGTGACGGGCGCCGATCCGGCGCGCGGGGCGTTTGTGCCGCCGATGCTGTTTCACTGCGCCGATCCTGACAGCGCTCAGCGGGTGCACGATACCGAAGCGTTCGGCCCTGTGGCGACGGTGATGGGGTACCGTGACGTGGCCCATGCCGTGTCGCTGGCCAATCGTGGGCAGGGCTCGCTCGTGGCGTCGGTGATCACCCGCGACGCCGCTATAGCGCGCGAGATCGCTCTCGGCGCGGCGGCGTTTCACGGGCGCCTCTACTTTAACAACCGCGACTCGATGGCCGAGAGCACCGGCCACGGCTCACCGCTGCCCCATATGGTCCATGGCGGCCCGGGTCGCGCGGGCGGCGGCGAGGAGATGGGCGGCGTGCGCGGGGTGATGCACTATATGCAGCGCACCGCGATCCAGGGCAGCCCCGATATCCTCACCGCAATCGGCGGCCGCTGGGTGCCCGGCGCAGCTGAGATCAGCGCGCCGGCGCATCCGTTTCAACGCCGTTTTGGCGCGCTGGAAATCGGCGGGACCATCACCACCGCGCCGCGCACGATCTCGCTCGACGACATCGCCCATTTCGCCGACTTCACCGGCGACCGCTTCTATGCCCATATGGATGAAGAGGCCGCGGCGCGGAACCCGTTCTTCCCCGGCCGGGTGGCCCATGGTTACCTGCTGTTGAGCTTTGCGGCGGGGCTTTTTGTCGAGCCGAGCGAAGGCCCGGTCTTGGCTAATACCGGCCTCGACGCGCTGCGCTTTCTCGAACCGGTGGTGGCGGGCGATGCGCTGCATGTGCGGCTGACGGTTAAACAAAAGACGCCGCGCAACGAAGAATACGGTGAGGTGCGCTGGCACGTCACGCTCTATAAGCAAACCGGCGCTAAGGTGGCCGAGTATGAGCTTTTGACGATGAACGCTGTCTAATCCCGCCCGGCTGGTCTAATCCCGTGGCAATGCCCATGGAGACGCTTGACCTTCACCCTGAGATCGCCGCATTGCGCGCGATTGCCCCGATCAAGACCTGGTCGTTGTTGGTCACGGTGTTGGGCGATGGCCCGGCGGGGCCAGATGCACCGGTGAGCGGCGCCGATCTGCGCGCGCTGTTTCAGCCGATGGGCGTGAAACCCGAGGCCCTGCGCGTGGCGCTGCACCGCTTGGCCAAGGACGATTGGATCCGCTCGACAAAGACCGGCCGCACCAGCACTTATGCGCTGACGCGGAAAGGCTTGGCAGAGACGGGCCGGGTGCGCGCGCGGGTCTACCGCGCCGATGTTGCCGGATTAAGCGATTGGGTCTGCGCCAGTTTTGAGCAAATCGCCCCGGCTGTTACCGGCCCGCATGTGCGCCTGAATGCCAGCACGCTCGCCTTGCCGCGCGCTGCCGTGCCCGATGGCGCGCTGATCAGCCGTTTCGAGGCGGCGCCTGCCTGGTTTGATCGCCTGTGCCTAAGCCCCGAGATGTGGCGCGCGCTTGACGCGCTGGCTGTGTCGGCCCGCCGCCTGGGCGCGATGGCCCCCCCCGCTGACGCGCGCGCGGCGCGCGCCATACGGCTGTTGGTGTTGCATCAGTGGCGCCGTCTCGCGCTGCGCGACGGGCTATGGCTGCACAAATTCATCTATCCCGAGGGCAAAGCGGCCGCGTGCCAGGCGACGGTTCTCCCGCTCTTGGCGCATCTGGAGCGGGCAAGCGACGTCTCCTAACGCGGCGGCCATCGCGCGCCGCGCTTAAGCGAAGCCGATTTCGACGCGCCCGAAATCGCCGAAATCCGCAACGATATGGCTGCCAGGCGGGCACTCAATCGGGCGGATGAAACTGCCCGACAGCACGATTTGCCCTGGCTCGATCCGCTGCCCGTATTGCGCCATCCGCCGCGCGAGCCAGGCCACACTCTCCACCGGGTCGCCCAGCACACCGGCGCCCAGCCCGGTCTCCTCAATCACCCCGTCGCGCGCGGTAATCGCGCCCACCCAAGCCAGATCGAAACGATCGAGCCCGTGCCGCTCGTGGCCCAGCACCACACCGCCATTGGCGGCGTTATCGCTGATCGTGTCGAGCACAGTGCGGGGGCGGCCGCTGACAGCGTCGCGACGTTGGATCCGAGTGTCGAGGATCTCGATTGACGGGGCCACTGACGCGGTCGCAGCCACCACATCCGCGCGGGTCACCTCTGCGCCGCCCAACGCGCTGCCCATGATGAACGCGATCTCGGCCTCGATGCGCGGTTGGATAAAGCGCGCAGGCGGCACCACCGCGCCGCTGGCGAAATCCATATCGTCGAACAAGATGCCGCTATCGGGGATATCGATTTGCAGCGCGTCCTGCATCGCGCGCGAGGTCAGCCCGATCTTCCAGCCGATCACGCGGCGGCCTTGGCGGGTTTTCTCAGCCAAAAGCGCGTTTTGCACGGCATAGGCGTCGGCCATGGTCATCTGCGGGAAGCGATCAGTGAGCAGCCCGATCTGCACCTGGGTCGCTTCTGCATAGAGAAGCGCGGCCGCCGCCTCACGGTGCTCTGCAGCCGACAGCGCCGGGATATCGCGCGGAGCGCGATGGTGGTCCGTGGTTTTGTGGGGTTTGGTCATAGCGCCAGGCTAACCCCGCGCGACCAGCGAGGGAAGCCACCGAGCCCGACGCGGCTCATCCGCGGCCAAGCACCCGTGCTAGCAGGCCGGATCGCGGTTTTTCGATGAGCGGAAAGTACTGCGTCGCGCCTGTGACAGCGCCGCCGTCGATTTTCAGACCCGTCTCTGCCCCGATCAGCGCCAGCGGCGCGCCGAGTTTGGCGCTGAGATCCGCGGCAGCGGGGGGATTGCCTCTCGCTGTCAGCGCGCCAGCCCGGTAGCTGAGCGACCAAAAGAGCCGCCGCCGCTGCCAAAACGCCGCCTGCGCGTTGCCTGCTGTCTCGCGATAAGTGAGCGTATCAAAATCAGCCGATAGCGCAGCGACACGGTCTTCGCGCGCGGTGACAAAATCCGCCGCCCGTGACCACAGCACCGCCCAGGGCGGATCCGCGCTGTCGGGCAGGGGCGCAATCCAATCCTGAGAGACGGGCGGCGACGCGACGGCGGCATCTCTAGTGACTAGGAAAACATCGGCTAAGGTTTGCGGCCCAGCCAGGCTGATGACGAAAGAAAACGAGGGTCCCATGGCGGCGCGTCCGTGGCGAGGGCAAGGGCGGCACGCTGGCGCAATTCAGCCCGCCCGTCAACGCGCCGTCCGCAGGGGCTTCCCAGAAATGCCGATTGCGCCAGAAAAGACTTAAAGCCTCCGGCGGAGGTATTTGGGAAAAGAAGAAAGAGGGTGGCGCGCACGGTGGAAATGAGTGGGCATTCGGGCTGTTTGGCCGCAAGGTGGCGCCAGGCTACAGGGGGCGATCATGGATATCGGGGAGTGGGCGCCTGCCGCGATGTATCCCTTGGCGCTGCCAGCACACGACGCCCATATCGCGGCCTATGGTGTGGATCATGAGGGTCGCGCACTGTTGCTGACGGCTAATCGCGCTGACTATGCCAAAGCCACAGCCAAGAAAAAGGCAAAGCGGGGGCTGTCGGCAAAGGCGCGCACGAAACCGAGCCTGACGTTTTCGGTGAGCGTGCAAACCGGCGCCCGCGCGGAAACGAGGACGCTGCCGCCGCTTGAGCCGAGTTTTCATCACATCGATCGGTTTCGCGACGGCGCAAGCCTGTTGGTGGGGTCGCGCAGCGCATGGCGGGGGAAGGACGATTTTGATCTAAACGGCGCGCTGATCGAGCGCGGCGCGGGCGTGGCAAATCGGATCCATCTGGGCGACGGCATTGAGGGCGTTGCGATTGACGGCGCAGACCGGATTTGGGTGTCTTATTTCGACGAAGGTGTGTTCGGTAATTACGGTTGGACGAGTATCGGGCCGACAGGGCTCGGCGCGGGCGGGCTGAACTGTTTTGACCGCGCGGGCGCTTTGCTCTGGCAACACAATCGCGCGCTCTCGTCGAACCATATCGATGATTGCTATGCGATGAATGTCAGCGCGTTCGGGGTTTGGATCTACTACTATCATGATTTCAAACTGGCCCAGGTGCGGGACGATTTCTCCGTCCAGTATTTTGAGACCCCGCTGGCCGGGTCACACGGGCTGGTCACCGACGGCGCGCGTTTCGTGTTCACCAGCCAGTACAAGGAAGCTGCCACAGCACTGCATGCGGCGGTGCTGCACCAGGACGGGCTTGCTATTAGGGGCACGCTGACACTCGCGCTGCCCGAGGACGTTGACGCAGGCGAGATCCGCTTGATCGCGCGCGGCGACATTCTGCACGCTTTCACCCAGACGCATTGGATAGTCTACGCGCTGGCGGGCCTGGACTTCGCCTAGCGCTATGCTGGGAAATCCGGTACCAGCGGGCGGCACCCCGGCTGGATCAGGCGCTCATGCCCCGCTTGTTTAGTGCCCAGCTTGCTTAATGCCCAGCCTGATCGTAATCGAACGCCACGCGGTCAGAGCGCGCATAGGCCTGGCAGGTCAGCACATAGCCTTGCTCCACTTCGTAATCTTCAAGCGCGTGATTGGCCAGCATCTCCACCTCGCCCTCGACCACCTTGGCCTTGCAGGTGGAGCATACCCCGGCGCAGCAGGCAAAGGGCGCGTCCATCTGGTTGTCGCGCGCCGCCTCCAAGAGGCTTTGGCTGCGATCCATGGTGAAGCTGCGGGTTTCGCCGTCAATCGTCACCTTGGCGGGGATCCCCTCAGCGCGGTCGGCATCCGATTTCGGGCGCACCTTCGCGCGGCCCGGCTGCGCGCTGGCGAATAGCTCAAAGCGGATCTGCTCACGCGGCAGCCCATGGGCCTCGAGCGCGCCCGACACTGCCTCGGTCATGCCGCTCGGCCCGCAGATGTAAGCGGTTGAGACCGAGCCCAGATCGATCCATTGCTCAAACAGGGCCGCGCATTTGGCGGCATCGATCCGCCCTTGGAACAGATCGATGTCCTGCGCCTCCTCCGTGAGCACATGGATCACGCTGAGCCGACCCAGATACAGATCTTTGAGATCGGACAGCTCATCGCGGAACATGATCGTATTGATGTTGCGGTTGGCATAGACCAGCGTGAACCGCGCGCGCGGGTTTTGCGCCAGTTCCGTGCGCAGGATCGACAGGATCGGCGTGATCCCCGACCCGGCCGCAAACCCCAATAGATGCGGCGCCGCCCCCTGCGTTTCGGCGGCGGCATAGAAGCTGCCCATCGGCGGCATCGCCTCAAGCAAGTCGCCCACTTTCAACTCAGTATTGGCCCAGGTGGAAAAAGCGCCGCCATCGACGCGCTTGATGCCCACTTGCAGCACCCCGTCGTCGCGCCCGGCGCAAATCGAATAGGAGCGGCGCAGCTCTTCACCGTCGAAATCGCGGCGAAACGTCAGATATTGGCCTTGGGTAAAGCTGAAATCACCGCCGTTGAGCGGCTTGAGCGTGACCACCACCGCATCGCGGATCGTCTTCTCAACCCCGGTCACAGCAAGTTCGTGAAACCTCGGCATCACAGGCACTTAAAGTAGTCAAACGGTTCCAGGCAGTCGCGGCAGCGCCATTGCGCCTTGCACGCGGTGGAGCCGAACTGGCTCACCCGCTCTACCGCCCGGCTTTTGCAATGGGGGCAACGCTCGGGCCCGCCTGCCACTTGCGGCGGCGCGATGCCGTAATCCTCCAGCCGCGCGCGCCCTTTCTCAGACAGCCAATCGGTGGTCCAAGCCGGGGCGAGGCGGGTTTTGAGGGTAACCTGCTCGATGCCGCGCTTGGCCAGCGCCAACTCGATATCGAGCGAGATCATCGCCATCGCGGGGCAGCCGGAATAGGTGGGGGTGATCGTCACAGTCACCGCCTCACCCGTTACCTCGACCGCACGGATCACGCCGAGATCGACCACTGAGATCACCGGTATCTCGGGGTCGGGCACGTCTTCGAGCCAGGCCCAGATATCGGCCTCACTTATGGTGGCCGCCGCTACCATGCCGCCTCAGGATGGGCGCGCTGCAAGACCTGCATTTGCGCGAGCATATGGCCCAGATGTTCGGTATGACGCGCGCCGCTGCGCCCGCCGCGATGGGTAAACCCGCTTTCAGGGCGGGTCAGCGTGGCCTGCGCGAACACCGCGTCCACCTGCGCGTCCCAAGCCGGGCGCATGGTGGAGGGCAGGGGGCCCACGCCCATATCAGCGACGGCTTCATCCACCGCATCATCGAGCATGATCTCACCGGTGTAAGGCCACAGATAGGCCAGCGCCTCGTTCATGCGGCGGTGGCTTTCTTCGGTGCCGTCACCCAGCGCAATCACCGTCTCGGCAGAGCGCTCCAGGTGATAGGCCGCTTCCTTGGCGGATTTCGCGGCGATCTCGGCCACCCGTTCGTCGCGACTGTCTGTCAGCGCGGTGAGCCAAGGCAGTTGGAACGCATCGAAAAAGAATTCGCGCAACAGCGTGCGGCCAAAATCCTCATTCGGCACTTCCAGCATCAGGATGTTGCGGAAATCGTAGGCGTCGCGGCGATAGGCCAGATGATCAGCGCTGCGGCCTGCGCCCTCCACCTCGGCGGCATAGGCCAGCCACAACTTGGTTTGCCCGATCAGATCGAGCGCGGTGTTGGCCAGCGCGATATCCTCTTCCAGCGCCGGGCCCATGCCGCACCATTCCGACAGGCGGTGGCCAAGGACCAACGCATTGTCGCCCTGTCGCAGCAGAAACTCAAAAAGGGCCGGTGCCGCCGCCATCACATTTTCCCCACATCATCGGGGATGTCGTAGAAGGTGGGGTGGCGATACACCTTGTCGCGAGAGGGGTCGAAAAGCGGCCCTTTCTCCGATGGGCTGGAGGCGGCGATATGCTTGGCCTCGACCACCCAAATGCTGACGCCTTCATTGCGGCGGGTATAGACGTCGCGGGCGTTTTTGATCGCGCGCTCGGCATCGGGCGCGTGGAGCGAGCCCACATGCCGGTGGCTCATCCCGTGTTGGCCGCGGATAAAGATTTCCCAGAGGGGCCATTCAGCGCTCATCGTCGCCCCCTTTTTCGCT
>JBCDGW010000058.1:0-20902 GCA_038750765.1 Pseudomonadota bacterium | reverse complement strand
GGAATACCGGCGAGTTTGTGCTCGTATCGATGCGTAACTGTCGAACGAAGCACCTGCCCGGAGTAATCGCCGAAGGCGCCGGGCAGCGGCTGGCCGTACTTTGATTACTTGGGGGCCGCCGCTTCGTATAAGCCAGCGCGTCGCGTGGAACTTCTTCGAAGCGGCGGCCCCCAAGTAATCAAAGTACGGCCAGCCGCTGCCCGGCGCCTTCGGCGATTACTCCGGGCAGGTGCTTCGTTCGACAGTTACGCATCGATACGAGCACAAACTCGCCGGTATTCCAACGATGAGGCGGGCCGGGGGATGCCGCTGCGACCGTTGTTCTACCGCGCTTTATCTTGACGATCCGAAGACGCTCGACGCGAAGCGCTACCTTAAACGAAGCGGCAGCCCGTGGGACGGCCCGCCGCTACCCGGCGCCTTCGGCGATTACTCCGGGCGGGTGATCCGTTCGACAGTTGCGCCTCGATACGGGCATAAACTTGCCGGTATTCCAACGATAAGGCGGGCCGGGGGATGCCGCTGTGACCGTGGTTCTGCAGCGCTTTATCCTGACGATCCTAAAACGCTCCAAGCGACGCGCTGGCTGATAGAAAGCGGCAGACCGCGGGACGGCCCGCCGCTGCCCGGCGCCTTCGGCGGTTATTCCGGGCGGGTGCGTCGTTCGACAGTACGCGACAGCGATTACTCCGGACAGGCTTTCGCTCGACGGCACGCGCCAGCGCAATCCACCGCCTGATCCGCCCTACTCCGCCGCCAAATCCACCGCCGCGCGCGGCGTTACCCGCAGATGGATCCCGTCGCGCGCCCGAACGGTCAGATGCGCCACCGGTACGGGGTCGCAGCCCGCAATCCGCTCAAACCGGAACGCGCGCACCAGCGTCGCGAGCAACACCACCCCTTCCGCCATGGCAAAACCCGCCCCGGTGCATACCCGCTTGCCGCTCGAAAACGGGATGAACGCATCGCGCAACCGCGCCTGGCCGTTCTCGGTTTGAAACCGGTCGGGGTCAAACGCGTCAGGCCGCTCCCAAAGCCGGTTCTGCCGGTGCAGGTGCCAGGGGCTGATCACCACCTGCGCGCCGCGCGGCACCGCCCGGTCGCGAAACCGCTCCTGCCGCGTCGTCTCGCGCACCATCATCGGCACCGGCGGGTAAAGCCGCAACGTTTCGCGAAACACATCGCGGGTGAACCGTAGCCGCGCCAGGCTGGAAAACTCACCGTCAAAGCCCGCCGCCTCTGCGGCCACCCGCGCCTGCGCCTCCGGATAAAGCGCCAAGAGGTAGAGCCCCCAGGCAAGCGCGGCGGCGCTGGTTTCATGCCCGGCGAGAAAGAAAATCGCCACCTGGTCGACCATTTCGTCGGGCGGTAGCCGCGCGCCGGTGACCGGATCAACGGTGGTCATGATCTTGGTCGCCAGATCGTCCGGCGCTGTCCCGGCGGCAATGGCGCGCGCACGCTCGGCCACCAGCTCTTCGATCAACCGACGGATCTCGCGTGCCGCCATACGCGCCTCGCGCCGATGCACCCGCGGCATCCACCGCGCCAGCGGCAACAAGGCGGCCGGGTTCAGAATTGGTTGCGCGCGTTGATAGGCCCGAAACGCGGCAAACACCCGGGCCGCCACCCGATCTTCGATAGGGATCGAGAACAGCGTGCGGAAAATCACGTCAGCGGCAGCAAAACTCGCCGCCTCCTCCACCTCCACCGCGCCTGGCTTTAGCCGCGCCACCGCCGCCTCGGCCGCGTCCCGCATCGCCGGAAAGGTCTCGCGCAGACGCCCACCCGCGAAGGCAGGCTCAATAATGCGGCGCTGTCGCAGCCAGGTCTCGCCATTGCTCAGAAACACCGAATTACCCAGCAGCGGGCGCAACCCTGCCCCCACCCGCTCGGATTTGGGAAAATCCATCGGCCGCTCGTTGAGCACCGCGCGGACCAGATCGGGCTGGTTGATCAAAAACGAGCGAAAAAACGGCGTGCGAAACTCGGCCATCCAAGCCCGGTACAGCCGATCGGGCTGCGCCGAGAGGATGTCGCGGCGAAAAAGCGATGCGTAGCGCCAAAGCGACACCCGTGCGGCGCGCCCGGCGGGTTTCGGCGGGCTCATGTTGCCATCATGGTTTGCGGCAATGTCATGCCGGCATCATATTTTGCGGCGGGCTCACGCCGCCATGGTGGATTTCGGCGGTCTCATGCCGCCATGGTGGATTTCGGCGGTCTCATGCCGCCATGGAAGTATAGCGTGAGGCGGCGACGTCAATCCGACTTTTCGACGACGCCCGCGCCCTGTACCGCGCCCCGAGGGTCAGAGGCCCGGCGGTAATCTGGAAGTAATCGTAGTCTTTGGGGGCATCGAAGGCGCATAAATACTGAAAATGCAGGCGAAAGAACCGCCAGCGCAGCGCCCGCCAGGTTTCTGGGCTCAAGGATTGGGTGAAAGCGGCGGACACCACCAGCGGCCAAAGCTGCCCCGCCGGGGCCACCCCGCTTACCGCCACCGGATCGCTGAGCGCAAAGGCACAGCCATCGCCCGGCGCCGACACATCCACCCAGGTCATGCGCTCACTGGCCGCCAGCAGGTGGAGGTCAGCGCGCAGCTGCGTGGCCTTTGGCAGGAACGACACCATCGGGATTACTTGTCCCAGCGTCAAAAGCGACAGCGCTGGCCCCTCCGGCGCGACCCTGCCCTGGCGCAGCAAATCCGCCAGGATCGACACCGCCAGATACGCGCCCGAACTGTGGCCTACCACCAAAACCTCATCGACATCGCTATCGAGCGCGTCGGCAATCGCGTCGGCAAATTCGGCCAGCCGGTCCTGCAGCGCGGGGGCGTAGGCGCCGCCATAGCGGCAGGCGAAGGCGTAATCATGCATCAGGTAATAGGCATAAAACCGAGAATCCTGCGCTTTGAACCAACGCAGCAACGCCACCGCCACCGCCACAAAAACGGCCCACCAAAGCGCGCGCAGCCCAAGAGGCCAGGCCGCCACGCTCGGGTCGAGGCCGATAAGCGACGCCCCGCTGTGATAGAGCCACCCCGCAATCGCCGCCGCGCCATGCGCCAAGAGCGCCCCGACGCCGAGCGCGCCGAGCGCTTGGCCAATCAGCATCACCACCGGATAGAACGCCGCCAATACCGGGCCTTTGCGCAACCACATCAACCGCCGCAATGTGCCGGTGCGCAGATAGGTCCATACTGTGCGGATCAGCGCGAGATAGGTCCCAGCGATGCCCCGCGCCATGGAAGCCCGGACGATATCGGCCCAGACCAGCACGTCAAAGCGCGCGCTGCTCTGCGCGCCATCGACCTTTGCCGCTGCCCCCCAGCCATATCGGCCGCCTTGGCGCGGGGTAAGCGTCAGGTCATAGCCCGAAATCGCCGCCTGCGCCGCACCCTCGCGACGATACAATTCACGGTAGCGGCGCGGATGGATCGGGTCATAACCCGGAATGTAGAACACCTGACGGCGCGACACGCGCGCGGGATCATCCGCCTCAATCATGGCTCTGCTCGGTCAACACCCATACGGCGCTTATAGCGCTTCTGTGCGGCGAAACTATGCCGCAAACCCTTCAGAACGGTAACGCGTTTCGCTTATCCGAAGGCCGCGAGGGCGGGAAACGTCTCAAGCAGCCAAAACGCCAGCGCGGTGAACTGCCCGGTCACCATCATCAAGCCGACAGTCCATAGCAGCAGGCCCATCACCCGCTCAATCCGGTCCATGTTGCGCCGCATCCAGGCCATAAAGCCTTTGAGCCGCGGGAAAAAGCTGGCCACCAGCAGAAACGGAATGCCGAGGCCGAGGGCATAGACCCCTAACAGGGCCGTGCCGCGCATCAGATTAGCCTGATCCGCCGCCATCGACAGGATCGTGCCCAGGATCGGGCCGATACAGGGTGTCCAGCCGAAAGCAAATGCAAGGCCCAGCACATAGGCGCCAAACGAGGAGCCGCCGCGATCGCCGGTTTCCACGCGCAATTCACGGTCCATAAACCCCAACCGGTAGATGCCCAAAAAATGCGCGCCAAACACCATCACCACGATGCCCGCGCCGATGACGAACCAGTCCTGGTTTTGCAAAAAGAACGCGCCAAAGGCCGAGGCGGTGAAGCCCAGCAGCAAAAACACTGTCGACAGGCCCAGCACGAAGAAAAAGGCCGACACCATCACCCGTTGGCGGGCCACACGGTCGCTGCCCTCCATCTCGTCCATGCTGATCCCGCCCATATAGGCCAGATAGGGCGGCACAATCGGCAAGACGCAGGGGCTCAGGAATGAAATGAAGCCCGCAAACACCGCCACCAACATGGCAGGCAGCAGGCTGGCATCAATGACGTCTATTCCAAACATAGGGCCTCGCGTTCGTGCGTCCTCCCGATATAGCCAGCCTCTGGCCGTGCGTCACGCCGCCATTGCTCACAAGGCCGTGGTAAATTGTTGCAGATCGAGCCGCATGTCGCGCTACCTCCCTGCCATGAAGCAGACCGATGACAGCCAAATCCTCGATACGCGCGGCTATCTGTGCCCGCTACCGGTGCTGCGGCTGCGCAAAGCCCTGGCCGGGCTCGACGCCGGGGCCCATCTGGTGGTTCTAGCCGATGATCCGGTGGCCGAGATCGATATTCCGCACTTTTGCCTCGAGGCGGGCCACAGCGCCTTGGCCGAGCCCGCGCCCGCCGGCACCCACCGCTTCCGCGTCACCAAAGGCGCAGGTTAGCGATTATCGCGCCGCGCTCTCGCCCCGCCGTTCCCAGGCAAACCACGCGCCAAACCCTGCTCTGCCAGGAGGCAAGCCTGCGTTTCTCCTTTTCAAAAATACCTAATGGCCCGCCGGGTTTAGCCGCCGCAACGGCTTGGTTATCTCGCTGAGCGTCTCAAACCCGAGCCCGGTCTAGGCGCGCACCGCCCCGTCACCGCGGACCAGATACTTAAAGCTGGTCAATTGCTCTGCCCCAACGGGACCGCGGGCATGCATCTTCCCTGTCGCAATACCAATCTCCGCCCCCATGCCGAACTCACCGCCATCGGCGAACTGGGTCGACGCGTTGCGCATGAGGATCGCGGAATCGAGCCGCTCAAAGAACCGCGCCGCAGCAGCATCGTCTTCGGTGACAATACAATCGGTGTGGCTTGAGCTGAATTGTCGGATATGGGCGATGGCGCTGTCGAGATCGTCCACCACCCGCGCGGCTATATCCATGTCGAGATATTCACGGCCCCAATCCGCCTCGGTCGCTGCGATGGCGTCACCGCCAAGCCCGGCGGCGAGCACCGGATCTGCATGCACGCGCACGCCCGCCACCATGAGCGCGCGCAGCACCGACTGGCCAAGCGCCAGCGCGTCACGATGGATCAACAAGCATTCCGCCGCGCCGCAAATCCCCGGACGGCGGGTTTTGGCGTTGAGCACCACGCGCATGGCTTTGTCGGCATCGGCGGCCGCATCGAGATAGATATGCACGATCCCCTCGAGATGGGCGAAGACCGGCACGCGGGCCTCTTCTTGCACCAGCCCCACCAGGCCTTTGCCACCGCGCGGCACGATCACATCGATATAGTCGCGCATGGTCAGCATCTCGCTCACCGCGGCCCGGTCGCGGGTCGGCACCCGCTGGATCGCATCGCGCGGCAGGCCCGCCTCCACAAGCCCGGCCACCAGGCATTCGTGGATCGCGGCTGAGGAATGAAAGCTCTCCGACCCGCCGCGCAAGATCACCGCATTGCCTGCTTTGAGGCACAGCGCCCCAGCATCGGCGGTCACATTGGGGCGGCTTTCATAGATCACGCCGACAACGCCCAGGGGCGTGCGCACGCGCTCAATCGCCAAACCATTGGGTTCTTCCCACGCTGCCATCACCGCGCCCACCGGATCAGGCTGTGCCGCTACTGCGCGCAGGCCTGACGCCATCGCCGCGATACGTCCGGCATCGAGCAACAGCCGGTCGAGCATCGCACCGCTCAAGCCCTTATCGCGGGCAAAGGCCATATCCTCGCGGTTGGCCTCTAAGATCTTGGCCTCATGGGCGATCACCGCATCGGCCGCCGCCTCAAGCGCGCGGGCTTTTGCCTCGCCAGGCGCAAAGGCCAATTCAGCCGCGGCTGCTTTCGCGCGCGCCCCCAAATCGGCCATCACCGCCGGTATATTGTCGTTCAGGCTTTTCATCGGCGCTGTTCTAGGCGGTTTCCGGGCGGGAGGGAAGTCAGGCCGCGCGCGCCTGCATCAGAACCGGCAGGAGCGCTTTGTCGGAAGCACTGTCGCCACCGCTGGCATGGCTCCAGGCCATCGCTATAGCACATTGCGCCACCGCCCAATCGAGCAGCCGTTGCCGGTTCAAGCCGAGCCGGGCGGCGAAGATATCGGCCATTTCCAAGATCCGCGCGGGGGCTTGCACCAGGGCCTCCGCGCCCACGGGATTGCGAAACGCGTTAGCGGTCTCGCAAGCCGGGTCGCCAATCAGGCCCTTGGCATCAATCGCCAACCAACCGCGCGGCGCCCAGATCACATTGTCATGGTGCAGATCACCGTGCAGCGGCACTGGCTCGGGCGCGCTGTCCAAAAGCGCGCGTGCGATCTCCACAGCCTCGCGCGGCACCGCGTCCAGGCCCAACGTGAACACCTGATCCACGTGGGCAGCAAGGGGCTTAAGCCCGGTCCCGCTCACCGCGCAGGAGCGCATGCGGATGACCGTGTCCGCCAAATGCGCGGTCGCCGCGCTATCGCGTCCGCCGCGGACCATGTCGCCCAAAGCCTCGCCGGGTAGGTATTCCATCAGCGCCAGCCGACCCGAGACATCGAAGACGCGCACTGCGCCGCAGCCGTCGAGGCGCCGGAGAAAATCAACCCCGGGCATCTCGTCATCCGCTTCAACCGCTTTGACCACAACGGCGCCCAAGCCGGTGCTTTGCGCCCGCCACAGCTGATTGGGTCCGCCATGGGTAATCGGCTCTAGCAGGCGCAAGCCCCACTTTGACGGAAAGGCCGGGCGCGCGGGCACCGAGGCGCCTCAGAACGCCATATCGTCGCGATGCACTAAGGCCGCGCGGCCCGGATAGCCCAGCACCGCCTCGATATCGCCTGAACGGTGGCCTGCGATCTTGGCGGCTTCGGCAGCATTATAGCGCGTCAGCCCCGATCCGAGCACGCCGCCGCCCGGGCCAGCAATGCTCACCGGGTCGCCGCGCCCGAACGCCCCGGTTACCGCCACCACCCCGGCAGGGAGAAGTGATTTACCAGCCCGCAGCGCCGCCACCGCACCCGCATCCACCTCGATCCGGCCCTTGGGCTTCATCGCCGAAATCCAGCGTTTGCGGGCCAATTGCGGATCACCCTCAGCGCGGAACCAGGTGGCGGGGGCGCCTTGGGCCAACGCGCGCAACGGCTGCATGACCGAGCCTTCGGTGATCGCCATCGCACAACCGCCCGCAGTCGCGGTGCGCGCGGCCAGGATCTTGGTCTTCATCCCGCCCTTGGCCAGCCCGGTGCCCGCATCGCCTGCCATCGCCTCAATCTCGGGCGTGATCGCCTCGATCATATCGTAGCGCCGTGCACCCGGGTCGGTCTTCGGGTTCGCGGTATAAAAACCGTCCACGTCCGACAGCAACACCAGCACATCCGCGCCCACCGTCACCGCGATTTGCGCCGCCAGCCGGTCGTTATCGCCGTAGCGGATTTCATCGGTGGCGATGGTGTCGTTCTCATTGACAATCGGCACCGCCCCCAACCGCAGCAGCGTCTCCAACGTGGCGCGCGAATTGAGGTAGCGGCGCCGGTCGGTGGTGTCTTCTAGGGTCAACAGCACTTGCGCGGTGGTCAGCCCGTGGGGGTGCAGCGCTTCCTCATAGGCGCGCGCCAGCAGGATCTGCCCCACTGCCGCAGCGGCCTGCGATTGCTCGAGCGCGAGCGTCCCGGAAGCGAGGCCAAGCGCCCCGCGCCCCAGCGCAATCGACCCTGATGAGACCAGCACCACATCGCTGCCTCGGGCTTTGGCATCGGCCACATCGAGGCAAAGCGCGCGCAACCACGCCTCACGCAAGGCGCCAGTCGCGCCATCCACCAACAGCGCCGAGCCGATTTTGACGACGAGACGCCGCGCCGCGGTTACGGACGCCATGGGCCCGGCTCCGCCGCGATCCGGGGGGCACGGCCCGCTTCGATCAACCGCCGCGCGGCGCGCAGCACCTCGGGCACCCCCTCGCGGCTGACCCCCGACATCAGCAGCACCGGTCCGCCCGAGGCCGCTTCGAGCGCAGCTTTTGCCTCGCCTCGTTCCGCCGCATCCAGCGCGTCCACCTTGTTTAGCACAGTGATCCGCGGCTTGTCGGCCAGCCCTGCGCCATAGGCCTCTAGCTCTGCCAGGATGGTGCGCCAATCCTGGGCCACATCCTCAGAGGTCGCATCCACCAGATGGATCAGCGCCGCGCAGCGCTCGATATGGCCTAGGAACAAATCACCGATGCCGCGGCCCTCATGCGCGCCTTCGATCAAACCGGGGATATCGGCCAACACAAACTCAGCATCATCAACCCCCACCACGCCGAGATTGGGATGCAGTGTGGTAAAGGGGTAATCGGCGATCTTAGGGCGCGCATTCGACGTGGCCGCAAGAAACGTGGACTTGCCAGCATTAGGCAGGCCCAAAAGCCCGGCATCCGCGATCAGTTTGAGCCGCAGCCACAGCGTGCGCTCGACACCTTGCTGGCCGGGATTGGCGTGGCGCGGCGCTTGGTTGGTGGCAGATTTGAAGTGCAAATTGCCAAAGCCGCCATTGCCGCCCCGGGCAAGGAGCACCCGCTCGCCGACCTCGGTCAGATCAGCGATTTGGGTCTCTTCATCCTCATCCAAGATCTCGGTGCCCACTGGCACGCGCAGTACGATATCGGCGCCGTCCTTGCCGGTCCGCTGACGCCCGGCCCCGCCTTGGCCGTTCTTAGCGAAGAAGTGCTGCTGATAGCGGAAATCGATCAAGGTGTTGAGCCCGTCCACCGCTTCAGCCCAGACATCGCCGCCGCGCCCGCCATCGCCGCCATCGGGCCCGCCATATTCCACATACTTCTCGCGTCGGAACGAGATTGCCCCATTCCCACCCGCGCCCGAGCGGATATAGACTTTGGTCAGGTCGAGAAACTTCATCGCGTCGGCCGGTTGATCTGCCAGTTGTGGTGCCAGGTGAGATGGCAGGGAACATGCCAGGTTGTCTAAAGCCCCGTTTATCTCACGCCCCGTTTGCTTCAAGCCCTTCTTGCTTCAAGCCCCGTTTGCTTCAAGCCCTGGGCGATACGGGGAAACCGGGCTGGGCTCAAGGCCCGGCAAGTTCTTGTGGGCGCGCGCGCGCCGCGATATCCCAAAGCGGCCACGCCCTTCGTGGCATGCGACAGAGAGACAAGCCCGATGACCGCCACCCGCACTGAAACCGACAGCTTCGGACCGCTTGAGGTCCCCGCTGACAAGTATTGGGGCGCGCAGACGCAGCGCTCGATCCTGAACTTTCCCATCGGCTGGGAGCGGCAGCCGGTGCCGATCGTGCGTGCCTTGGGCGTGGTCAAGAAGGCCTGCGCTCAGGCCAACAAAGACCAGGGGACGCTCGCGCCTGAATTGGCCGATGCGATCCTCCAAGCTGCCAGCGAGGTGATCGAGGGTAAGTTCGATGATAACTTCCCGCTTGTGGTCTGGCAGACCGGCTCGGGCACGCAATCGAATATGAATGCCAACGAGGTGATCTCAAACCGCGCGATTGAAATTCTAGGCGGCACGATGGGCTCAAAAGACCCGGTGCACCCGAACGATCACTGCAATATGGGCCAGTCCTCGAATGACACGTTCCCCACGGCGATGCATGTGGCCATCGCGATGCAGGCGCGCGACGGGCTATTGCCGGGGCTCAACAAGCTGTTAGCGGCGCTTGAAGCCAAGCAGGCGGCCTTCGCCGATATCATCAAGATCGGTCGCACCCATACCCAGGACGCGACGCCGCTGACACTGGGGCAGGAATTTTCCGGCTACGCTCACCAAGTGCGCAAGGGCATCGACCGGGTTGAGGCATGCCTGGGCGATATCTACGAATTGGCCCAGGGCGGCACTGCTGTGGGCACAGGGCTGAACACCCGCGCGGGCTGGGCCGAGACGGTGGCCGCGAATATGGCCACGATCACCGGCCTGCCCTTTGTCACCGCGCCAAACAAGTTCGAGGCGCTGGCCGCCCATGACGCGATGGTGATGTTTTCCGGCGCGCTCAAAACCGTGGCCGCGTCGCTCTTCAAGATCGCCAACGACATTCGGCTGTTGGGCTCGGGCCCCCGCTCCGGCCTTGGCGAGTTGATCCTGCCGGAAAATGAGCCCGGTTCCTCGATCATGCCCGGTAAGGTCAACCCGACCCAGGCCGAAGCGCTGACCATGGTCTGCGCTCATGTGATGGGCAATGACGCGGCGGTGGGCTTCGCGGGCAGCCAGGGGCATTTCGAGCTGAATGTCTACAACCCGATGATGTCTTACAACGTGCTGCAATCGATGCAGCTTCTGGGCGACAGCGCCTCGGCCTTCACCGACAATATGGTCGCCGGGATTGAAGCCAATGAAGCGCGCATCGAGCGGCTGATGAAGGAATCGCTGATGCTGGTCACCGCGCTTGCCCCGACCATCGGCTACGACAACGCCACCAAGGTCGCCAAAACAGCCCATAAAAACGGCACCACCCTGCGCGAGGAGGCGGTCAAACTGGGCTTTGTCGATGAGGCCACGTTTGACCGGGTGGTGCGGCCCGAAGATATGATCGGCCCGAAATGAGCAGGCGCGCGCTCGTTTTCGCCGCTGCGGTCACCGCCGCCTCGCTGGCCAATACCGCACGCGCTGATGGGCCCTGCCCCGATGGCAGCGCTGCGCCCGACCGGGCGTTTTCCCAAGCCACGTTCGAAGATCGCGGCTGGGGCCCGCGCACGGCACAAGCCGCGAAACTGCTGAGCGAGGGCGACCGCTCGGTGCTGATCGCCGCGCTAGAGGAAGCCCCCGGCGCGGTGGTGGCGACGATCGCGTGCTCCAACAACGATCTGTTTTGGGCGCTGTTATCGAATGTCGGCTTTCTGGAACCCGCCACGGACCGGCTCGACGCGGATCTGCGCGCGACAAGCCCGGTGGTGGGCTATGCGGTGACCGAACAAGGCTTCCGCGCGCTACCGTTGTTGCTGCCGGTCCTCTTTGAAGGCAGCTGAGCCATGAGCGCGCCGATTAATCTTAACAAAGCCCGCAAGGCCCGCGCCAAAGCCGACAAAACCGCGCGCGCCGAGGCCAACGCAGTCAAGTTCGGCCGCACCAAAGCGCAGAAGGCGCGCGATGAGGACATAGCCGACCGCGCCGACCGCCATCTTGACCAGCACCGCCGCGACACGCCGGAATGAACGCGCGGCCGCAAAAGCACTCGCTCACCTTGCGCGGTCACCGCACCTCGGTTTCGCTTGAGCCCGAGTTTTGGGCCGCTTTTCGCGAGATCGCTGCAGCCGAGGGCCGTGCTGTCAACGCGTTAGCCGCCGAGATCGACGCCGCGCGCGGCACCGAACCGGGCCTCGCCTCAGCGATCAGGCTCTACGTGTTACGCTGGTACCGCGCCCAGGCGGCCCGCGCGGATGCCCGGGCTTGACCCGTCGCGGCATCGGCGCAGGTAGCGCCGCGAGGACCACGACAGGAGCCATGGTAGTGCGCTGGGATGATACGCTTGAGGGGATCGAAACCACGCTGTGGGACGCATTGGCGCGCGGCGTGGGCGACCCTCGTGCGGCTGCCCGGCGCCCGGCGCTGGCCACCATCGGCGCCGATGGCGGGCCCGAGGCGCGCATCGTGGTGCTGCGCGGGGTCGATCGTGCCCGGGGCATCTGCACCTTCTACACTGATAGCGCCAGCACTAAGGTTAGCGAGCTCGCCGCTGATCCGCGGGCAGCGATGCATATCTGGGAGCACGGGCTCAAACTGCAAACCCGGCTGCGCGGCCCTTGCACCCGCGCCAACGACGCTCAGGAAGACGCTGCTTGGGCAGCTGAGCCGGATATGTCGTTGGGCAATTACGGGGTCACCCCGGCGCCTGGCACCCCGATTGACGCCTTCGATGCCTTCGAGCGCATACCCGCGCGCGCCCGCTTCGCGGTGATGCACCTGGAAGTGCGCCAGATCGATGCGGTGATCCTCGCCGACGACATCCACCGCCGCGCGCAATACCGCCGCACCGATACCGGGTGGGAGCGCGGCTGGTTGGCCCCTTGATGCATGAGGCGCCGCTGCCGCTGACCCGCGAGGTGGTGCTGATCGGCGGCGGCCATGCCCATGCGCTGGTGCTGCGCCGCTGGGGGATGGCGCCGGTGCCGGGCGCGCGGCTGACGCTGATCGACCCCAACCCCGCCGCCCCCTATACCGGCATGCTGCCCGGCCATGTCGCCGGCCATTACAGCCGCGCCGCCTTAGAGATCGACCTGGTTAAACTGGCCCGCTTTGCCGGCGCGCGGTTGATTGCGGGCCGGGTAGCAGGGCTGGACCCTGCCCGCCAAGTGCTCACCGTGCCTGGCCGCCCGCCAATCCCCTACGATCTGGCCTCGCTCGATATCGGCATTGGCTCGGCGCCGTCCGGGGTGGCGGGCTTTACTGAGCACGGGATCGCGGCCAAGCCGCTGGGGCCCTTTGCCGAGGCCTGGCAGCGCTTCATGGCGAAAGTCGCGGCAGGAACACCGGCCCACATCGCTGTGCTGGGCGGCGGCGTGGGCGGCGTCGAGCTGGCAATGGCGATGGATCATGCGCTGCAGGCAGCTGGACACACGCCCCAGATCACCGTGATCGAAGCCCGGCGCGCGCTCAACGGTGTGGGGCGGGCCGCGCGCGCAAAAATCCTGGCTCGGCTCTCGGCGCAAGACATCACCTTGCGCGAGGACAGCGCGGTCGCCTGCGTCAGCGCCGAAAGCGTCGTGTTGGCTGATGGCACCGAGGTGCCGGCACGCTTTTGCGTGGGCGCAGCGGGCGCCACCCCGCAGCCTTGGTTGCGCGAGACCGGGCTCACCAATGCTGAAGGCTATGTGAGCGTGGGGCCCGATCTGCGCGCGCTGGGGCACAAAACGCTCTATGCCGCCGGAGATTGTGCTGATCTGAGCCATGCCCCGCGACCGAAGGCGGGGGTCTATGCTGTCCGCGCCGCGCCCACGCTCTATCACAATCTGCGCGCTGATCTGACCAGCAGCGCGCGCCGCCAGTTCTACCCACAGCGCGATTTCCTCAAGCTGATCTCGCTCGGCCACCGCGCGGCCGTGATGGAGAAATGGGGGCTTGCTATCGCCGGTCCGTGGCTCTGGCGCTGGAAAGACCGGATCGACCGCGCCTTCATGGATAAGTTTCACCGCTTACCGCCGATGCCGCGCACGCGCGTCCCTGCCAATGCCGCGAAGGGCGTGCGTCACGCGCTGGGTCAGGCGCCCCCCTGCGGCGGCTGCGGCGCTAAAGTGAGCAGCCAGGTATTAGGCGCGGTTTTGAGCGGGCTGGACCAGCCCGAGCGGCCCGATATCCAAAGCGCGCCGGGCGATGACGCGGCCATCGTGTCGCTCGGCGGCGCCACCCAGGTGGTGAGCACCGACCATCTGCGCGCCTTCACCCTCGATCCTTTCCTGCTCGGGCAAATCGCATCCCTCCACGCGCTGGGGGATATCTGGGCGATGGGGGCAGCGCCGCAATCAGCGTTGGCGCAGATCATTCTGCCGCGGATGAAACCGAGCATGCAGGAGGCGTGGCTGCGCGAGATTATGACCGCTGCAGGCGCGGTTTTCGCTGAGGCCGGCGCGGCGATTGTCGGCGGGCACACAACGCTCGGCGCTGAGTTAAGCGTGGGCTTTACGGTCACAGGCCTCGCTGAGCACGCGCCGATCACGCTCGCTGGCGCACAACCGGGCGACGCGCTGATCCTGACCAAGCCCATCGGCTCAGGCGTGTTGATGGCCGCCGAGATGCAATACCGCGCCGAGGCGCGCTGGATCACCGAGGCGTACGGACTGATGCGCCAAAGCCAAAGCGAGGCCAGCGCTCTGCTAAGCGACGCGACAGCGATGACGGATGTGACCGGCTTTGGCTTAGCGGGGCACCTTTTGGCGCTATGCAGCGCGTCAGGATTGGGCGCACGGTTGGACTGGGGGCAGGTACCGCTGATGCAGGGGGCGGAAACACTGACGGCAGAAGGGCTGCGCTCAACGCTGGCACCAGACAACGCGGCATTGGCTGCTGGGCGGATCCAAGGCAAGACACACCTGCTGCTCTTTGACCCGCAAACGGCCGGTGGTCTGCTGGCCGCGATACCAGGTGACACTGCCGAGACCCGCCTGCGCGCCCTCAAAAACGCCGGGTATCCCGCCGCGCGGATCGGCACGCTTGTCGAAGGCGGCGGGCTCACCGTCATCTAAACACCGCACAAATATTCACGCGCAACGACAGGCGCCATGCGCCCGCCTGCTGCTTCTCCTTTTCACAAATACCTAAAGCCCGTCGGCTCCAGCCAGAGCCGCGGCAGGGGTCAGCCGCGACCGGCCTTAATCAATGCTCACCCCCATCTGCGTCGCCAAATGGTCGAACATATTGCGGCTGGGGCCATGAGCGGGGTTAAAGACACCGCCCGGGCGCGCGGCAAGCGCCGCATTCGGCTGATCGTGGATCACCACGACATTGCCGTTACCGTCTTCAAAGCGTTGCACCGAGCCGTCCTGCGACACGCAGGCGGCGGTTGCCGCGGCACCGAGGCCAGCGAGAAGAACCACTGTTTTCATATTAAATCTCCAAATTTCAAATCAGGAAAAAACGGTTGCGTACTAACAAAAGCGAGCGGCGCGCCAGCGACGCGCGATCACGGTTTGTTTGGCAAAAACCGCGCTGATATCCAATATCGGCGCGCTGTTAAGCGGCGACAGCGATACCGAAGAGCGCCAAGGCGGCGCGCAGATCAGGGGCGACCGCTTGGCCGAGATCGGGGAGCGGCACGTCTTCGGGCCGCAGATCAGGGATCTGCACGGCGCGACACCCAGCCTTGACAGCGGCGGTCACGCCGATGTCGCTGTCTTCGAACGCCGCGCACCGCGTCGGCGCCACCCCGAGCCGCGCAGCGGCGTCTTGATAGGGCGCTGGGTTAGGCTTGTTGGCCCGCACCTCATCGCCCCCCAGGACCGCCGCGAAATGGCGCAACAGCCCCGCCTTGGCGAGGTGATGGCGGGCGCGCGCGCCGCTGGTGGAGGTGACCACCGCCATGGTCGCGCCTTGCGCGGCCAATCCCGGGATTACCTGCGCCACATGGGGGCGCAGCGGCACATATTGGTCCAAGCGGGCCGCAAGCGCCGCATCCCAGTCAGCGGCGAAAGCCGCGATATCGGTATCGGGAAGGTAGGCCGCGACCCGCGCGCGGGTGACCGCCTCCGACGTGCCGATCAAGCCCAAAAAGAACTGCGCTGCGGCGTCCCTCTCTGCGCCCGCGTCAGCCGCGCACGCGGCGAACGTGGCCTGGGCCACCCGCTCAGTGTCGAGAAGCAGCCCGTCCATATCGAACAAAAACGCCTCAGGCGTCATCGCGCGCCCTGCCCTTTCAAGCCGGGACACCCCTAATGCCGGGGCTCAGCCGCGCCGGTCGGATCACAGATAATCCGAGCGCTGCAATCCGTATTTGGCCATTTTCTCGTTCAGGGTGCGGCGCGGCAGGCAAAGCTCATCCATCACCGCGACAATCGATCCCTTATGCCGCCGCATGGTGTTGTCGATCAGCATCCGTTCGAACGCCTCGACATATTCCTTCAGCGGCTTGCCCTCAGTGGTCATCACCGGCTGCGCTTCGTCGTTCTCAGCCATCAAGAGCGAGGCGATGGTGCCGGTGCCGCGGCGGTTTTGCAGCACCGCGCGTTCGGCCACATTGATCAGCTGGCGGATATTGCCGGGCCAGGGCGCCTGGAGAAGCTGCGCCGCTTCCTGAGCGCTGACCTGGGGCGCATCACAGCCGTATTCGTCGGCAAATTGCTCGCCGAAATGGGTGAACAGCATCAAGATGTCCTCGCCCCGCTGGCGCAGCGGCGGCAGGGTGATCTTCATCGCCGCCAGCCGGAAGTAGAGGTCGGGCCGCAGCATATCCTCACAGGTCTTGCCCTGCTCTTGCAGGTTGGAGATCGCCACGATGCGGGTCTCGGGCGGGGTGCCCTGATCGTTCATCCATGTCAGCAGCCGTGCTTGCAGATCCTGCGGCAGCGCTTCGATATCTTCGAGCACCAAGGTGCCGCCGCGGGCTTCTTCCAGCGCGGGCAGGCCGCCGCCATTGGCCACTGGGCCGAACAGGCGCGCCGCCAGATGGTCGCGGTCATAGCCGGCGCAAGACAGGTGCACGAATTCGCGGCCCGCTTTCGCCCCCACCGCGTGCAGCGCATGGGCCACAAGGGTTTTGCCGGTTCCGGTTTCGCCGTCGATCAGCACATGGCCCTCGGCCTGGCCCAGATCGAGGATATCCTCGCGCAGCCGTTCCATCACCGGGCTGGCGCCGATCAGCTTTTTCATCAGCGTCGACCCGTCAGCCAGTTCTTTGCGCAGCGCCCGGTTATCGAGCGTCAGGCGGCGGCGCTGAGTAGCCTTCTTCGCCAGCTCGGTCATCCGGTCGGGGTTGAACGGCTTTTCGAGGAAATCAAACGCGCCCACGCGCATCGCCTCCACCGCCATCGGCACATCGCCATGCCCTGTGATCATGATCACCGGCAGCGCACTATCGACGCTCATCAAGCGCTTGAGGAACTGCATCCCGTCCATGCCGGGCATCTTGATGTCGCTCACCACCGCGCCCGGATAATCAGCGCCCAGATTTTTCAGCGCGTCCTCGGCGCTGGCGAAGGTCTCGGTGTCAAAGCCGGACAGCGCCAGCCATTGGCTGATCGATTGCCGCATATCCTGCTCATCGTCGATGATCGCGATCTTCATCGCTTGCGTCATGCCCATCACTCTACTCCGCCGCTTCTACCGCTTGATCAATCAGGGGCAGCCTGATCTCGAACACTGCGCCCCCGTCCTGTCCGTTGCGGGCGTACAATCTGCCGCCCAGGTCTTTGACAATGCCGGACGATATAGCAAGCCCTAGCCCCACGCCGTCGCCCGGCTTCTTGGTGGTGTAGAACGGCTCGAACAACGCATCGAGGTCTTCGATGCCGGGGCCGTTATCGCGCACCACGATAGAAGCGCTCTGCCCGGTATTGAGAATAATCTCGATCACCGGGCGGCGGATGTCCTTGGTGGCATCGATGGCGTTGCGCAACAGGTTGATCAGCACCTGTTCAAGCCGGATCCGGTCAGCCATGACCATCACCGCCTCATGGGGCAACGCCCGGGTGATGCGCACCCGCCCGGTTTTAAGCTGTGGCTCCATCATCGACAAAGCCGATGAAATACAATTCCTTACATCCAAGGGCTCGACAGCGTCACCGCCTTTGCGGGCATAGGATTTAAGCTGCCGGGTGATCGCGCCCATCCGCTCGATCAAGTCATCGACCCGGTGGAACGACGATAGCGCCTCTTCTGGGCGGCGCCGCTCAAGGAGCAGCTTCGCGCCGGCGAGATAGGTTTTCATCGCTGCGAGCGGTTGGTTTAACTCGTGGCTGACCCCGGCAGACATCTCACCGAGGGCGGCCAGCTTGGAGCTTTGCGCAATGGTCTGTTCAGCGACTTCAAGGCTCTTCTCGACCCGCTCGCGCTCGGCGATCTCTCGCTGGAGCACCTCGTTCAAATGGCGCAACTCCGCCGATTCCTGTTGGAAAAACAGCGATCGAGCCAGGGCACGGCGACTCGACAGATAAAACCCGCCCGCCAGCAGGATGGCAAAGAACATGATCTCAAGCGCCAACACCCCGTTCACCCGCTCGCGCACATCGGTGTAAGTGGTGTAGGTCACCAGCTTCCAGCCGTAATGGGGGATGCGCTTTTCCAGCCGCATCAGGGTGGAGCCCCGGTAAAATGCCTCCGTCGGCAACGCGGCCCAATCCGCCGTGGCCCGGATTGCCCGTTCAAGCGCCGAGGGGGTCGAGCGCTGTTTGAGCGCCTCCTCCTCTTTGAGCCCGCGCCACTGAAATTGCGTCGACAGGATGATGGTGCCTTCGCTGTCGGTCACCAGCACCGCGTCTTCGTTAGAGGCCCATTGCAGCTCAAACTTGCGCAAATCCACCTCAACCACGATCACGCCCACGAGCTGCCCCTCGGCCTCGATCCGGCGCGAGTAGTTGAACAGTCGTCCGCCAGATTCCGCGATAAACGTGTTAAAAACCGTCTCGTTGGAGCGAAGCGCGGCCACGAAATAGGGTTCTTGCCGCAGATTGGCGCCGATTGTGGCGCGGTCGGTCGCCGCCACGATGCGCCCTTCGGCATCCAGCATGGTGATGGCGGCGGCACCGATTTCGTCGCTCACCGAGATCAACAGCTGCGATGACATCGAGAAATCGCCCGAATTGAGCGCGCTGATCAACAGCGGGTCACGGGCCAATAGCAGCGGCACGATCGAGTTTCGCTGTAATTCGCTGAGCAGGTTGCCCGCATGGGATTCCTGGCGCAGCGCCACCTCGTTCTCAGTGGCCACCGTGAAGCGCTCGGTCAAAAGCTGGTTGGTGACCCAAACCGCAGCGACCGCAGCAGCGATAAAGAACACAAGCGCGATCCGGGTACGCCACGACAGCGTCCCGCGCACGGGCGGCTCAGTGATCGCGCTGGTCTCGCTCATATCCTCAATCTACGCGGGCTCTGCCTATCGCTCAAGCGACCACCCGTCTTAAACACGGTTCAAACCGCGCTTTAGGGCGATTTTCAGTCGCTTGCGCGCCGCTGATTAGGCGATGGCATAGGCTCAGGCAGCGACAGCCGCCCCCACAAGCACGCGAAACAGCGTGGCGCCATCGCTGCTCGGGTGCAGCGGGTCAATCGCGCGTTCGGGATGGGGCATCATGCCCAACACCCGACGGTTGGGCGACAAAATCCCCGCAATATCAGCGGCCGACCCGTTTGGGTTATCGCAGTAGGTGAAGGCCACGCGATCCTCATCCAACAGCGCCGACAGCCCGTCGGTATCGATAACGTAATTGCCGTCGTGATGGGCGATTGGCAGGGTTATCTCAGCGCCGTCTTTGTAGCCGCTGGTAAACGCGCTGTCGGTACTGGCCACGGCGAGCGCCACGGGCTTGCAAATAAACTTCAGGGCCGCGTTGCGCATCAGCGCCCCTGGCAGCAGCCCAGTTTCGGTTAGCACCTGAAAGCCGTTGCAGATGCCCAGAACATAGCCCCCCGCAGCCGCATGGCGCGCGATGGCGCCGCTGATCGGCGAGCGGGCAGCGATGGCCCCGCAGCGCAGATAGTCGCCGTAGGAAAACCCGCCGGGTACGCCGACGATATCCGTCCCATCCGGCAGGGCGGTGTCTTTATGCCAGACCATGCAGACCTCTGCCCCCGCCTGGCGCAGCGCCACAGCCAGGTCGCGGTCGCAATTGGACCCGGGATAAACGATCACCGCAGCTTTCATGGCCCCGCTCCTAGACAAATGTCACCCGCCGCTGGTTTTCCCGGTCTGGGCAACCACCCCGCAGGTCTTGCACGCCGACGGGTTAGCGCGTTCGCACGAATTTGCCTAGCCCAGAGAGCGCGCTGCTAGGCGCTGAAATCAGTGATCACCGCCACACCGGGGGGCGCAGGCCTGTCGAACGCGGCGAGTTCAGCGCTCGCCTCCGACACGCTGACCCGCCGCGCGATCATCGGGTTGAGATCGACATGGCCGCCCTCGATCCGCGCTAACAGCGATGGGTAGCCATGGGCGGGCATTCCCCGGGTCGCGTGCAAGGTGAGCTGGCCTGAATACACCGCGTCCTTTGGCAGCGCCATCGTCACATGCGGCCCCGCGGGCATGCCCACCTGCACTGCGCGGCCCATTTTACGAAGCAATAGCAAAGCGTTACGCATCGTCGGCTCAATCCCCAGCGCCCCAATTGCCCCATGGGCGCCCCCGCTGGTCAGATCGCGCACCTGTGCCACAGCATCCGCCGCGCTGCCATCGACCGCCGCATCAGCACCGAGCGCAATCGCATGGGCGCGCTTTTCAGCCACGATATCAAGAACCATCACGCGCGCCCCCAGCGCGCGACCCAGCAGCATCGCCGCCTGGCCGACGCCGCCGGTGCCCCAAACCACAAGCCACTCGCCGCCTTTTAGCCCCGCACGCGCGGTCAATGCATGCCATGCGGTCGTCACCCGGCATCCCAGCGCAGCAGCCAGCCCGGAAACCATGGCCTCGGGCAGCGCCGTAAGGTTCACATCGGCATGGGGCACCGCGATGCGTTCGGCGAAGGCCCCCGGCATGGTGAAACCGGGCACCGCTTGGGTCGGACAAATGGTCTGATGGCCTGCCTGACAGCTCCGTTAGATGCCGCAAGCACGAATGAACGGTGCGATCACCCGCGCGCCGATGCGCCATCGACGGGTGTCGCGGCCCACCTCGGCGACGATGGCGCAAAACTCATGCTCGGGGATGTGTGGCAGGCTGACATCGGGGTCGCTGCCGGTTTAGGCATGCCAGTCAGAGCGGCAAACACCGCAGGCCAAAACCTGCAGCACCACGCCATCGTCGGGGCAGATCGGCTCGGGCAGGACCTGAATATCAAGCGGCGCGCGCTACTCAGTCAGAACGGCGGTACGCGTCTACGTGAGGTCGATCTCGTAGCGCTCAATCACAGTGTTGGCGAGCAGCTTTTCGCACATCGCCGACACTTCCGCGCGGGCCGCCTCTGCATCCGTTGCTGCCAGATGCAACTCGATAATCTTGCCCTGGCGCACCCCGTCGACACCCTGAAACCCCAGCGCATCAAGCGCGTGGCGCACCGCCTCGCCCTGCGGGTCGAGCACGCCGTCCT
>JBCDGW010000057.1:0-21046 GCA_038750765.1 Pseudomonadota bacterium | reverse complement strand
CGCTGCGCTCTCTTACGTGGCCGCCGCGCTGTTGATTGACCTGGTGGCCCTGATCCTCGATCCCCGCTTGCGTGAGGCGCGCCCGTGAGTGTGCTCGACATCACCCGCCCCGATACCGCGGTGGGGCAGCTTGATCGCCGGGTGATGGTCCGGCTTTGGCGCCACCGGTCAGGGCGTATCGGCCTCGTGATCGGTATCGCGATGCTGGCCTGCGCGCTGCTGGGGATGGTGTGGACACCTTATGACCCCGATGTGCCCGATTATGCCGCCGCTCTCAAAGGCCCGAGCACAGCGCATCTATTCGGCACCGATGCCACCGGGCGCGATATTCTGAGCCGGGTGCTCAACGGTGCGCATCGCTCGATCGGCTCGGCGCTGTTTGTGTTGGGCGCGGTATTCGCCATCGGTCTGGTGGTGGGCACGTTGGCTGGGCTGGCCGGTGGCGTGATCGACACGGTCCTGATGCGCATCGCCGATATCGCGATGACCTTGCCGGGCCTGGTTTTGGCTTTCGCGGTGCTGGGTTTGCTGGGCCCTGGCTTTATCAACCTGTTGATCGCGCTGATCATCGCTGACTGGGCTTGGTATGCGCGGCTGGCGCGGTCAATGTCGCTTGATGCGCGGCAAAAACCCCATGTCACCGCCGCGCGCCTCGCAGGGATCCCGCGCTGGCGGATCATCCTGGGCCATATCCTGCCCGGCGTGGCGCTGCGCGTGGGCATCGTGGCTTCGCTGGCTCTAGGGGGAATGATCGGCGCGATTTCGGGCTTTTCGTTTCTCGGGCTCGGGGTGCAACCGCCGCACGCGGAATGGGGGGCGCTGCTGGCGGAATCGCGGCTCTATTTCGCCATCGCGCCGTGGCTTCTCATAACGCCTGCTATCGCCATCTTCCTATCGGTCTTGTCAGCCAATCTGGTGGGCAACGCGCTCCGCGATATCGCCAGCCCGGAGGAGGCCTGATGTCCACGGTGTTGCACTGCGCTGATCTGAGCGTGACCTATAGCGGCGGGCATGCCCCGGTGCGCGATATCGGGTTTAGCGTCAAACAGGGCACCTGCTACGCGCTGGTCGGGGGCTCGGGCGCGGGCACGTCGACCATCGCGAAGGCGCTGGTGGGCCTGCATCGCCGCGGCACGCAGGTGAGCGGCACGCTTGAAATCGCCGGTCAGGACATGACCCGCGCGCGCAACGATCAGTGGCGGGCGGTGCGCGGGCGCCAGGTGGCGTTCGTGGCGCAAAATCCTTGGGCCAGTTGCGACCCCTTGCGTCCGGTGCGCGATCATGTGGCGGAGGCCTGGCGCTGTCACGGGCTGGCGGTTGACTGGGATGAGATCGCCGCTCGGCTTGAGACGTTGGGCGTCGGTGAGGCCGAGGGCCGGATGCGCCAACACCCCCATACCTGGAGCGGCGGGATGCTGCAGCGCGCGTCTATCGCTGCCGCAGGGGCGCTGGCGCCGCCGCTGCTGATCGCGGATGAGCCGACCAGCGCGCTTGATGCCGACCGGGCTCAATCAGTGCTGAGCGCGCTGCGCTCGCTTGGGGCGGCGGTGGTGCTGATCAGTCATGATGTTGGCTTGGTGCTGCGCAATGCAGATCGGGTTGGCATTCTCCACGGTGGTCGTCTAGTGGAAGAGGGCACACCCGCCACGCTCAAACAGGGGCCGAAGCATCCCGAAACCAGACGCCTCCTCGCCGCGCTCTCGCCGTTGCCGGATCGGGCACGCGCGGCTGCAGGTGGGCCATTGCTGCGGATGGCGGGACTATGCGCGCGCTACGACAAGGGCCGTGTCCAAGCGCTCGAAGGGGCCGATCTTGACATCGCTGCAGGCGAGATTGTGGGCGTTCAGGGGCCCTCGGGCTGCGGGAAGTCCACCTTGCTGCGCCTCGCAATGGGGATTGAGCGCCCCGCTTCAGGCAGCATCTGGCGTGCTGAGGCGCTCAAACGCCCTGGTGCGATCCTGCCGGTATTCCAAGACCCGGTCGGCAGCCTGGTGCCCCATTGGCCGGTCTGGCGATCGATTGTTGAGCCGCTGACAGCGCCGGGGCGTCCGCGTCTGACGCGGCGCGCGCAACGCGAGCGAGTGCAGGCCGCGCTAGCGCGGGTGGGGCTGGGCGAGATCGACCCTGAGGCGCGCCCATCAGAGTTGTCCCTCGGCCAGTGTCAGCGCGTGGCCCTGGCCCGTGCCACCATCGCCGAGCCACCCTTAATCGTCGCTGATGAGCCCACAAGCGCGCTCGATAGCCCGTCGACCTGGCTGGTGAGTAAATTGCTGCGCGAGGCGGCGGAACGGGGCGCGGGCGTGCTGGTGGTGAGCCACGACAGCGCCTTCCTCGACCGCCTGGCGGACCGGGTTGTCGGCATGGCGGCCGGGCGCACGCTTGATCGGCACATCGACCTGAGCGCTGCCGAAGACCCGGCGGGCGACGGCGATCTGCGAGGCATAGCGTGACGGCCTCAAGTAGCCGAAGGCGGTAGGGCAACCAAAAACGGCCTCAAGTAGCCGAAGGCGGTAGCGCAACTAACAATGCCTCAAGCAGCCGAAGGCGGTAGGCCAAATAAAGATGGTGCGGTCGAGAAGACTCGAACTTCCACGGGTGTTACCCCACAGCGACCTCAACGCTGCGCGTCTACCAATTCCGCCACGACCGCCCGTGACTTAGTCTGCTGCTGATAGCGGAGGCGGTTTGGGATGTGAAGGGGGATTTGCGGGATTTGCTGGGGCGCTTACGGACCCCAAAGAAAATGCGACGCGGAGGATGGGCGACTGCGTTGTTCCGAGCAAAACAGCCCGGGCAGCGTGGTGCAGCCCGGGCCGATGCGCGCCACTCTGGAGGGCGCGGTATGTCGAAACGGTGCGCGCAAACCCAATCGCTCAGGCCTGCGCGCAACGCGTTGTCAATTTGCGGGGGCTTTGCCCTTCGATGAGCTGGACTTGGCCGCCGAGGACGGGGCGCCGCCATTCATCTGGAACACCGCCTCATCGAGCACCGCTGTGCGCTCGCTGTCGCCAAAGACCGGGCTGGCACCAGTGGCCAACTCATCCGTGGTCCAAACCAGCCAGTCCATCGCGCGGTCGGTGTTGGTACCGATGCCGAAGCCCGCATGCAGGTGGTGACCCAGCAATTCGCCATAGCCGCTTTGGCCCATGGCTGCGAGCAGCAGTGCCGAGCCAGCGGCCACATCCATCTTGGCCAGGTCATAGCCCGTGCCGAGGCAGATCTCTGCGGTCGAGGCCAGCTGTGCCGGGTCGGCGCCCGAGCCAGTGACGAACGCGTTCACATCGGTCAGCACGCTGCTGCGATCTTTGGTAGCCATCGACGCCACATAGGGCTGCATCACCGGGCCCAGCTGCTCGCATTGAGCCACGATCTGCGCGGGCGGCACCCCTTCGACACCAGCGATCAGGGTGGTCGAGGTGCTCATCGCCTGCGCGCGCGCCTCACAGAAGAGCTGCACCATCGCGTCGCCGGGCTCCCCCATCGAGGCGGGCGTGATCTTGGGCGTGTCGGCTGTGATACCACTACAATAGGCAGCCACATCCACTTTGTTGGTCGGGATCGGGATCAACGGTAGAATGCCGCCTGCGGGGGGCGTATCATCCGAAGCTGGGGTGATCACCGTGTCCGGTATCTCGGAGGCACTGATCACGACGGTATTGCCGCCGCCAGTATTGCCACCGCCCGTGTTGCCACCGCCAGTATTGGGCGTGTTTGCCCCGCCATTGCTGACCCCTGCAGTGACGGTGTTGTTGTTAACCCCCATCATCCGGTCCCGCGTATCGAGCAACAATGCCCGCACGCCGAGCGGATTGTTCGAGATAAGCTGGACGGTCTCAAAGTCGCCGACCTGGCCGCGGTTATACGCGCTCATCAGGACTTGATGCTCAAAAGCGGTGAGTTTGCCCACAACCGGGAAGGCCATGAAAGACTGGTAGCCGCGCACCGCGCTCGCGGTTTTCGCACCGAATAGCCCGTCAGCGGCACCGGCATTGAAGCCAAAGTAGTTGAGCGCCGTCTGCGTGCGCCGATTGGCGGTGCGCTGCGGCGATTCCGACGTCACCACAGTCGTGCGGGTATTGTTGGGGGTCGCCTTCGGGCGGTTCTTGTTGCCCTGATTAACGATAATCGTCCCCAGGATACCGGTGACGACACCGGCGGCGAAATCTCCACTGTCAGCTGCGACGCGCTCGGCCGGCATAACAAACACGGCAGCAGCGGCAGCAACTGCGATCAACGTCTTCCTGAACATATACCTCTCCTTCGGCGATTGCCGATCATAAATGCCATTCTAACACATTTTAGTCGGGTGCCTATGGTGTTAGGTTCATTAATTGTCGCACAGCATCAACATAAAGCGCGCGGCCACTCGGGTTTGCGGCGGCAGATCGGTTTTTGTGCGGTAGTTCTGGCGGATCGGCGGGCGGGAGCCCTAATGCAATGGTAGAGTGGATACATTCCAAAGACTTAGTCGCCTATCCTCATGCTGTTGCAGAGATGGAGGCGCGGGTAGAAGCGATTGCTGCGGGCCGCGCATCCGAGGCGATTTGGCTGCTTGAGCATCCGCCGCTGTACACCGCCGGCACCTCGGCGCAGTCGAAAGATCTGGTCACGCCGTCGCGCTTTCCGGTATTCGCGGCGCGTCGCGGCGGGCAATACACCTATCATGGGCCAGGCCAGCGCGTCGTTTACGTGATGCTCGATCTCAACAAACGCGGCCGCGATATCCGCGCATTCGTCACCTTCCTTGAACGCTGGATTATCGACGCGCTCGATCAGTTTGGCATTCGCGGCCAGATCCGTGAGGACCGGGTCGGGGTATGGGTCGAACGGCCCGAGAAAGCGCCGCTACCCGATGGCACACCAAGAGAGGACAAGGTTGCCGCCATCGGTATCCGCTTGCGAAAATGGGTGAGCTTTCATGGGCTTGCCGTCAATGTCGAACCGGATCTCAGCCATTTCGACGGCATCGTTCCCTGCGGCATCAGCGGCCATGGCGTCACCAGCCTGGTGGATCTGGGGCTGCCGGTGAGCCTGGGCGATTTAGATGCAGCGCTTGAAGCCACCTTTGAGCCCGCGCGCGTGCTGGCCTAGGCGCGTAGAGATGGGTGCTTATCGACGGCTTGTCATTACAATGGCCGCCCAATTCGCCGATTGAGAAAATCGACAAAAAAACTTGGTTTAGTTTAATTTTTGCGAAACCTTTAGCGGGCACATCTAGCGCTAACGAAACGGCGCAACGCATAGGTGACGCGATGAAACCCCATGTTGTCTTCCTCATTATGTCTGGGCTTGGCATGGTGCTTGTGGTGCCGGTAGCGGCCCTGTTCAGCTAGGGCTGACTGACTGAAAAATTATTTTTCTTGAGGCGGTTATGCTTTCTCGGTGCGCGACCTCGCTCGCTTTCACCCCTTGCCGCGCCGGGCTTGCACGTCTCTTGAAAGGCGCTGAGACACATCGTTCCCCCCCCCCCGGGTCCCTCGACGCCCCCGCCCACGGAGTCCTGTGCTCTGTGGGCGGCTACACTCATCCGCTTTATTTCTGGAAGTGAAGCATCTGCGCGCCGCTTGCTGCTCCGTGTAGCGCGGTCATGCATCCGCTAGCGCGGTAAATCCCCAAAACTGACCGGACCGCTAAACCGACAGGGCGCACGCCGCCCGCAGGGTCGCGTCTGCACAAGTGACTGCCCAAGTGTCGGGGCAGGCGCCGCGCCATTTTCCCAATGCGCCTGTCATGGACCCGCCACGGGCCTGCGACATTCCGCGCGGGGACGTGCCAAACGGACGCGCCATTGCGCATTGCGGGTTGGCCGAACGCGATTTAGAAACGCAGGTGACAGCAGGGGTTGTGCCGACAACCGCGCTGTCCAATGCGACGCTACGGACCCATAAGGAGGCACGCATGGCCGACGCAGCCGTCCATGGCCACGAGCACGGAGACACGCGCAGTTTCTTCGTCCGTTGGTTCATGTCCACCAACCATAAAGACATCGGTATCCTCTACCTCCTTGCAGCCGCGCTGTTCGGCTTCGTCTCGGTAGCGTTCACCGTCTACATGCGCATGGAGCTGATGCATCCGGGCGTTCAACTGATGTGTGCAGAGGGCGCGCGGTTCTTCCCGTCCTCTGAGGAATGCACCCCCAACGGCCACCTCTGGAATGTTTTGATCACCGGGCACGGCATCTTGATGATGTTCTTCGTGGTGATCCCCGCGCTTTTCGGCGGGTTTGGCAACTATTTCATGCCGTTGCAGATCGGTGCGCCCGACATGGCGTTTCCGCGGATGAACAATCTGTCGTTCTGGCTGTTCTTCGCGGGCACCTCGCTGGCGATCCTCTCGGTGTTCTCGCCAGGCGGCAATGGGCAAGCCGGGTCGGGCGTTGGTTGGGTGCTTTATCCGCCGTTATCAACGAATGAGGGCGGCTATTCGATGGATCTGGCGATCTTCGCGGTGCACTTATCGGGCGCCTCGTCGATCCTGGGCGCCATCAACATCATTACCACGTTCCTGAACATGCGCGCGCCGGGCATGACGCTCTTCAAGGTGCCGCTGTTCGCCTGGTCGATCTTTGTCACCGCGTGGCTGATCCTGTTGGCCCTGCCGGTGCTGGCGGGCGCGATCACGATGCTGCTGACCGACCGGGTCTTCAACACCACCTTCTTCGACCCGGCCGGGGGCGGCGACCCGATCCTCTACCAGCATATCCTGTGGTTCTTCGGCCATCCCGAGGTGTACATCGTGATCTTGCCGGGTTTCGGCATCATCAGTCATGTCGTCGCCACCTTCAGCCGCAAGCCGGTGTTCGGTTATTTGCCGATGGTTTGGGCGATGGTTGCGATCGGGGCATTGGGCTTCGTCGTATGGGCGCACCACATGTACACGGTGGGCATGTCGCTCACTCAGCAGAGCTACTTCATGCTGGCGACGATGGTCATCGCGGTGCCGACAGGGGTGAAGATATTCTCCTGGATCGCGACGATGTGGGGCGGCTCGATTGAGTTCAAAACACCGATGCTGTGGGCGTTTGGCTTTATCTTCCTGTTCACGGTGGGCGGTGTCACCGGCATCGTGCTCAGCCAGGCACCAATCGACCGCGCCTATCATGACACCTATTATGTGGTGGCCCATTTCCACTACGTGATGTCGCTCGGCGCGGTCTTCGCCATCTTTGCTGGGATCTACTTCTACTTCCCGAAGATGACCGGGCGGATGTACCCGGAATGGGCGGGAAAGGTGCACTTTTGGACGATGTTCGTGGGCGCCAACCTGACCTTCTTCCCGCAGCACTTCCTGGGCCGCCAGGGTATGCCGCGCCGTTACATCGACTATCCCGAGGCCTATGCGCTGTGGAACTATGTTTCGAGCTGGGGGGCGTTCCTCTCCTTTGCCTCGTTCCTGTTCTTCATCGGCGTGATCGCCTGGTCGTTGTTCAAAGGGGCGCGCGAGACCCGGCCGAACCCGTGGAACGAATGGGCCGATACGCTGGAATGGACGCTGCCGTCACCCCCGCCGGAGCACACGTTTGAGCAATTGCCCAAGCAGTCGGAGTGGGACAAAGGGGCGTCGCATTAACGCCTCTCCTCGGATATCGCATCGGCGCGCCGCTCGGGTGGCGCGCCTCAGCCCCGGCTTAACCTGCCACGAACCGCGCCTCGGCCATGCCCTATAGCTGGAGCCACGACGACACGACCATAGCAGGCGCGGGTGGGTTGAGCCCTGTCTGGCGCCTGGTCGTCTGGCCGCACCGCTCGCTCTCGCCTGAAGGCTTTGTCCTTTTCATCGCGATAACCAGCGGGATGCTCCTACTACCGCTGATAACGTTCATTGGCTCTGTCGCGCTTTGGTATGTGTTGCCGTTCATGGCGGCGGCGGTGGCGATGGTTTGGTACGGGATCCGCCGCAATTCGCGCGACGGCGAGATGCGCGAAGACCTGTCGCTGACCTGCGATGAAATCGCGATTACCCGGCAAAACCCCAAAGGCCCCGACCAATGCTGGCGCGCCAACCCTTATTGGGTGCGCGTGGCAATGCATGAATCCGGCGGCCCGGTGGAGAACTACATCACGCTCAGTGGTGCCGGGCGTGAGGTGGAATTGGGCGCCTTTCTGAGCCCCGATGAGCGAGAGCGGCTCTACGGCGATTTGCTCGACCGGTTGGCTGAGTTGCGCGGCAGCGAAGGCACGCCACCGCAACCGGCGCAGTAGCGCGCCCGGAGCCCCTCACATCCTTCAAATCGCAGCTTTGCCTTGCCGTGCGCGCCAATCTTGGCGACTTTGGCCTATCCACAAGGGGGGACATCATGAAAACCGGTGTAATCGGCGTTGGTGATATGGGCTCGGGGCTGGCCAAGAACCTTATCGCGGCGGGCTTTGCCTGTAGCGGATGCGATTTGTTGCCCGAACGGCAAGCGGCGTTTACCGCGCTCGGCGGCAGGTTGCGCGCTGATCCGGCCGAAGTGGGTGACGGCGCTGATGCGGTCTTTGTCATGGTCATGACCGGTGACCAAGTGGCGGCGGTGGTCCTGGGCGAGGGCGGGCTGGTTGAGAGCCTCGAGCCCGGCGCTGCTGTGATCCTGACGGCCACGATCAAACCCAGCGAGGCCAGGGCCATTGGCGCCGCGCTTGAGGGCAGCGGCATCCACCTGATCGACAGCCCGGTCTCGGGCGGTTTCCCCGGCGCGCAGAGCGGTACCTTGACCATGATGGCCGCCGCGCCCGACCCGGTGCTTGACCGTTTCGCGCCGGTGATGGAGGCGGTGAGCGCCAATATCCATCGGGTGGGTCAGGCGCCAGGCGAGGGCCAGACCGTCAAAGCGTGCCTGCAATCGTTGATCGGCGCCCAATTCGCGGCCACCTTCGAGGCGGCTGCTCTGGCGGCGAAGGCGGGGGTGCCGGGGCAGGTGATCCTCGATGTGTTCTCCACCTCCTCTGCGGGGTGCGGCGTGGTCAATAACGCGCTGCAAAAGATCATCGACCGACAATTCGAAGGCACAGGCAGCCATATCAACACCATGCACAAAGACCTGACCATCGCGCTCAATCTGGGCGAGAGCCTGGGCGTGCCGCTCCATTCGGCGGCCAGCGCGATGCAGCTTTTCCATGCCGGACGCAGCAAGTATCCCAGCGGCGACAACTGGGTGTGCACGCGGGTGATCGAAGAGATCATCGGCGCCGAATTGCACCGAGCCGCCGCGATCAAGGCCTAGGCGGATGAAGCTGGGCGTTATCTGCGACGGGATTACCCGCGATCTGGCCCATGCGCTGGATGTGATGGCAGAATTCGGCCTGACCCATGCGGAGCTGCAATTCGTGGGCGAGCATGAGGTGGGCGATCACCCCGCTCATGAGATCCGCGCCATCGATGCGCTGCTGCGCGGGCGCGATGTGCCGGTTTCTTGCCTGAGCCGGCATATTTTTGCAGGCATGAGCAAGGATAATCGGCCGGGCGACGCGCTTCATACGCAGCATATGGAGGCGCTGCGCCGGGTGATTGACATGGCGCATATCGTCGGCGCGCCGCTGGTGCGGATCATGACGCCGCGCAAGGAACAGATCCTTTGGGGCAGTGGCGGCGCCGAGCGGTGGAATGTGGCGCACGGCGCGTGGGATGCGATGCTGCCGCTGATCGCGCCTGCGGTCGATCTGGCGCGCGAGGCTGGGATCACCCTGGTGGTCGAGACGGGCAACGGCACCATGGTCAATTCAAGCTATACCGCCGCTAAGCTGATCGATGCGCTTGATGCGGGCGACGCGCTTAAGGTGCTGTGGGACCCGGCCAACAATTGCTGGTGTCACGAACTGGCGTGGCCAGATGGTTATGAGGCGCTAAAGGGCGGCTATCTCGGCCATATCCACATTAAGGACGTGCAGGTGGACACACCGCGCGCCACGCTGGAGGTGCGCCGGATGGGCGAGGGGCAATTGGCCGGCTTGTTCGCGCCGATGGCGGCAGCGTTGCGCGCGGACGGCTATGACGGGGTTGTCAGCTTCGAATCCGTCTATCATCCTGGCAACGGCGACTTCGAGGCAGGCTTTCGCGCCTGTATCGACCGCTTCAAAGCGCTTTTTGGCAGCGAGGAAAGGATGATCACGTGAGCGATTTGGGGGCGTTTTCGGTGAGCCTGGCGGTGAAAGACCTACAGGCCTCAATCACCTTCTATGAAAAGCTGGGCTTCGAGGCGGCAGGCGGCGGCGAGGGCTGGATGATGATGCGGATGGGCGACAAGGTTTTGGGCCTGTTTCAGGGGATGTTCGAGGGCAACCTGCTCACCTTCAATCCCGGCTGGACCCAGGGCGCGGAGAATGTCGATAACTTCACCGATATTCGCGCCCTCCAGCAGGCCTTCAAAGAACGCGGGCTCAGCCTGGTGAGTGAAGCAGACCCAGATAGCAGCGGCCCGGCGTCGTGCGTGTTGCAAGATCCCGACGGCAATCAGATCCTGATCGATCAACATCGGTGAGGCCGTAGCCGGGCAGGTTAGGGCACGGCGTTGGTTTCCTGTTCGCGCCGCATGATGGCGCGTTTGGATACCAGGGATGCGGTGATCACGCCGAGCGCCACGGCGGCGATCAGCAATGTGGAGAGCGCGTTGATCTCCGGGCTCACCCCCAGCCTGACCGAAGACCAGATCTTCATCGGCAGCGTCGTCGAGGCGGGTCCGGCGGTGAAGGACGCAATCACCAGATCGTCGAGCGAGAGCGTGAACGCCAAGAGCCAGCCCGATATCACCGCCGGGGCGATGATGGGTAAAGTGACCAGTCGGAACGCCTCAAACGGGCTGGCGCCAAGATCGAGCGCGGCCTCTTCTAACGCGCGGTCGAAGCTGACGAGCCGCGCTGACACCACCACCGACACGTAGCACATCGAGAAGGTGGTATGGGCCAGCACGATGGTCAGCACGCCGCGGTCGACGCTAAGCCCGATAAACAACAGTAGCAGCGACAGCCCGGTGATCACTTCGGGCATCACCAGCGGCGCATAGATCATCCCCGAAAACAGCGTGCGGCCGAAAAACCGCCCCGACCGCACAAGTGCATAGGCGGCCATCGTGCCCAGCACTGTGGCGATGGTGGAGGAGATGAAGGCCACCTTAAGCGTGATCCACGCCGCGTCGAGGAATGCCTCATTGGACAGCAGCTCGCCATACCAGCGGGTGGAAAACCCCGCCCACACCGTCACCAGTTGCGAGGCGTTGAACGAGTAAACCACCAGCAGCAGGATCGGCAGATAAAGAAACGCAAAACCCAGTGTCAGCGAGGTGGCGTTGAACCACGAAAACCGGGTCATCCGTCGGCCTCGCGGTTGCGCTGCTCATTGCGCTGAAACAGGACAATCGGGATCACCAGGATCAACAGCAGCAAAATCGCCACCGCGCTCGCCACCGGCCAATCGCGGTTGGAAAAGAACTCCTCCCACAGCACTTTGCCGATCATCAGCGTCTCCGATCCGCCAAGCAGCGAGGGGATCACGAACTCGCCGATCACCGGGATAAAGACCAAAAAACACCCAGCGATAATGCCCGGCACTGCAAGCGGCAGCGTCACCAGCCAAAACGCCGACAGCCGCGAACAGCCCAGATCCTCGGCGGCTTCCAATAGCGCGTCGTCCAGTCGGTCTAGGGCGGCGAATATCGGCAAGATCATGAACGGCAGATAGGTGTAGACGATGCCGATATAGACCGCGACATTGGTGTTGAGGATTGCCAGTGGGCTTTCGATCACGCCGAGGCCGATCAGCACTTGGTTGAGGTAGCCCTCTTGCCCCAAAATCCCCATCCAGGCATAGACGCGGATCAAAAAGCTGGTCCAGAACGGCAAGATCACCAGCATCAACAGGGTTGGCCGCCACGACGGTGCGGCGCGGGCCATGCCGTAAGCGATGGGAAAGCCCACCAAAAGCGCCAGCGCGGTGGCGATCAGGGCGATGCGCAGCGACGAAAGATACGCCTTCCAGTAAAGATCGTCGCTCGCCAGAAAGGCGAAGTTCTCAAAATCAAGTGCGGCGAAGAAGGCCTTGATGCCCGCCCAGCCAGTGCTGAGGTCGAGCTGCGGCACATAGGGCGGCCGCGCCACGGCGATATCGGACAGCGCGATTTTCAAGACGATGCCGAAGGGCACTAGAAACAGCGCGATCAGCCACAGATAGGGCAGGCCGATGAGGATCACCCGCCGCATCATCAGCGATCCAGCACCAGCCCGGCATCTTCGCGCCAGGACAGCCACACAGCGTCTTCCCAGGTGAAGGCGCGGGCGGTGATCCTGTCGGTATTCGCGGCGAGGGCTTTGATCACCTGACCGCTCGGCAGCGCCACGTGATAGGTCGATGTGCTGCCAAGATACCCAATATCGACGATCTGGCCCTTCACTGCATTCGCTGCGTTGTCGGGGCGCTCAGCCGAGATCGCGATCTTTTCGGGGCGGATCACAAAGAACCCGGCGCTGCCGGGCGCGGCGTCACTGTCGCTGCGGGTGATCAGATCGGGGGCGCCTTCCTGCCAGGCAAGGCCCACACGCCCCGCCTCGCGGCTGCTGATCCGGCCTTCGATAATGTTCACATCGCCGATGAAATCCGCCACATAAGTCGAATTCGGCGCTTCATAGATCTCCGCAGGCGTTGCCACTTGGATCAACCGGCCATGGTCCATCACCGCGACGCGGCTGGCCACGGTCATCGCTTCCTCCTGATCATGGGTGACGATCACGAAGGTGGTGCCAGTCTTTTCTTGGATGTCCATCAGCTCAAACTGCGTCTCCTCGCGCAGCTTGCGGTCGAGCGCGCCAAGCGGCTCGTCGAGGAGCAACAGCTTTGGCGCTTTCGCCAGGGCCCGGGCGAGCGCCACACGCTGACGCTGGCCGCCTGATATCTGATGCGGTTTGCGCGCCGCGAACGGGCCAAGCTGCACCAGCCGCAGCATCTCATCGACCCGCGCATCCACCTCATTCGCAGGGCGTTTCTCGCGCCTCAGACCGAAAGCGATGTTGTCGCGCACGCTCAGATGCGGGAACAGCGCATAGGACTGAAACATCATATTGGTGGCGCGCTGATTGGGCGGGATCGGCGCTTGATCTTGGCCTGATAGCAAGATCGTGCCGTCGCTCGGCGTCTCAAAGCCCGCCAGCATCCGCATCAGCGTGGTCTTACCGCAGCCCGAGGGGCCCAAAAGCGCAAAGAACTCGCGCGCGTAGATATCAAGGCTGACTGCATCGATCGCGGTAAAACTGCCAAACCGCTTGGTGACGTTTTGAAACTGGATCAGCGGTACCGCGTCGGGGTCGTCCCACGGGGCGAAGGCACAGGTAGTCATCGCCGGCCTACCGCTTGGGGGTGCGCCGCTGTCGGGGCAGGGTGATTGAGCATCGCAGGTCTCGGTTCGCGCGCGCCAGCTTGGAACCGGCCAGCGCGCACGACACCCAAGCTTAAATGCCCGACTTGATCTTGGTCCACATCCGCGTGACCACACGCTGCACCCGCGGATCGTAGGGCCGGGTGGTGTAGAGGTTATCCATTGTGGTCTCGTCGGGGTAAATCGACGGATCGCCGATCACATCCTCGAGCAAGAATTCCTGGCTGGCCACATTGCCGTTGGCGAAATAGACGTAATTCGACGCCGCCGCCATGTTCTCAGGATCCATGATGAAGTTGAGGAAGGTATGCGCCGCCTCGGGGTTGGGCGCGTCAACCGGGATCGCCATCATATCAAACCACATCAGCGCGCCCTCTTTCGGCGCGTTATAGGCGATTTCGACACCGTTATCGGCCTCATCCGCCCGGTCGCGCGCCTGCAGCACATCGCCCGACCAACCGATGGCCACGCAGATTTCACCATTGGCCAGCGCGTTGATGTATTCCGACGAATGGAACTTGGCCACGTAGGGGCGCACCGCTGTCAGCACCGGCTCGGCCAAGGCGATCACATCGGGATCCTGGCTATCAGGGTCTTCGCCCAGATAGGCGAGCGCGGCCGGGATCACCTCGGTCGGCGCGTCGAGAAAGTAGACGCCGCATTCCGCCAGCTTTTCCATATTGGCCGGGTCGAACACCAACGCCAGCGAGTCCACCGGGGCATCCTCGCCCAAAATCTCCGTCACCTTACCCACATTCACGCCGAGCCCTGTCGTGCCCCACATGTAGTTGATCGAATGGGTGCCGCCGGGGTCATAGGTTTCGGTGCGCGACTTGATCATGTCCCAAAGGTTCCCAGCATTGGGCAATTGGCTATAATCGAGCGGCTGAAACGCCCCCGCCGCGATCTGGCGCTGCAAAAAGTCAGCGGTCGGCACCACGACATCATAGCCCGAGCCACCTGCCAGCATCTTGGTTTCCAGCACCTCATTGCTGTCGAATACATCGTAGATCAGCTCGATCCCGGTTTCTTCCTCGAACTGGGTGAGCAGGTCTTCGTCGATGTAATCGGACCAATTGTAGACGCGCACCTCGTCAGCGGCGAGCGGCGTGGCGGCGAGGCTTGCGAGCGCAGCGGCCCGGATCAGATATTGCATAGCAGAACTCCCTGTCGCGACTTTTGTCGAGTTTCCCGTGTCGCATTCCACGCGATATCAAAACGGATTTGGGTGCGGGCCGCAATGGGCACGGCGCGGTGGACGCAGCACAATCTGCACGATGCTTACAAACGCAGCGCGCAGATCATGGTTCAGCCCTGGCGCGCGTCATCCTGCTCTAACTCCTCGGTGATATCGCTGTCCTCACGCAGCCCCGGCGGCATCCAGGCACGGTCAATCCGCGCGCCAAAGGCGTTGTGACCGGCGGCGAGGGCGGCGTTGATTTCGTCGCGCAACTCCATGGCGCGCTCAACATAGGCGGTGTTCTCCTGCACTGGGATATCGCTGCGGTAAAGCGCGGCCAGTTCGCGCAACACCATGCGGTCATGGTCCTCAAAGCCTTTGGCCGTGCGCTCAGCCTGAAACGGGTGCATGCCCAAAGCCTCCAGCGCTGACCGCCCGGCGCGCACGCCGCTGTCAAACGTCTCGCGCACGATGTCGCGACAACCGGCGGCGTAAAGCTCGTAGACATGGTTGCGGTCATGGGCGCGGGCGATGATGTGGACGTCGGGATGGGTTTTGACCACGTGGCGCACCAATTCGGTGGCCTGATCACGGTCATCGATTGCCACCACCAAGAGACGCGCATTCTCAATCCCGGCAGCAACGAGCAGATCCGGCCGCGATGCATCGCCGTAAAACGCCTTGATTTTAAAGGTGCGCATCATTTCGAGCTGGGCAGAGTTGTGATCGAGCACCACGGTTTTGTAGCCTGCGCCGAGCAGCATGCGGTTCACGATCCCACCCCAACGGCCATGGCCCGCGATGATGATCGGCGCCTCGTGGTCGATGGTGTCGGGTTCTTGGACCTGCGCGGCGGAAAAGCGCGGCGCAATCACCCGGTCGTAGAGGATAAACAGCGCCGGCGTGAGCAGCATCGACAGCGCCACGATCAAGAGCGCCTGGTCTGCAATCGGCTGGGGCACGACGTCATTGGCCGTGGTAAAGCTCAGCAGCACAAAACCGAACTCACCTGCCTGCGCCAGGCCCAGGGCCAAGAGCCATCTATCGGCCCCCGCCACCTTAAACATCACCCCCAGGCCCAGCAGCAAAGCCGCCTTTAGCCAGATCAGGCCCAGCGTCATCGCGATGATCGGCAACCAGTTTTGCCCCAGCAGCGCAAAATCGATACTCGCGCCGACGGTCATAAAAAAGAGCCCCAGCAGCAAACCGCGGAACGGGTCGAGATCGCTCTCCAACTCATGGCGATACTCGCTGGTGGCAAGGACCACCCCGGCGATGAAAGTGCCGAGCGCCGCGGACAGGCCGACCAGGTTCATCAACAACGCGATACCGATCACGATCAGGAGCGCGGTGGCCACGAACAACTCGCGCAGATGCGCCAGCGCGACAAAGCGAAAAATCGGCCCGGTTAGCCGAGAGCCACCCACGATCACCGCCGCGATCGCCCCCACCGTCACGAGCGCGCGGGCCCAGCCGGGCAGCGTGTCGATCCAAGCGGGGGTGTCGCTGTGCCCATGACCATCTGCGTGACCATCTGCGTGACCATCGCCGTGATCGCCCCCATGGTCATCACCCTGCGCCTCACTGTGAACCTCACCAGCGCTCACCGCATCGGCCTCGTAGATTTCCATCAACTCCGGCATCGCCAACAGCGGGATCAGCGCCAGCATCGGGATCACCGCGATGTCTTGGAAGAGCAGCACCGAGAAGCTGGCCTGTCCGCCGTCCGAGCGCATCAGCCCTTTTTCTTTGAGCGTTTGCAGCACGATGGCTGTTGACGAGAGCGTGAAGATCAGCCCGAGCGCGAGGGCGATGGTCCATTCGACCCCCAGCAGCATGGCGAACCCCATCACCAGCAGCGTGGTCACGGCGACTTGCAACCCGCCCAGCCCCAACAGCCGCGCGCGCATGTGCCAGAGCATCTTCGGCTCCAGTTCGAGACCGACGAGAAACAGCATCACCACGACGCCAAACTCCGCGAAATGCTGCAGCGCGATGACGTCGACATTGAAGGCCGCAAGCGTCGGCGCCAGCACGATCCCGGCGATCAGATAGCCCAGCACCGAGCCCAGGCCGAATTTGGAGGCGAGCGGTACCGCAATGACACCGGCGACCAAGAACAGGAAGGCGAGCGTTAGAAAATCCATATCACAGCGCCTCCGTAAACGTGTCGGCGGTCAACAGGGCATCGGGCGCGGCCGTTTCGCTCGGATGGGTGTCGTCGCGCAGGCCCTCCAGCAAGCGGCGATAGGCGGCGGCATGGGCCGCGAGGCCATCATCGCGCGCGGTTTTGAGCGCGGCAAACACCGCGAAGGGGGCGGGAAACTGCATTTGACACAGGCGCGCTGTCTGTTCGAGCGGGCGCAAGAACTCGCGTAGTGCGTATCCCTGATAGCCTTCCGCGCGATACGCGTCTTCCGGGCCCGCTGCGGTTACCGCCAGTTGCAGCGCTTTGCCCGCCAGAGCATTGCCGCCGGTGCCGTAGGCGAAGCCGTGTTCGAGCACCAGATCCTGCCATTCCTTCAAAAGCGCGGGCGTCGCGTACCAGAACACCGGGTACTGTAACACGATCACGTCATGGTCAAGCAACCGCGCCTGCTCTTTCTCAATCGAGATGTGGAAACGGGGATATTCGCCGTAGAGATCGACGCGGGTGATGCCGTCAACCGCTTTTGCTGCGGCCCACAATGCGGCCCCGGCCTGGCTGTGGTTTTGTCCGGGGTGGACGTAGTAAAGTAAGACCTTGGCCATGCTGCGCCCCATCGCTGCGTTGTCGCGTTAGAAGGGCACAGGATCGGCGAAACAGCAATCGCCAACCGGTTTTCGGCGCGGGTGACGGTGTGTTTATGGGCGTGGGCTGGGGCGCTATTTGGCGCAGACGCGCGCGGATCAATCCAGGCTGAACGTGTCGGCGTGACGAAACAGGCCGATTGGGCGTCGGCCTTTTAACGGTAGGCGACCAGCGAAGCCCAGTCCGACTGCCATCGCTTATTCAAGCGGTCTCAGAACAATCAGCGGCCTGCGCCAACCAAAGCGCTTCGCAACGTTGATCGCGCGGGTCTTACAAAGCCTCACTAGACAAAGCCTCACAAGTCGTCGGCGCTGCTCTTGACCAGCGCGCGCCCCTCACGCGCCGCTTGCCGCTTCCAGAAACGCGCCAAAGACCCAGCCTGTGCGCCCATCTTCCATCAGCCGCACCTGCACCCAGCCGTCGGCCCCGTTTTCGAGCCATTCCACATTGTCGCCCCGCGAGAGCCCAGGGATGATCGCGGCGCCCTGCGACGGGCCGTCCCGCATGTTCAAATAGAGCGCATCGACCCGCAAAATGGTGCTGTCGCCGTTTGCCTCAGGCGTGTCCAAGTTTGCTGTCGCCTCAGAGGTGGTCGTGTCACCCGCCGGTTGGCTCGCCGCGGTCGCGCCGCTATTTTCCACAACGCTCGGCGGTGCGGCGGCGATAAGCGTATCACCCGCAGACGCCGTCATTTGCAGTGCTGATCCTGTCTCACGGAGGGGGGCAAGCCCGCGGTCGCCGCCTGCCTCCGAGGTGAAGGTAAAGCCGTCTTCCGAATTCAGCGCTGTAATCACCGTGCCGCCGCCGCTGCGAGGCGGTGTCGCTATCTCTGGCGCGGGCGCGGGGTTTGGCGAGGGCGCCTCAGCCACAGTCTCATTCACCGTCTCGTCCACGGCACCGCTATCTAGATCGATCTCTGCGTCCGGCAGCGTTGTGAAAAACGGCTCATCGGCGCCAAGATCGGGGGTTTCGCCTGGCATCGCATCCGGCAAAGGTCCCGCGGCTGTGTCGATCACGGCCAATCCCGCGCCAAACCCGCGAAACGTCACCGCATCGCCCAACGCGGCGAAAATCGCGCGGCTGCGGGGCTTGTCACCAAGCTCCCTCTCTTCGCCGGGCTCATCTGCTGAGACAACCGACCCATTACCGGACAGACTGGTTTCGACCGCGGTCTCGGTATCGGGGATATCGGTTTGCAGTGAGACGGCTACGGGCGTCTCGGCCTCAGCGTTATCACCAACCTCATCAGTCGAGGCAGTAGGGCGCGGCGTGGTGATGGCCAGCGTCGAGGCGGTCTGCAGAACAGGTTCGCCATCAGGCGCATCGAGCAAGCTTACATCGATAGGCTCAACCGGCTGACCTTGCGGACGCTCGCCCATCTCCACGAATGGCAGCGTCGCGGAAGCAACAATCAACGTGGACCCAAGCAGCAAAAAGCGCATCGTACCCTCCAAACCTTTTAACCCGGATACGGCAGTGACGCTTAAATCTGGTTAAAGCATGGCGAGGAGCCGCCCGCTTCAAGGCATCGGTGGGAGCGCGTGCAGCTTAGAGGCTTTGCGCAAAGGTCTCGTCGATGGATTGCCACGCGCGCGCCACCATCAGATCGATCTCGTCTGGCGTGATGATCAGCGGCGGCGACGCGATCATCCGGTCACCCACGTGGCGCATCACCAGCCCGTTGGCAAAGGCGCGCTCGCGACAGCGCAGACCGGTATCGCCCGGCGTCTCGAACAAAGCGCGCGCGGCTTTATCCGGGGTAAGCTGCAGCCCGCCCAGAAGGCCAAAGGTCTCCGCCGCGTCCACCATCGGGTGCTCGGCCAGGCGCGCCCAGGCGGTAGCAAAATGCGGCGCTGCGACTGCGCGCACATGGTCCAACACCGCCTCTTCTTCGAGGATGCGCAGGTTCTCAAGCGCCACGGCCGCTGCCACAGGATGGCCCGAAAACGTGTAGCCGTGGAAAAACTCCCCCGCCTCATTGACCACATCCGCCACCTGGTCGCGCACAATCGAGCCGCCCAAGGGCTGATAGCCGGAGGTCACACCCTTCGCGAAGGTGATAATGTCCGGGCGGAGGCCTAAGCGCTCGCTGGCAAACCAATGGCCGGTGCGCCCAAAGCCGCAAATCACCTCATCAGCGATCAGCAAGATATCGTGGGCATCGCAAATCGCCTGGATCTCGGGCCAATAGCTCTCGGGCGGAATGATCACGCCGCCCGCGCCTTGGATCGGTTCGGCGATAAAGGCGGCCACTTTATCCTCGCCCAATTCCGCGATCTTAGCGGCCAGCTCCTGCGCCCGGGCGCGGCCGAATGCCTCTGGGCTCATATCGCCGCCTTCGCCCCACCAATAGGGCTGGCCGATATGCACGATGCCCGGGATCGGCAGCCCGCCTTGGCTGTGCATCGCCGCCATCCCGCCCAGCGAGCCGCTGCCCATGCTCGACCCATGATAGCCATTCCAGCGACTGATCATGGTCTGCTTAGCGGGTTTGCCGAGTGCGTCCCAATAGCGGCGCACGAGGCGGATATTGGTGTCATTGGCCTCCGAGCCGGAACTGGCGAAGAAAACCTGGTTCATCCCCTCTGGCGCCAAGGCCGCGATCCGGGCGGCCAGCGTCAGCGCCGGGATATGGGTGGTCTGAAAGAAGGTGTTGTAATAGGGCAGCTCTCGCATTTGCCGCGCCGCTGCCTCGGCCAGTTCAGGCCGCCCATAGCCGATATTCACGCACCACAGCCCGGCCATCCCGTCCAGCATTTCCGCCCCGTCGCTGTCGGTGAGATAGATGCCCTCGGCCCGGGTGATCACCCGCGCCCCCTTTTGCGCCAGCGCCGCGCCATGGGTGAATGGGTGCAGGTGATGCGCCGCGTCTAGCGCTTGCAGTTCGGCAGTCGGCGGGTGATTGGCGCGGATGGTCATGGGGCTCCTTTCCCGTGGCCGGATCAGCCTAATGCCCTCGCGCGGCAGTGAAAACCGATTTCGCGCGCGCCCACCCACGCCCAGACCTGCGCTTCTGCCCACCCGCAGACTTGCGCTTCTCAGGGCCCGGGGGCATAGGCCGGGTATGCCCGTGACCCTCGACAGCCTAGCGGCGCTTCCCGATCTGCGCTTTGACGCGATCCTCGATGTGCGCTCGCCTGCGGAATTCGCCGAAGATCATGTGCCGGGCGCGCAGAATTTGCCCGCGCTGTCGAATGCCGAGCGCGCCCGCGTCGGCACCATTTATACCCAGGAAAGCCCGTTCAAAGCGCGCAAGATCGGCGCGGCGCTGGTCGCCCGCAATGTGGCGCGCCATCTCGAAGGCCCGCTCGCCGGATACGACGGCGCCTGGCAGCCCTTGGTCTATTGCTGGCGCGGTGGCCAGCGCTCGGGCAGCGTCGCCACCATCTTGGGCGCGATCGGCTGGCGCGTCGACACCCTCGCCGGGGGATATCAAAGCTACCGCCGCCTGGTGGCGGATCAGATGCATAACGCGCCGCTCGCCCACCGCTTGGTTCTGCTCGACGGCAATACCGGCACCGCGAAGACAGCTTTGCTCCACCGGCTCGCGGCGCTGCGGGTGCAGGTTCTCGACCTCGAAGGTCTGGCCGCCCATCGCGGATCGGTATTTGGCGCTGACCCTGAAAGGCCGCAACCAGCGCAGAAAGCCTTTGAAAGCGCGGTCGCCGGCGCGCTCACCCAATTGGATCCAGCCAAGCCCGTGGTGGTGGAAGCCGAGAGCGCCCGGATCGGCGGG
>JBCDGW010000056.1:0-21376 GCA_038750765.1 Pseudomonadota bacterium | reverse complement strand
GAGCGAAAACCAAGTCACCGCGTATTGCAGATGATCGTTCGGGATCCCGTCGGTGCCGACAGGGAGCGGCTCGGCAATGAAGCGATCAGCGGGGGCGATGCTGCGCGCCACAAGGAGGGTCGGCTCGGTGTCGAGCGTCTCGGCCATAGCAGGCACATCGCGTGCAAACCAAAGCCCCTCATCCAGATCGGGCGGCGGCGTAAAGCTGTCGATCTCGTCGGGCCAGTGCAAATTGCCGGTCACACTGACTGCGGTGGGCTCGGACAAGTCGCTCTTGGTCTCGACACCGCGAAAGCCACGGTCGAGCAGAATCCGCCGCCCCTCATCGGTGGTCAGCACCGAAATCACGCGATAGCCAGGACCGCGCCGCTTGACGCTGGCGAGAACGCGAAGCTCGTCGCTCACGGTGCCGCGCGCCTCCACGGGCAAGAATGTGTGCAGCGCGGGGTCGGGAGCGGCAGGCAACGGCCCGGGCGTGGCGCTGATCTTGGCTTCGATCTCGGCGAGGAGGCTCTCTTTCCAGGCCAAACGCTGTACCTGCCACACGCCGAGGCTGATCAGGATCGCACAGCCTACCAGGCCAACAAGCAGCGGCGGGAGGTAACGGATCATGCGAAGGCATCCATCGCCATCAGAATATGTCGTTCAGCCTAGCCCGTCTCGATGAAACAAAAGCGGGGCGCATCGTGCGGGCCTTTGGGGCGGCCCGCGCCGCTGATGCGTCCCCTAGGACCCCCAGATGTAGATCGCAGCGAACAGGAACAGCCAGACCACGTCAACGAAGTGCCAATACCATGCTGCCGCTTCGAAACCGACATGCCGATCTTGCGTGAAATGCCCCTTCAACGCCCGCAGCAGACACACGCCAAGGAAGACAGTGCCGACCACAACATGGAAACCGTGAAAGCCGGTCGCCATAAAGAAGTTGGCGCCGTAGATGTTACCGGCGAAGCCAAACGAGGCGTGGGTGTATTCATAGATCTGGAACACAGTGAAGATACCGCCCAGCCCAATCGCTAGGAGGAGCCCGTTGACCAGGTCTTTGCGGTTGTTCTCATGCACAAGCGCGTGGTGCGCCCAGGTGGCAGCGCAGCCTGAACACAGCAAAATGAGGGTGTTGATCAACGGCAGGTGCCAAGGATCAAAGGTCTCAATCGAGGGGGGCGGCCATTGTCCTTCCGAGAAGGTCTCCATCGGGTACATGGCGTGCTTGAAAAACGACCAGAACCACGCGGCAAAGAACATCACTTCCGACATGATGAACATGATGAAGCCGTATCGCAGGCCGATCACCACAACGGGCGTGTGATCACCCTGATGCGCTTCGTTTACCACCTCAGACCACCAGGCGAACATCACGAACAGGATGCCCACAAACCCGATCATCAGAAGCCAGGGCGACTCGTAGTGGAAGTACGTGACAGCGCCATAAAGCATCACAAAGGCCGACACCGAGGCGATGAACGGCCAAATCGATGGGTTTAGGATGTGGTAGTCGTGGTTCTTTGCATGTGCCATCAAGGGACCTTTATGCGCTTGGCCGTTATTGCGACGCAGGCATTGCTGCCGGCGCGTCTAACCTGGCGTGGGATTCTGGCAGGTCGATTTCGTAGAAGGTGTAGCTCAGGGTGATCGTATGGACGTATTGCGCGTCCATGTCGGTAGCGAGTTCTGGGTCAACGAAGAAGCTGACCGGCATCATCACGGATTCGCCGGGCGCGAGCACCTGCTCGGTGAAGCAAAAGCACTCAATCTTGGTGAAGAACCCGCCTGCCTCATAGGGCGTGACGTTGAAGCTAGCCTGCCCGGCGACAGGCTTGTCAGTTGGGTTGAACGCCTCATAGAACGCCAGCCCGGTTTCGCCAATGCGGATCTCCACTTCGCGCTCCACCGGGCGAAATTCCCACGGCATATCCCGTGACAGCGAGGCATCGAAGCGCACGGTCACCGTTCGGTCGAGCACGTCATCAGCGCCAGCTGTTGCAACCGATGGTGTGCCGCCAAAGCCCGTCACGCGGCAGAACCAGTCGTAGAAAGGGACCGACGCCCAGGCCAAGCCGCCCATAAGCAGCACGACACCAACGGTCATCGCTGCTGTGCGTTGGGGCGATTGCTCTGCCATTACTCGGCCTCAATCGGCGGGAGCGCGGTGACGCGCGGGGTGTGGTCAAACCCTTCTACGGGCCCGACCGTTTGTATCTTCACGATGCTCAAGGCAAACATCAGCGCCGCGAAGCTTACCAAGACGGCGCCCACGCCGACATTGCGCGAGAAGCGCCGCTTGTGCAGATCATGTTCAGCTTTTATGGCCATTACCAAATCCCATAGTTCCGCGCGGTGGCTTCTATCAGGAGCGCGCCGAAATGTAGAAACAGATAGGTCAGTGAGAATTTGAAGACGCTTTTCTCGGTGCGGTACTGATCCCGGTCTGAAAGCGCCTCGTCGCGCCGCCAAATATCGATCGCGCCTTTGACGAATATCGCATTCAGGATAGCGGAGATCGCGAGATAGCCCGGCCCGCCGATGGAAGTGAACCCGATACCAAGGGCAATGGGTGCCAGGATGAGCGTGTATCCCAGGATGTGCCGTCGGGTCGCACGGCGGCCGTGGGTCACCGTCAGCATCGGCACGCCCGCGTCGTCATAGTCAGAGCGCATGAACAGCGCCAAGGCCCAGAAATGCGGCGGCGTCCACATAAAGATCAGCGCGAACATCAGCACGCTCTCCAGCGACACGCCGCCTGTCGCCACGGCCCAGCCGATCATCGGTGGAAATGACCCGGCAGCACCGCCGATCACGATGTTTTGCGGCGTCGTCCGCTTGAGCAGCATCGAGTAGATCACCGCGTAGAAAAATATGGTGAAGGCGAGAAGCGACGCCGCGACGAGATTTGCGGCCAGCCCGAGCATGACGACAGAGAACACAGACAGCGCCAGCCCGATTGCCAGCGCTTCATCCGCGCCGACGCGCCCCGATGGGATCGGCCGTTTGGCCGTGCGGCGCATCACCGCGTCGATATCAGCATCCCACCACATGTTGAGGGCGCCGGACGCGCCCGCGCCCACGGCGATGAACATCACCGAGCAAACCGCGATGACGGGATGCACATGGATCGGAGAGACGAGAAGCCCGACGAGTGCGGTGAAAATCACCAGCGACATCACACGGGGCTTCAGCAACGCGAAGTAATCGCCAAACCCGGCCTCGTATTCCAGCTCTCTTACGTCTGCGTCGCTCATCTCACGTCCTTCGCCGCGCACCCCCGCCGTTGATTGCGCTACTCGTCGGCGGCAGCAACGGTGACGCCGCGTCGCCGGTCGGGGTCGACCGCGTAGTCTTGGGCAGGTCCGTTCAGCCAAGTCTCATAGTCCGTCTGGCTCACCGCTTTGACGGTAATCGGCATATAGGCATGGTCTTTACCGCATAGCTCGGAGCACTGACCGAAATAGACCCCTTCCTTGCCCTCCTCGACCATAAACCAAAGCTCGGCCAGACGCCCGGGCACGCCGTCTTGCTTCACGCCAAACGCCGGGATCGTCCACGAGTGGATGACATCGCTCGCCGTTACCTGCACCACAACGGTTTTACCGGTCGGGATCACAACAGCGGTATCGGTCGCGAGAAGGTACTCATCGTCTTCGTAGCCATACTCGGCAAGCTCATCGCGCTGTAGCATATAGCTGTCGAATTCGAGGCCTTCGTCAGGATACTCATAGCTCCAGAACCATTGCGCGCCGATTGCCTTCACGACAACATCGGCCTCAGGGATCTCTTGTTGCTTAAACAGAGCAGGCAAGGAAAACGCACCGATAAAGACCAAGATCAAGATTGGCACGACCGTCCAAGTCACCTCAATCGCAGAATGGTGCGTGAACGTCGCGGGCTTCGGATTGGCCTTCTCGTTGTAGCGTAAGATGACGATAGCCAGGAGCGCGGATACGAAAATGACGATGGCCGTAATAATCACGAGCATCATCCCGTCGAGCCATTGCAGGTCGGCAGCGATCTCTGTGACTGCCGGCTGAAAGCCTGTCGCGCCCGGTTCGGGCTTTCCGATTACGGGCAACCCGTCGAGCATTTCCTGGCCAAGCGCGCTGGTCGCACTAACTCCGCTCAAAGCAAGCGACGTGGATAGGCTGCGAAGGGGTGATAAACGCCGGATAAGCGCCATGGTGACGTCCTTTTCAGATAAGCTGGTCACGGTGATCTTACCGTCGACGGGCTGTCTGGTGTGTCCACGTGTTGGCAGATCATATATACGCGGCGCACTCAATGGTGTCAGGTTGCGGCAAACAGACGCTCGTTGCGTTACATCACTGATTTAAAGGGTTTTTGATGATGGACGATCCGGCTTTCCGCCCGTTCGAAACCTTGGTCGATCACGCGACCGCGTTGCGCTTGGTTCAACAGGCTGTAGCCGGTGCCGATGACGGGGAGTTGTTTCTCGAGAGACGCCGCTCGGAGACGCTGGTTTTCGACGATGGCCGCATCCGAAACGCTAACTTTGATGCCAGCGAAGGCTTTGGCTTGCGTGCGGTGCGCGGCGAAACCGCCGGCTACGCCCATTCAACCGAAATTTCGGAAGCCGCCATCAAACGGGCCGTGGCGACTGCACGGCTCGCTGTCGGCGATGGCGGCGGCACGGCGGCAGAGGCCCCCGCGGCCACTAATCGGCGGCTCTATAGTGACGCTAACCCGATTGACGACGCGGCTTTCCCCGCAAAAATTGACACGCTGCGCGAGATTGATGCTTTCGCGCGGGGCCTGGACCGCCGCGTTGTCCAGGTCAGCGCGACGCTGGCCGCCTCGCTGCAAGAGATTGAGATCTTGCGCCCGGACGGTATCACGTTGCGGGACACACGCCCCATGACCCGACTGAACGTCTCGGTAATCGTCGAAGAAAATGGCCGGCGCGAGAGCGGCAGCTTTGGCACTGGCGGTCGTTATGGGCTCACAGGCCTCGTTGAACCCGAGCGGTGGCAGGCGGCTGCGCGCGAAGCGTTGCGCATTGCCCTCGTCAATCTCGAGGCCGAGCCAGCCCCGGCGGGGGTGATGGATGTAGCCCTGGGTGCGGGCTGGCCCGGCATTTTGCTCCATGAGGCTGTCGGCCATGGTCTTGAGGGCGACTTTAACCGCAAAGGCACGTCGGCTTTCGCCGAATTGATGGGTCAGCGCGTCGCCGCCCCAGGCGTTACTGTGCTTGACGACGGAACCATCCCTGATCGCCGCGGCTCGATCAGCATCGATGATGAGGGCACGCCGTCGGGCAAAAATGTCCTGATCGAAGACGGCATTCTTTGCGGGTACATGCAGGATCGCCAGAACGCGCGGCTATCGGGTGTTGCCCCGACAGGGAACGGGCGACGTCAAAGCTTCGCTCATATTCCCATGCCGCGGATGACCAATACCTACATGCTCGGCGGCGACAGCGAGCCTGGCGATATCGTCCACGCCGTGAAGGATGGCATCTATGCGGTTGGTTTCGGCGGCGGCCAGGTGGACATAACCAACGGCAAGTTCGTGTTCTCCTGCACCGAAGCCTATCGCGTGAAAGACGGTGTAGTCGGGGCGCCGGTAAAAGGCGCGACCCTTATCGGCGACGGGCCCACCGCGCTCAGGCAGATCCGCGCGATCGGCAACGACATGGCGCTTGATCCCGGCATCGGCAATTGCGGCAAGGCAGGCCAATGGGTGCCGGTTGGGGTTGGCCAACCGACCCTGCTAATTGGCGGTTTGACCGTCGGCGGCTCTGCGGCATGAGCGTGAAAAACATCTCTTTGATTCAGGTATTTACATAAATTTTCGACAAAACACGCGGATCTTCATGATCCATTAACCGATCACGGCGCATATCTGGGCATGCAAGTTGGCGGGAACAGGACGGCCGTGAATTCACTCCCTTCACCCCACCCCCTCACCCCACCCCGAAGCGAGGACGATTGGGTCGCCTGGTTCCGCCTCTTGCGCTCAAGCCGCGTTGGCGCCACCACCTTTCACCGGCTGATATCTGAGCATGGCTCGGCACGCGACGCGCTTGCCGCGCTGCCCGAGGTCGCCCGCGCTGCGGGTGTTGCCCATTATGCGGTGTTTAGCGAAGCAATGGCTTTGGCGGAGCTTGACGCGGGGCGTTTGGCAGGCGCGGTGCCCATCGCTTTCGGCACTGACGCCTACCCTACATTGCTCGCGCAATTACCCGACGCCCCGCCGGTGCTATGGACCTTGGGCGATCCGACGCTGCTTCAGCGCCCGCGGGTGGCCATGGTGGGCGCTCGTAACGCGTCCAGCTTGGGCACACGGATGGCGAAGCGGATGGCCGGCGAACTTGCCGAAGCGGGCTATGTGGTTGTCTCGGGTCTGGCGCGGGGCGTTGATACTGCGGCGCACCTAGCCGCGTTGAGCGGGGGGACAATCGCGGTGTTCGCCGGTGGCGTTGACGTGGTTTATCCGCCCGAAAATGCCAGCCTGGCGCAAGAAATTGAGGAGCGCGGCTTGCGTCTTTCGGAGCAACCGATGGGGCAGCAACCGACCGCGCGCCACTTCCCCGCACGTAACCGGATCATCTCGGGCCTAACGCAGGCCGTTGTCGTAATCGAAGCTGCGGCACGGTCGGGCAGTTTGATCACGGCGCGGACAGCGTTGGACCAGGGGCGCGAGGTTATGGCTGTGCCCGGGCATCCATTCGACGCGCGGGCAACGGGCTGCAACTTTCTATTGCGCGATGGCGCGACGCTTGTGCGCAATGCCACCGACGTGATCGAGGTGCTTGAAGCGCTGCGCAGCGACGTGGTGGATAACACCGGTATAGACGACACGGCGCCTCAGGCAGAGAGCGCGGCGCCCGCTGCCGCGCCGGTCAAACCGGAAACCGCCGTTGGCTTGCGAGACATCGCCGCGCTCCACCAATGCATTCTTGACCGACTCACCCCGAGCCCGCTGGCTGAAGATCAGCTGATCCGCGATCTCGGTGTCGCCGCCCAAGATGTATCGCCCGCCCTGATCAACCTGGAGCTAGAAGGGCAGATCGAGCGACGCCCCGGCGGTCTCTTGGCGAAGGCCTGCTAGAGCGTGTCACGCTGACCCGTGGTAGAAAGCGGCGGAAATGGGCAGCGTAACCGAGCCTTTGGCGAAAATCGCCGTCGAAGGTTTATAGCCACAAGTCTAGCCTAAAGCATCGCATCACAGCCGATACGCCATCCGATGGACATCGACGGCGCGCGCTCAACGCTTCTCGCTGGACTGGCCACGCCCGACAACGCAAACTGACCTTGCAACCAAGCAGAACGCAAAGGCCGTGGCGCACATCTTGATCCTATCCAGTTGGGTCGCGCACGGCCATGTGGGCCTCAGCGCTGCGCAACCCGCGCTTCAACTGCTGGGACACCAGGTAACGGCGCTGCCCACGGTGATGCTGTCAAACCACAAGGCGTGGCCCCATTGCGCAGGCGACGCGGTGCCCGTGGCCGACTTGAGCGCGATGCTCGCTGCGATTAAGGCCAATGGCTGGCTGGAGACCGTGACAGCGATACTGATCGGCTATCTCCCAAGCCCCGACCATGTCGCTTTCGCCGCGCAGGTGATCAGCGCTGCGCCGGACGCGGCGCATATCGTCATTGACCCGGTCCTAGGCGACGATCCGGGCGGGCTCTATGTGGGCGAGGATATCGGGCGCGCCGTTCGCGCAACGCTCATACCCCGCGCACAGACACTCACGCCGAACCGTTTCGAATTGGCCTGGCTAACGGGAATGCCGGCCAACGACCTGCGCGCAAGCGTCCGCGCGGCGCAGACCTTGGCCCCGGCCACAATTCACGTCACCTCGCCGCCGCTTGATACTGGGCAGACAGGCGTTCTCACGATTGGCAATGGCGAGCCGACGGTCCATTGCCACCCGACGCACGCAAACATCCCTAAGGGCACCGGAGATGTCTTCTCCGCTTTGATCGCCGCCGGGCAGGCCCCCGGCACAGCGCTCGGTCATCTCGAAGCGCTGATCAAAGCGAGTACTGGCTTGCAACATCTGGCACTCGTGGAAAGTGCGCCGAGCTGGACGATGGCCAAGCCCATAAGCGCAAAGGAACCCATTGATGGCATTTGACTTCATCTTGATGCTCACCGCCCAAGACCGCACCATCCCCGATGCGCGGGCGCGATTGGACGAAGCGCTGGAAGGCGGTGTGCGCCATATCGGGTTCAAGGATGTGGGGCTGCCATTTGCGGAATTGCGGGGCCTGGCCGACGCGATCCGCGCCAGCGGCGGACGCAGCTATCTCGAAGTGGTCAGCTTGGATGAGACGAGTGAGCTGGCCTCAGCCCGAGCGGCCATCGAGCTGGAAGTCGATTGCTTGCTCGGCGGCACCCGCGCACAGAGCGTGACCGAGCTCACCCGCCATCATCCGGTGCGCTACTACCCGTTTCCCGGACGCATCACCGGTCACCCCAGCATCCTGGAAGGCCCTGCCGAGGCGATTGCCGCCTCGGCGCGTCAATTGGCTGATCTCGAACATGTTCACGGGCTTGATCTCTTGGCCTATCGGTTCGCGGGCGATGTGCCTGACCTGATGCAGCGTGTCTGCGAGAGCGTTGCAAAGCCCGTGATCATGGCGGGCAGTATCGACAGCGCCGATCGGATCGCAGAAACCGCCTCGGCAGGCGCGGCCGGTTTCACTGTCGGCACGGCGGCGCTGGAGGGGGCCTTTCCCGCGCAAACGCCAGGCTTTGCGGGGCAAGTGCGGGCTATTCTCGGCCTAACGCTCGCGGCGCGCCAGCACGCCACGAAACCGCGCCGGATTGCGCTTGTCGCCCATGACAGCCGCAAGGGGCATCTGCGCGCATGGGCCTCCCGCCACAGCGCCGCGCTGTCCGGCCATCGTCTGATCTGTACTGCCGGGACCGGCAAGATGCTGACCGATGCCGACCCCACCCTGGCGGTCGAACGCTTGCAACGGGGAACGCGCGGCGGCGATCAGCAACTGGGCGCCTTGGTGGCCACGGGCGATCTGGACGCGGTCATCTTCTTTGCCGATCCGACCATTGCCCATGGCGGTGACGTCGATTTGCAAGCGCTCACCCGGTTGGCGATTGTCCATGACATTCCGCTAGCCCTCAGCCCTGCTGCCGCGGATGCGATTGCGGCGGCATTTTTGAAGTCCGGCAAACCCCAGTAAGTGCCGCCGCCAGGGGCGCGTCGCGATGAAACCGCCATAGCCACAAAGGTTTTATGTGCTTAACCCTTGCACTTTTCGCCCGCGCGCGAACACTCATCTTTAGGACGGGCAGGGGTATTACGGAATGCAATCGTTTCCCAACGCGCTGACGTCGCGCGTCGCAACGCTTTTGGCCAGGGTTTATCCGGACAGTGATAACGCCGCCCTGAGCCGCGCGGTGATTGATGCTTTTTGGCCCTCGCCTGAGGTTACCCCCCGCAAACGCCCGCGCCGCCCGGGCAACACGCTTTGGTCTCAGCGCGATTCCATGCTGATCACCTATGGCGATACGTTGCTTGATGGCGTGCACAAGCCATTGGACTTGCTGCGTGATTTCCTGCTGAACTCGATGAAAGGGGTGGTAAACGGGGTCCATATCTTGCCGTTTTTCCCGTTCACCTCCGATGATGGTTTTGCGGTGACCGATTATCGCAAGGTGAACCCATCCTTGGGCGACTGGCCCGACATCTCACGGATCGGCAATGATTTTCACCTGATGTCGGACATGGTTTTGAACCATGTGTCCAGCCAGGGCACGTGGTTTAACGCGTACCGCCAGGGTCAAACGCCCTTCGACCAGTTCTTTTTTGAAGCGTCCCCCGACGATGATCTGAGCGATGTGGTCCGGCCGCGGACAACGCCGCTGCTGCAAAAAGTGGAAACAGCGATGGGTGAACGGCACGTTTGGTGCACGTTCAGCCACGACCAGATCGACCTCAACTTCGCTAACCCCGAAGTGCTGTTGGAGGTCATTCGCATCCTGCGGCTCCATGTGGATATGGGGGTGCGTATAATCCGCCTCGACGCGGTGGCCTTTATCTGGAAGGAGCCGGGCAGCCCGTCGATCCACCTGCCGCAAACCCATGCGATCGTAAAGCTCCTGCGCGTGCTGGCCGACTTTGCGTCTGAGCCGATTATCCTGCTGACCGAAACCAATGTGCCCAAGCAAGAGAACCTGAGCTATTTCGGCCATTGCGACGAAGCCCATTCGATTTACAACTTTCCGCTGCCGCCGCTGATCTTGCACGCCCTGCTGTCCGGCAGCGCCAAGCTGTTGTCGCGCTGGTCGCGGGCGATGCCGCCGGCGCCGATGGGTTGCGCGTATCTCAACTTCACCGCCAGTCATGATGGTATCGGGATGCGTCCGGCCGAGGGGCTTATCCCGCCTGAAGACGTGGCCCGCATGGTTGAGACCGTGGAGGCGTCGGGCGGACGTAAATCAATGCGCGCGCTGCCCGACGGTACCGAGTCGATCTATGAGCTGAACACGGCGTTTTTCTCAGCGATGGCACGCACCTTTGAGGGGGAAGATGGCCGCCAACTCCAACGGTTTGTGTGTTCGCAAACGCTGGTCATGGCGCTTGAAGGAATCCCGGCATTCTACATCCACTCGCTGCTCGCCACCCCCAATGATCACGACGGGGCTGAGCGGCGCGGCATGAACCGCGCGATCAATCGGCACCGGTGGGATTACCCGACGCTGCGGACGCATCTCGCCGATCCCAGCTCGGTGCATGCGATTGTGCTGCGGGCATTGTCAGAGCGATTGCGGCTGCGCGCAGAACAACCCGCGTTTCACCCTAACGCCACCCAGTTCACGCTCTCCATCGACCCGCGGGTCTTCGCGGTTTGGCGGCAATCGCTGGATCGAACCCAGTCGATCTTTGCGCTGCACAATGTGAGCGGCGAAGATGTCGTTCTGCCGGTCGAGGCGCTCAACTTGATCGATGAGGTAGCCTGGGTCGACGTGCTCTCGGGCGACCGCTTTAGCCCGGCGCGCGGCGACGTAACCCTCGCCCCCTATCAGTGTCGTTGGATCACCAACCTTTTTTAGTGCACCGGGCCAAATACCGAGACCGCAGCGTTTGCTCGAAGGCGCTGCACGGCCCGCACTTTAATCCGCGGCGGCCTGAAAGGTGATCGGCGCGAACTCGGCCTCGTCCTCAGCGGCGGCAGCACGCAGCGCCGGGATAAAGCCGGGATCAGCGGCATGCACGCGGCTCCAATTGGCGATGAACGGCGTCTCGTTGGGATTTTCGAGAAAGGCCTGGCCTGCCCGCACCACGTTTTCGGCGAACAACTCGATGGTGCGTTCCTCGCCATGCCGGTCCACGATCAGCCCGTTCATCTGCGCATCGTTGGCGTAATCCTCCAACAAATCGAGCGCGCGCCGGTAATAGGTGGCCTTGAGCGTGCGGAAAATATCAGAGGTGAAAACCGTGCCTTCTGCAGCGAGCTTGCGGAAAATCGCTTTGCAGATATCGGCGCTCATCCGGTTCAAACCCCGGCTTGCATCATCGGGGCTGACGCTTTGGTGCTTGTGGTCGTAGGCGTCGGCGATTTCGACCTGACAGACTGCATGACGGCCAAGATTGCGCCACGCCTCGGAAAGCACCCCGATCTCCAAGCCCCAGTCGGAAGGTATGCGCAAATCGGGAAGCATCGCGGTGCGCAGCGCGAACTCCCCGGAGAGAGGATAGCGAAAAGCGCGCAGATAATCGATGTAGTCGTGATCGCCGATGACCCGTTTGAGCGCGATCAAAAGCGGGCTGACAAGCAGACGCGAGGCGCGCCCGTTGAGCTTGCCGCCACCGATCCTTGGGTAAAACCCCTTCGACAATTGGTAGGAGAAGTTGGGGTTCACCACCGGGTAGACGAGCCGCGCCAGCATCTCTCGATGATAGGTGGTGATGTCGCAATCGTGGATCGCCATCACCGCGCTATCGGCACAACCGATAAGATAGCCAAGGCAGGTCCAGACATTCTTGCCCTTGCCATCCTCAATCGGTCCAAGCCCCATATCGTTGAGACGCTGGCCCAGCGCCTTCATCCGCGGGCTGTCATTCCACAGCACCACGTGTTCGTGCGGCAGCCGATCAAAGTAGTCCCGCGCCATCCGAAACTGCTTCTCATCGGCAGCATCCAGACCGATGATCACGCGGTGCAGGTATTTTACCTTGGACAGTTCATCGAGGATCTGTCCGAGCGCAGGCGCCTCCAATTCTGAGTAAAGCGACGGCAAGATCAGCGAGAGCTTTCGCGAGGCGCAATAGGTCTCTAGCTCATATTCAAGCTCTTCAATCGGTCGGCTGCGAAGATTGTGAAACTGCGCGATATTGCCGTTCTGATGAAAGTCAGCCATCGGACACGCCCCCTGCGATCAAGTTGTTCTCTGCCAGAATATCGAGGATGGCGGCATTCCATCCCGCAGGCCCCGGCAGTGTTGTGTGACGGATGCGCGCCTGTGTCGCCGGCTCGAAATCAGGCATCGCTGCCCCGTGATCGTTGCGAACGACAACGCCGATATCGGCCATTGCGAGCATCTCGGCATCGTTGGGCGCATCTCCCAACGCCACCAATTGGTCCGCGCCAAGCTGATTGCGCAGCATCCCCAGCGCGTCTGCTTTGGTGCGACCGAATGAGAGCGTGAGAAAGCGGCCACCCTGTCGCACGGACACGCCTTTCTCCGCCAAAGCCGCTTCAAATTCGCGGCGCTTGTCGTCGTTACCACACCAGATACCCGGCTCAGAGAAGCGACGCGCCTGCGCCCGAGCGGCAGCGTCTTGCGCCAACCCGGTTGCCTGCGCGATCTCGGCCACGCTCATATCGCCGAACGCCTGAAAATCGTGCGCCCCAGGCACCTCACGCAGGAAGGCGCGCAATTGGCGATACGCGGCATCACCCTCATCGCGCATCCCCGGCAGGTACAGCCCTGCCCCGTTCTCGACAATCGCTGGTGTCTCGCCCAAGGCCAAAGCGCCATGGAGATGCGCGATCTCGGCGGCGGTTTTGCTGCTAGCAAGGATAAGCGGCACCCCGGCCTGCTTGAGCGCAGCGAGCGCGGGGCGCGCGGCATCGTAGGAATAATCGCTGTGATCGAGAAGCGTCCCATCAAGGTCAGTGGCAACAACCAGGCGCATAAAGGCTGAGTATCCGGTCTCCCGCTGGAAGGGAACCGGATCTTAGCCTAGCGCGTCATTGCAACGCTTGCAGACCGCGGGGTGACCATGGGTGCCGACATCGGGGAGGATCTTCCAGCAGCGCAAGCACTTTTGCCCCTGTGCCGGCTGAAACACCACGCCGACGCCCTCGACCTCGGGTATAACAAATGCGCCTTCCGGCGGCGGCCCGCTTCGCACGTCGATGTCGGACGTAATGCAGACGTCCTCAAACTCGACACTCGCAACCGCAGCCCTCGCGCCTTCGTCTTCGATGTAGACAATGGGCGCTGCCTCAAGCGACGCGCCGATCACCTTGTCACGCCGCTGGACCTCAAGCGCCGAAGTCACGGCGCGCCGTACCCGGCGGATGCCAGCCCATTTCTGCGCCAGCGCGTCGTCGCGCCAGGCCTTCGGTGTCTCGGGGATATCGACCAAGTGCACCGATGAACCCTCGCCCGGGCGCCGCTCCAGCCAAACCTCTTCCATGGTAAACACCAAAATCGGTGCGAGCCAGGTCGTCAGACGGTGAAACAGCAGGTCGAGGACGGTGCGGGAAGCGCGCCGCCGGAGGCTATCCGCCGCGTCGCAATAGAGCGCATCCTTGCGGATATCGAAGTAGAGCGACGACAGATCGAGCGCGCAAAAGTCGAAGAGCGCGCGGAATGCGCCTTGAAAATCGTACTGCGCATAGCCGGTGCGCACCCGCTCATCGAGTTCTGCCAGCCGGTGCAGCACCCAGCGCTCAAGCTCGGGCATATCCTCGGGCGAGACGCGTTCTTCGTCGCTAAAGCCTGCCAGATTGCCCAGCAGAAAGCGCATGGTGTTACGCAGTCGGCGGTAGCTGTCGGTGACCCCTTTAAGGATCTCGGGCCCGATACGCTGATCGCTGGTGTAATCGGTCTGCGCCACCCAAAGCCGGAGGATATCTGCGCCGTATTGGTTGACCACTTCCTCGGGCAAGATCGTGTTGCCGAGCGATTTGGACATCTTGTTGCCCTTCTCGTCCAGCGTGAAGCCATGGGTTAGGACGCCGCGATAGGGCGCGCGCCCTTTGGTGCCGCAGGCTTGAAGCATCGAGGAATGAAACCAGCCCCGGTGCTGATCGGTGCCTTCAAGGTAGAGATCAGCGATCCCGTCAGGCGCGCCGTCTTCACGGTCCCGCAGAACAAAGGCGTGGGTCGAGCCGCTATCGAACCAAACATCCAGAATGTCGAAGACCTGATCGTAATCTTCTGGGTTGGCGTCATTGCCAAGAAACCGCTCCTTGGCGCCATCGGCGTACCAGGCATCGGCGCCCTCTTGTTCGAAAGCGTCAAGAATGCGGGTATTCACGCTATCCGATCGCAAAAGAAAATCGGGATCGTCTGGTTTTGCGCCCTTTTTGACGAAGCAGGTCAGCGGCACACCCCAGGCACGCTGACGCGATAGCACCCAGTCTGGCCGCGCCTCGATCATCGAGTAAAGTCGGTTTCGTCCGGTTTGCGGCGTCCAGGTCACCAACTCATCGATAGACCGCAACGCGCGTTCGCGGATCGTTGTACCATAGGTGTCTTGGCCATCGCCGACAGGACGGTCGATCGCGGCGAACCATTGCGGCGTGTTGCGATAGATTACCGGGGCGTGTGAGCGCCAAGAATGCGGGTAGCTGTGCCGGATCATCCCACGCGCCAGCAGCCCGCCTTCGGCCGCCAGCTTATCAATCACCGTTTTGTTGGCGTCCCCCTCTTTGCCCTTGCGGCTGAGGATGAACTTGCCGCCGAAGAACGGCAGCTCCGGCCGGAACGAGCCGTCTTCAAGAACGTTGTAGGTCAGGACCTCGCGCAGCATGCCCGCGTCACGGTAGAGCTCAAACTCTTCCATCCCGTGCGATGGCGCGCAATGGACAAACCCGGTGCCTTCGGTATCGGTGACAAAGTCAGCTGCCCGAAAATCACGGGGCGCGTCCCATTCCCCTTCGCTGCCCTCGGTTTCGGCCAGAGGATGCGCGAGGCTCAGCCCCGCCAGTTCATCAGCGGTGACGCTGCGCACCCGGGTGTACATGCCCTCATCAAGCCGCGCCTTGGCCATCACTTGCTCGGCCAGCGCATCGGCCACCAAGTACCGATCGCCTACCTTGGCCCAACATTCCTCGGGCGTGTCGGTGACCTCGTAGAGGCCGTAGGCGATCTCGGGCCCGTAGACGACGCCCTTATTCGACGGGATGGTCCAGGGTGTTGTGGTCCAGATCACGACGAAAGCATCCGCCAAATCGCCAGCGTTCTCGGGCAGCACGCGGAACTTCACCCAGATGGTGAAGCTATCCTTGTCCTCATACTCCACCTCGGCCTCGGCCAACGCGGTCTTCTCAATCGGCGACCACATCACCGGCTTTGAGCCTTGATAAAGCGTCCCGTTCATCAAGAAGGTCTGAAATTCATCGGCGATCACGCGCTCGGCGTGATAATTCATGGTCAGATACGGGTCGTCCCACTTGCCGGTGACGCCAAGCCGCTTGAATTCGCTGCGCTGGATATCGATCCAATGCTCCGCGAACTTGCGACATTCCTGGCGCAGTTCGATGACCGGCACTTCGTCCTTGTTCTTACCCTTCTTGCGATACTGCTCTTCGATTTTCCATTCGATCGGCAGGCCGTGACAATCCCAACCGGGGAGGTAGCGGGCATCGCGCCCCATCATCTGTTGCGAGCGCACGATGAAGTCTTTGAGGATCTTGTTTAGCGCGTGGCCGATATGGAGGTTGCCGTTGGCGTAGGGCGGCCCGTCATGGAGAACAAATGGCTTGCGCCCATCAGCCTGTTCCCGCAGCCGATCATAAACGCCGATATCCTCCCAATGGCTAAGCCAATCGGGCTCGCGTTTGGGCAGGCCCGCGCGCATCGGGAAGTCGGTTTTGGGCAGGTGAAGGGTGTCTTTGTAGTCGGGTGTATCGGCGCACATCGCGATGAGCCTCATCTTGTCTTGGTTCGTGGGGTTCGTCCGGCGCGCAAGGCACGCGCCCATTCCCGGCTGCTCGGGTTAGAGCGCCGGGCCGCTAATTCGAGAGAGTATGCGGTACACCATAGCCGCTCTATAGGCGGTGGCTGGAAACAGGACAAGCCAGCTTTAGCTGTCGCCCGCGTCTTTACCCGGTTGATCCATAAAAAGGCCTGTCAACGCGCGCTTGACCAAGCCGGTCACGGAGGGGCGCTCGCGGGCGAAAAACGGCATCGGGCGACAGACCTCCATCGCCGCCACACCGACGCGGGCAGTCAGAGCCCCGTTCACCACGCCTTCGCCGAAGCGCCGCGAAATCTTCGCCAACACGCCGCCCCCCGCAACCGAGCCGATCATGTCGTCGCCGACCGCCACCGCGCCAGTGGCCACCAGATGAGTAAGCACCGAGCGGGTGAGACGCCACGAGCCGAGCGTGCCGGCGCGACCGCCGTAAATCTCGGCCACCCGGCGGATCATGCGCAGATTTGCGGTGAGCGCGGTGACCAAGTCAGCGAGCGCGATGGGAACCAGTGCGGTGACAGTGGCGACTTGCCGCGCTGCTGCCTCGACCTCCTGCGTTGCGGCCGCATCGAGTGGGCTAAGGAGGGTCTCCTCGGTGAACGCTAGCATACCATCGGCATCGAGGATCTCGCTCTCCCGCTCGGCCAACCGCTGGCGGTGCCAATCAAGGGCTGCGCGATCCGCATAAAGAGCGGTCATCTGCGCGGTGACCGTGCGCGCTGCCGTCAAGTCATGATTGGTCAGCGCGTCCCGGGCCTTATTCTGCAAGCGATCTACCCGCTTTAGCCGTGCGAACACGGCCCATTCTCGGATCGCAAGCGCGAGCAGCACTAGGATAAACGCGCCGATCAGGACCGACGCGATACCGCCTAGGATAGCATTGCGGGTCAGCAAGCCGGTCACGAAGTCCCACGCCGCGATTGACGCCGCAAACGTGATCACAGCGAGGGCCAGGCGCCAAAACCAACGCGACAACGTCGAAGGCCGTCGCGCCGCTAAAACTGCCACTTTCTGCATCGCCGCAGCGTCGCCGATGGGCGCATCCACAATCGCGGGCGCCTCGGCGGGCGTCACCTCGGGCGCTGCATCCAACTCAATTAGGACGGGCCCTTTTTTGTCGCTCATGGCGCCTCCTTACCCGCGCTCGGCGGCCAGATCAGGCGTATATCCGGTAGTTTCTCATCATTACCGGCACCGTCGGTCCGCTCAACCTCCACGAGGCCCAGATGCGCGTAAAATCGCAACGCATCGGTGTTGGCGGCAAAGCACCACAATTCTAAACGCCCTGTTTGTTGCCGTGCATGGTCGAGTAAACGCCTACCCAAACCGCGACGCCGGGCCTTGGGCGCGAGATAAAGCGCGTGCACCATAGCGCCGTCTCGCGCCAGAAACCCCTGCGCCCGGCCAAAAGCGCGCCCGACCGTCACGGTGAACCGCGCAATCAACGCCTGGCAATGGGCCAAATCCTGATCGCGGGTGTGCACGACGGGCATCCAAGCGGTTTCACGCACCCAGTCGCCCATGATGGTGGCGAGGCGCGCGGCATCGCTGGGTCGGGCGGGCTCGATCCTCATAGCCGGTCGCCGATCAAAAACTGCAAAGCACGATCAAGCCGGATATGGGGCGGGCCCTCACCGGGCTTTAGGGTGACTTCGGCGGGCGCAAAGTTCATCACCTTGTAATCGGCATCGAGCCAGGCCTCTGCCCCGTCGCGCGCAGGCACCAACAGCCGCTGCGGATCATCAGGCAAATCGCCGGGATAGAACGCCGCGCGACGACCGTCCTCCAGCAACGTACCGGCGACACAATCTATGGTCTCGCCGTCATGGTTTACCTGTTGTTCGACCGTGGCACGCAGAGCGGCGAGCGCCAGCGCCTCGGTATGGGCGCCTTGAAAATCGGCGCGATCCTTGGCCTCACGCACCAGCGCCTCCATGATCGCGGTGAGTTGCGGATGCTGGCTATGGTGCAGATGATCGGCCTTTGTCGCGGCGAAAAGGATGCGCTCAACCCGGCGCCCGAGCAGCAATCGGGTGAGAAACGCGTTTCGCCCCGGACGGAAAGCAGCCAGGATATCGGCCAGGGCGCCGCGCAAATCCTCAAGCGCCGGCGGGCCCGCATGGATGGCGCCGAGAGTATCGACAAGCACGATCTGACGGTCGATCCGGGCAAAGTGATCGCGGAAAAACGGTTTTACCACGCGGGCCACGTAAGCGTCATAGCGGCGCTGCATCTCGCGCCAGAGGCTACCGCGGGGGGTGCGGGCAGGTTTGGCCAAGGGCGCGAAGGTAAGCGCGGGGCTGCCCGCCATTTCGCCAGGCAACAAAAACCGCCCCGGCGTACAATCAGAATACCCCGCCGCGCGGGCTGCCTTGAGATAGGCGGTAAACGCATCGGCCAAGGTACGCGCGCGGCCTTCATTGAAGCGCTCGCCCGACGCCGCCTCCGCGCTGGCAGCGCAGTAGTTTTCTGCTTCGGCCCGCCCCTCAATGCGCGCCAGCACGCGCTCCGACCACGCCTCATAGCTCAGATCCATTAGCTCGAGATCCAAAAGCCACTCGCCGGGATAATCGACGATGTCGAGATGGATGGTGCGTGGCCCCTGTAACCCCGCCAGCAGACCGGCAGGGCGGACCCGCATCGACAACCGCAATTGGCTGACATGGCGGGTGCTGTCGGGCCAACGCGGCTCAGGCCCGGTCAGATCGGAAAGATGCGTCTCATAATCAAACCGCGGCACAGTGTCGTCGGGCTGCGGCTGCAAAAACACGCTTTCGATCCGGCCCTCGGCCGCTGCCGCCAATTGGGGCATACGCCCGCGATCGAGCAGATTGGCGACGAGCGAGGTAATGAACACGGTCTTGCCGGCGCGGCTTAGCCCGGTCACGCCGAGGCGCACCACGGGCTCGAAAAACAGGCCCGAAACCGCGCCGCCTACCCGCTCGACGCCGCGCGTCATCCCGTCTGCAATATCGCCGATGATCACGCGACGCCTCTCCTTGCCTTCCGCGCTACATAGGCGGCTTATCGGCGGGCTTAAACCTTCGTTTCAACGACACCGGGCGTGGCGCGGCGCTTCAGGACGGCTTCGCGCCAGGTGATAAAGCTTACCGCCGCCAAGATCATCGCGCCGCCCAAGACGACATAGGCGTCAAGCGGTTCGGCAAAGAAGACCACCCCGAGGCTTGTGGCCCATACCAACTGGAGGAAGGTCACCGGCTGCGTGACCGTCAGCGGCGCCTCACGAAACGCGACGGTCATCGTGTAGTGCCCCGCCGTCGCTAGGGCAGCGACAAGGAACAGCCATGCCAGCTCGCTCAAGGTGGGTGGCACCCATACTGCCAGGGCAAACGGCGCCATCACCACCGGCACCAACAGGGAAAGCCACCCGACCACCACCAGCGGCGGCACGCGGCCACTGAGGATCTTGGCTGTCAGGTAGGAGCCCGCAAAGGCGAGCCCCGCGCCCAGCATAGCGATATGGCCGAGCTCAATTTCGCGCAGGCCGGGGCGTAAAATGACCAATGCGCCAAGGAAAGCCACCCCGATCGCGGCGATGCGCCGTGCCGCCAGCCGCTCCCCTAAGAACAGCGCAGCACCGATGGTGGCATAGACCGGGGCGGCATAATTGAGCGCGGTGACCTCGGCGATAGGGATCTGGGTCATCGCGTAAAACCAGGCGATCACGCCCAGCCCATGAACAAGCCCGCGACCGCCGAACAGGATAAGCGTTGAGCGATCAATCGCGGTTTGCCGCATGATCGGCAGCATCGGCACCAGGAACACCACCCCCAGCAGATACCGCAGAAACGCGGCTTGCGGGGCTGGAATGCGGTCGCCGATGAGCTTCACCACCGCTGTCACTGCGACAAACAAAAGCCCTGTTATCAGCATCCAAAGGATGCCGCGCAGAGGACGCTGGGCTTGGGGTTCCATGGGCGCACTCTGCGCCCGTCGCGCCGGCCGCTACAAGGGCAAAATCCCACTCCCGCGCGCTAGGCGGGGACGACGAAAAGCGAGACGATTTCAAACGCTTTAAGCGAGAGTTGGGCGCCATGGCCGTGCATCTCGACGGGTTCGCGGGCCTGTTCCAACAGATCAGTCCGCCAAACCTCCTTGGTGGCACGCAAAAAGCGCAGCGTGGTCTGCCGTGCTTTCCCTTCACTTTCATAAAGCCGCACGACGTAACCGCCGCCATCCTCGGCGGGTTTTATCGTCTCGATCACCACGGCGGGGTCGTCCGCCGCAACGAGACCGGCCACATCCGCAATCCCGGGCGCGATTAGTATAGGGTGGTTCATCGCCTCGGCGGCAGCGCGCACGCCGATAAATCCGGGCTCGGCGAAACCGCCAAAGCTATAGGTGAAGCGGTGGCTGCCTTGATCGGCTTGGGGATCAGGCGAGGTGGAGGATTTGAGCAGCGTCAGCCGCATCAGATTGCCCGCAATATCGTGGCCGTATTTGCAATCGTTCAGCAGCGCGACTGCATAACCGCCATCATGCAGCGCCGCCCATTTCTGCGCGCAGACCTCAAAGCGGCTGGCGTCGTGGCTTGTGTCGCGGGTTGTGGGCCGCTCGATATGGCCCCACTGAATGCCGTAGGTGGCCATGGGCGCTGCGATCGATGCCGGAAACGCCGCTTTGAGAAGCACGTGACGGTCGTGCCAAGTGATGTGTGTAGCGAAATCAAGGCGGGTTGCGTTGTCACTGAGTTGAATGTCCTGCTCGATGACGCTGTCGCGGTAGCGCCGTCGCAGCCGAACCGATGCACGCAACGGGCCGGTTTCAACAATCTCCAAGCGCTCCACATCCCGGATCTCTTCGCCGCGATCTTCGAAATAGGGCTCGATATCCCATGCATCCCAGACCAGCGGACGGTCCTCGAATGCCCAAAGCTGATTGCCCCGCGTGCCCGGCGCCAACAGCGTCCGCTGGTTGCGGCGGTCATGCATGCTGTGAAGCGTGCCGTCGGCACCGATCTCGCAGGAAAAATGCGCGTTCTCAAGATGGATAACGCCGTCCTCGATATGCGCAGAAACCCCTGTTCCAATGCGGGCCGTGTTCAGGGGAACGGCGCCGTAGGCTGGCATTTCAGGCAGCCCGATAAGCGCGCCCCCTGCCACTTTCTGATGCGGCACATCCTCTGGAAGCGCGGCCTCAGTAAAGGCCACATCAGCCCGCGCGCAAGTGCTTGGGTTGAGAATGCCGAGCGCGCCCGCATCCGGTTGATGACGCGCT
>JBCDGW010000055.1:0-21819 GCA_038750765.1 Pseudomonadota bacterium | reverse complement strand
GTGGCCTATGCCTGCGCTATTCTCGGCGCCGCCTCCACCCTGGTCGCCTGGTTTGGCCTGCCCCGGCACGCCAAGGCCACGGCCTGAGGCGAAAGCGACCATCAAGGCCCGCATTCGCGCGACCGCGCTCTTCCCCGGTGGGCGTCGGTGCGGTATAGCTCGGGCTGCGACCGACACGGATCACCCACACGATGCCGTCCACAAGCCAGTCATTCCTGCCCCGCCTCGGCATGTTATGCCGCGTCGTCGCCGTGACCGTGATCGCCGGATTTTACCGCAAGCTGTCAATCAAAGAGATCAACGCCCGGGTCAAAGCGCAGCCGCTGGCGCGTCAAGCGGTGATCACCGGGCTGGTTTTACTGGCGCTCTTTGGGCTGAGCCTGTTCGCCGCGCAATTCGGCTGGATCGGGTTATTGGTTTATGCGCTCGGCCTGATCCTGGTGGTCAGCTAACCCCGCGCGATTCCGCAATTTTTGCGCGCTATGATTATAGCATGCAAATGTATGCCACTGAAATTGCAAAAAATTCTTCTTAAAATTGATCCGATGCCGAAACCGACCCGTAATTGAGGCATCGAAGCAGAAAGGAGCAATCATGCCACTTGGTTTGGGACTACTGACATTCGGCACGCTTGGTTTCGTGCTGATCTTCGCCTACCTCAGCATTCGCGGGCTTGAAAAGCTTCGCGACAGCGATGCGCCAAAATCTTCGCTCTCTCGGGACGGCATCGCGGAACGGATGGCAGCGGCGACAAAGTCGATCCAATAACGCGATTTAAATTTCCAAGAGGCGCCGGGCTTGTCCCGGCGTTTTTAATTTCAGAGCGGGTATATTTCAGAGCCCGATGACGAAATCGTCCGTGTTCGCACCAGCGGCTACAGCACGGTGCTCACGAATGTCGCGCAATTCTGCGTCCCCTGCACATAGATGGCCGAGATCTGTTCGTCGACATAGACGGATTCGACCGGATAGGTGAACGTCCCGCTGCCCTCAAAGCCGACGCGCGCCTCGCCGCCAGCGGCAACAGCCTCGTCCTGCGGTGTGCCTTCGATCGGCACACATTGCCCGCGCAACACATGATGCCAAACCCCGTCGCCCGCGCCTGATGTCACTTCGGGTGTATCAGCCGCGCGCGGCCCAAACACGTCGCCGCATCCGGCAAGTGCGATCAGCGTGACGCCTGTCAGTAGGTACTTCATTGCTCGCTCCCCATTTTCTCGGCTGAACGGTTAGCGCCCCATCCAGCCGCCATCGACCACCAGGATCTCTCCGTTCACATAATCCGAAGCGGGCGCGGCAAGAAAGACCGCTGGGCCGACAAAATCGGCAGGTTTCCCCCAACGCCCTGCCGGAATGCGCTCCAGGATCGCTTTCGAGCGCGCCGGATCGTCCTGCAGCGCCTGGGTGTTGTCGGTAGCGATGTAGCCCGGCGCGATGGCATTGACGTTGACGCCGTGCGGCGCCCACTCATTGGCCAGCGCTTTGGTAAGCTGGCCCACACCGCCCTTGGAGGCCGCGTAACCCGGCACGGTGATGCCGCCCTGAAACGTCAACAGCGACGCGGTGAAGATCACCTTGCCTGACCCGCGCGCGACCATCTTGCGCCCAATCTCGCGGCTCAGCACGAATTGCGCGGTCAGATTGATCTCGATCACTTCGTCCCAAAGCTGGTCATCATGCTCGGCCGCCGGTTTGCGCCTGATCGTGCCCGCGTTGTTGATCAAGATGTCAGGCACCAGCCCGCGGGCGTCCAACTCCGCCGCGAAACCGCTCACCGCCGAGCGGTCTGAGAAGTCGCAGGCAAATGCGGTGAAGCTGCGGCCCATGGCCTCGACCGTGCGCGCCACATCGCTACCGGAGGCTTCAAGCGAGGCGCTGACGCCGATGATGTCTGCCCCCGCTTCAGCCAAGCCTTCCGCCATCGCGCGACCGATACCGCGCTTGGCCCCGGTTACCAGCGCCAGCTTCCCGGTGAGATCAAACATGCCGCTCATGCTGCACCGCCGATCTTGATCAGGCTCTTGAGCGCGCTGGGGTTGCTGTCCAGCGACTCGAAGGCGGCTTGGATCTCGGAAAGCGGGCTGACATCGGTGATGATTTTCTCCGAGGGGATCGCCCCGCTTTTCAGCATCTCAATGGCCTTTTCGTAATCCTCGGGCTCATAGACCCGGGCACCGATCAGCTTTAACTCGCGCCAAAAGAATTGGAACATATCGACTTGCGGCTTTTGCGCGTGCACAGCGACCATCACGATCCGAGCGCGCGTTGCGGCAACGGCGGTCATCGCATCGACGCCGGGTTGACTGCCCGACACTTCGAAAACCACATCCGCGCCCTTGTTGCCGGTGCGTGCGTTCACAAACGCGGCGATATCCGTCTCGGCCGGATTGACCACGTCAAAGCCCATATCGCCCGCAATCTTAAGCCGCGCCGGGTTCACCTCGGAGATCAGCACATTGCCGCCCGCCTCACGCGCCACCAAGGCCACCAACGCGCCAATGGGGCCGCCGCCGATCACGACGGTGTCTTCGCCTGGCGCCAATCCTGATAGCCGCACGTCATGGCAGGCCACCGCCAGCGGCTCGATCAGTGCCGCGTGATCCATACGCATGTCATCTGGCAAGACATGGATCGTGTGCGACGGCACCGTCCAGATCTCCTGCATCGCGCCATCGGTATCGAGGCCCAGAAACTTCAGATTGTGGCTGATATGGGGATAGCCCGCCTTGCTGGCTGGGCAGTTGAGATCTGGGTCAAGTGGCCGCACCACCACCTTTTGCCCAACGCTCAGGCCCTCGACGCCATCGCCGAGGGCATCCACCACGCCCGACATCTCATGCCCTACGATCCGATTATGGCCGACGCGGGCATCCATATTGCCATGATAGACATGCATGTCAGTGCCGCAGATCCCGCAATAGGCGACACGCACGGCCACCTCACCAGCAGCGGGCGCTTTGGCTTCGGTCTCCTCCACCACGAAGGTCTTATCGCCCCGGTAAAAGGCGGCCTGGATCATCTCTGCTGGCATTTCTTATCCTTTATTTTCGTTCTTTACGCGGCCGCATCAGCGGCATTGAGTTTGTCCCAGTCGAACGTGACGCCGACGCCCGGCACGTCTGGCGCGACGGCGAGGTGATCCTCAACTACGAGCGGGCGGGTCGTGTAGGTGTCGATGGGGAAGCTGTGCACTTCGAGCCAGCCAGCATTCGCTTGGGCTGAGACCAGGCTTACATGCAATTCCTGCATGCCGTGGCTACACACCAAGATATTATTCTGCCGTGCCCGCTCCGCCACCTGCAGCCAGCCGCTGATGCCGCCGCAATTAGACGCGTCGGGTTGGATGTAGCTCAGGCGCGCTTGTTCGAAGGCGTAATCAAACTCATGGATCGTGTGCAGGTTTTCCCCCATCGCCAGCGGCATCCCCGTCGCCTCCGCGATCCGGCCATAGCCCTGGTAATCGTCGGGGATCGTCGGCTCTTCGAACCAAAAAATGTTGTAGGGGGCAAATGCCTTGGCGGCGGTGATCGCTTCATCGACGCTCATCGAATAGTTCGCGTCCACCATGAACGTGACGTCGGGGCCGATCAGCTCGCGCACCGCTTTGACCCGCGCCACGTCATCGGCCAGGTCCGGCTGACCGATTTTGATCTTCACCGCGTTAAAGCCCTGCGCGAGATAGCCGTTAATATTGTCGAGCAACTTTGGCAGCGGGAAGTTCAGATCAATCCCGCCCGCATAAGCGTGACAGCGGTCATGGGCCCCGCCCGCCATTTGCAGCAAGGATTGCCCGAGGCGTTTTCCCTGCAGGTCCCACAACGCAATATCGAGCGCGGAGATCGCAAACGACGCCACGCCGCCGCGACCAACGTAATGAATATGCCACTGCATCGCGTCATAAAGCGCGGCGATATCGCTGCTGTCGCGGCCGATGAGGAATGGGGCGAGATCGTGCTCGATCATCGCCAGGATCGCGCGACCACCGCGCCCGCCGGTATAGGTGTAACCGGTGCCCTCACTGCCATCGGCGAGCGTTACTGTCGCGGTAATCAGCTCGAAATGCGTGTGGTCGCCGTGCTTGGCATCGCTCAGGACTTCGGCGAGCGGCACTTGAAAGCATCGCGCGTGCACGGCTTTGATCTGCATAATGGGGCCTCCTCTCCCGCGCCTTTGTTAAGGCTTCTGGCCCGGGTTGCAAAGCGCAAGCAGCGCTGTCGGTCATGCGAAAACGCCCCTTCCGGGCGTGAAAGCCGCGTGATCCCTGAGAGTTATGCGAGGAAAGAGATGACGCCCCCCGCCGAATCCGTCTATCTTTCCCAAGCTTCGCGGCATTATCGACCGTCGGCTCATGTTTTTTGTCCGGGCGTCTAGCGCTGCGGAAATGGGGGTTTGCTATGTCTTTTCGTCTTGCTCTGAAGGTGTTCGTTGTCGCCTGGGCATTTCTTGCCTTGGCGCCGATCACGCCGTTGACCGGCTGGCAAAGCGCCGCTTTGGCCGATGATGATGGCGGCGACGGTGGTGACGGCGGCGATGGTGGTGACGGCGGAAACGGCGGCGACGGTGGCGACGGTGACAATGGCGGAGACGGAGGAAACGGCGGTACTGGCGGTGACGGCGGCAATGACGGCGGCGGTACTGGCGGTGACGGCGGAAATGACGGCGGCGGCACCGGTGGCGATGGTGGCGATGACGGCCCCGGCGAAACCCCTGGCGATGAGCGTCCGAGCCCAGGCGGCGGTCGGGCGGGCGGAAACGAGGGGTCAAACTCGTTTGAAAAGAAAGCCGAACGCCTGCGCGACCGCGAGCGCACCCGGGGCCCATCGCCCGGCAACACGCCGCCAGTGGTGTTCTTTGAGCCGATCTCGCCCACGCCCACACCCCCGCCGGTGCAACAGCCACCGCGTGCCACGCCGCCCCCGGTACCGGTAAACCTGCCCGAGCAAGCGGTCGCCGAGATTGTCGTGGCGAACATCAACGCATCCGACCTTCAAGCGTTGCGTTTGCGCGGCTTTAGCGTACTGGAACAGGTGGAGATCCCGATCTTCGACCTGATTATCGTACGGCTCGCCACACCCGGAGATCTGGACCTTCAAGCAGCGCTTGCTGCGGTGCAGGGGCTGCCCTCGGGCGCGGTGTCGGATTTCAACCACTTCTATCGGCTGGTGCAGGGCAATGAGACCGCCTGTGAAGGTGTCCAATGCGCTGAACGGTTACAGGTGGGCTGGCCGGTGATCCCGACCCGCGATGTCGCCTGCGGGCGCGGTGTGGAGATCGGGCTGATCGACAGCGGCATCAACGATAAGCACATCACCTTCGAAGGCGCGCTGATGGAATTGCATCGCTTACCACCAGCAAGCGAGGGTGAGCCTGGCGGCGAGGTGCACGGCACTTCCGTCGCAGCGCTTTTGGTGGGGGACCCTGCGTCCCGCTCGCCCGGTCTGATACCAGGTGCTGAATTGCTGGCGGTCGATGCATTCCAACGGGTGGGTCGCGATACCCGCACCGATGTGGTCACGCTGATCAAAGGGCTGGGCTTCCTAGCGGAGCGGCAGACCGAGATTATCAACCTCAGCCTGGCAGGCCCTGACAATGCGATCCTCGCCGGCGTGGTGGGGCAATTGACGCTGGGCATGGATATCGTCGTCGTGGCAGCGGTGGGCAATGGCGGCCCTGACGCGGGCCCTGCTTATCCGGCAGCCTATGAGCCGGTGATCGCGGTGACCGGGGTGGATCGCTCCGGCGCGATCTATGACCTCGCGGTGCGCGGCGATCATGTGGACTTGTCCGCCCCTGGTGTCGAGGTTTGGACAGCGGCATCGGTGAAGGGCGCGCGCTGGAAAACCGGCACCTCTTTCGCCGCGCCATTCGTGGCAGCGGCCGCGGCGATCCTGCGTCAGAGCAACCCTGACATGCCGGTGGAGGAAGTGGTGAAGCTGCTGCAGGAGCAAGCGAAGGATCTGGGCGATCCCGGCCGCGATCCGATTTTCGGGGCGGGTCTGCTCAATCTGGGCACGCTTTGCGACGGGCTGCTCTAGCGCGCGCTGCTGCGCTACGCCTGTACCGCGTCCCAATCGAGGTGAAAGCGCGCGAGGTATTTGCGTAGCCGGTCGCTATCATTGCGGCTGGCTTTCTGCGCCCGCGACACCGCAAAGAGCGTCCGCCCCGCAGCACTGAGGCTCGCGGCGCGACGACACGTGCGGATCACATGGGCAAGCTGCACGCGGTCGAACGGATCGACGGGCGCATCGCCCAGCACCTCAGCCACCAACTGCGCATCGGGGTCTTGGTCGGCCTGTGACCAGCCGCGCCGAAGCGTCGCGATCTCTTCCTCCACCATCGCCATGGTGATGCGCCCGCGGGGCGCCAGGGTGCATAACCGCTGCACCGAGCCTGACAGATCGCGGAAATTGCCGCTCCAGGGTGTGGCCGGATCCGTTGCGAAGGCGATATAGGCGCGCGCGGCATCGGCGTTGAAACCGGTTTGCACCCCCATTTCGTGCTCGGCACGGGCTAATTCGTGCAGCAGATTGGGTTCGATATCCTCGACCCGGTCGCGCAACGGCGGCAAGCGAAACCGCCAAAGGCTCAGGCGCGCCAAGAGATCGGGGCGGAAGCGGCCTTCGGCAGTAAGCGCCGTGAGATCGCGATTGGCCCCGGCGATCACTTGAAAGCGGCTTGTCACCTCATGATCGGCCCCGAGCGGATAGTACCGCCCCGTCTCGATCGCGTGCAGCAAAACCGCCTGTTCGTCGAGCCCCAGTTCATCGATCTCATCGAGAAACAGCACTCCGCCATCGGCCTCGCGCAAGAGACCCGAGCGTTCGCCCCCGGCAAACCCGGCTGCCGCGCGCCGCTGCCCGAAAAGCGTGGCCAGCGCCCCGGCGCCGCGCAATGTGGCACAGTTAATCTGTACCATGCGGCCTTTCACCCGACGTCGGTTGAGCTTGAGTTCGTAGATACGGTGCGCCAACGCGGTCTTGCCGGTGCCGGTATCGCCCTGCAGCAGGATCGGCGCGTCTGACGTGCTGGCGACCAGTTCGATCCGATCGATCAGCGCGTTATAGCCGGGGCTTCGCGTCTCGATCCCACCCTTGAGCAGATCGCTATACTCACGGGAAAGCGCATCAAAGCGTTGCTGCAGCGCGTTGTAACGGCTTAGGTCCAAATCGATGATATCGAGCGTGGCGTCGCCCTCTTCGCCGCGCGGCGGCCCGGTTTGGACCAGCCGGGCGGGCACATGTCGGCTCTCGGTCAGCAGGAACCAGCAAATCTGCGCCACATGGGTGCCCGTGGTCAGATGCACATGATAGGCCTCTCGATCCTCGTCAAAACCGTAGCCGCGGGCAAAGTCGAACAGTTTGCCGTAGACCTCCTGAAAATCCCACGGATCATCAAGGTCGAGGCGCTGCAGAAGCACCTCGGTCTCGGGCGAGGCCGCGCGTATCTCCTCGGCGACAATCTCTGCCAATCGGGTGAACCGCTCATCGTATAGCAGCTCAAACCGCGCCACCTCGAACCCGTCATGGGAGACGAGCGATGGCGTGGGCTTCCACTTACGCTTTCTACCCCGGTCAAGCTGAGTGCCGAGAAAGCCAAGCACGACGTTTTTCAAAGGTACGATCCTAGCAGATAAAAACTGATATCAGCGTATCGTATATACGCTAAGCGGCAGATCTCAAATGCCATTTATTAATTTTATTTCAATAGCTTACGGGGAATCGCGATTTCTCTCCTTCGGCGCCTGATTCCCTGGCAAACCAGCGTCACCGAGCGGGTCATCCGGGCCCGCGCTGATGAACGGTAACGTGTTAAGGGCCGGGGCGCTTCTGCCCCGCGCCCGCCGCAACAGAAGGAACGAAGCCATGGCGAACAAATCGCTCTTTGCATCCACCGCTGGCCGATTGGTCCCGCGTGCCGATGCAATCAACGAAGCCGGTGCACCCGCTTACGCCTACGATGCCCGTCATGCGCTGGCGCAACTCGCCGTGACCGGGACCTTCGCTGACACGTTCTATCAGAGCGCGGAGATGGATCTGGCCAAAACGCTGGCCGCGGCAGAGATGGTTGAGCCGGAATTCCTGGCAAAAACCGCGCTCTATGCCCGCCAAACCGGGTTTATGAAGGATATGCCCGCGGTTCTGCTCGCAGTGCTGGCGCGGCGCGATCCGGCCTTGTTTCGCGCGGTGTTCACCCGCGTCGTGGAGAACGGCAAGATGCTGCGCACCTTCGTGCAGGTCATGCGGTCGGGCCAAACCGGGCGTAAGTCGCTTGGCTCGGCCCCCAAGGCAATGGTGCAAAACTGGCTCAACACCGCCTCCGATTGGGCGTTGTTGAACGCCAATATCGGCACGCAACCGTCGCTGGCGGATGTGATCAAGATGGTGCACCCCAAGCCCGCATCGCCGGCGCGCGAGGCTCTGTTCGCCTGGATTGTCGGGCGGCCGTGCGATGTCGCGCTGTTACCGCACAACGTTCAGGATTACTTGGCCTTTGCTGCTGGTGAGACCGCGGTGCTGCCGAAAGTGCCGTTCCAGATGCTCACTCAGCTTCCGCTGACGACCGAGCATTGGCGCCAGATCGCGCGCGACGGCTCGTGGCAGCAAGTGCGGCAGAACCTGAACACGTTCCTGCGTCACGGCGTCTTTGACGATGCTGAGGCTGTGGATCAGGTGGCGACGCTCTTACGTGACCGCACCCGCATCGACCACGCCCGCGTATTGCCGTACCAACTGATGGTGACGGCGCTGAACGTGGCGCGCGAGATGCCCGAGGCGATCCGCGAGGCGCTGCACGACGCCATGGAGTACGCCGTGCGCCGGGTTCCGGTGGTCGCGGGCTCGCTGGCAGTGGCGGTGGACGTGTCTGGCTCGATGAAGAGCCCGGTCACCGGCTATCGCCGCGGCGCCACGACCGCGATGCGCTGCATCGATGTGGCGTCTTTGGTGGCGGCTGCGTTCTTGCGCGCTAACCCGGCAACGCAGGTGGTGCCGTTTGAGGGCCGCGTGCGCGATCTGCGCCTAGAGCCACGCGATACGGTGCTGACCAACGCCTCGAAGCTGGCAGCTTTGGGCGGGGGCGCGACAAACTGCTCGGAGGCGTTGCTTCACCTGGCAGTGGCGCGCGAGGTGCCGGATTTGGTCGTTTTCGTCTCGGACAACCAGTCCTGGATGGACACGCAATGGGGCAACCGGGGGACGGCGATGGCCCAAGCCTGGGAGCTCTTAAAGCAGGCCAATCCACGGGCCAAACTGGTCTGCGTCGACATCGCGCCATACGGCACGACGCAGGTGAAATCGCGCCCCGATGTGCTCAACATCGGCGGTTTCTCAGACGCGGTGTTCGAACAGATCGCCGCTTTCGCCGAAGATCGCCTCGGGCCGGAACAATGGACCGGCGAGATTGAGGCGCTGGCCCTATAAATCTGGTCCGGGCAGCTTGGTTGCCCGGATTGCAGCGAACACATTTCTGGCGAATGCCGGTGGACCTACATCTTGTGACTGTCGCGGTTCATCACCCCTTGTCGCCAGACCCGCCCTTCGCGCCGCAACGCGGCCATGAATTTGGAGTATCGCCCGGCGAATGCTGATGGAACTACAGGCTTTAACCTTCCGGTCGCGGGTTCGATCCCCGCCGCGCCGCCCTGTTTAGGCGCGTAGCTCAGTGGTAGAGCAGGATCGTTTCGTCACCCCTTGTCGCCGGGCACCGAGATTAACCAACCGCGTCGACGAGGCTCATTGAAAGGAACAACACCCGGCGAATGCCGAAGGAACTACATTGCTCCTACTATCTGGGATTGCCTGGCGGGTTCGACTCCCCCTTAGCAGTACGCTCTCTGGCACGAGCGGGGCACCCAAACCGTTTCTTCATTCTTGTCGTCGGGGACCAATGCCAATCCTGGCCCAACCAACACGGGCGGAATGCCTGCGCGAATACATCGTAACTATAACGCTGTCGCGTATAAGACTTGTCCGCTCGACCCCGCACCCGTCAGAGGGAATGCCGGTGGGACTACACGTTTCCAATCGTCCTTAGATGTCTCACCACCCCTTGTCCCTCTGACCTCATAATCCCGCCGCACCGATCCGGTATGGCATCCTGGAAGCCGCAATCGAAACGGTGATGACATGAGCGAGACACAGCCTTTTGACCCGGTCACCGGCGCGCACCTCAAGGAATGGGGGCATCGACCCGGGCCGCAATATCCCGAGCTTTTGGCCAAGGCCAACGCGCTGCGCGCTGAGGGGTTTGGGCTGGTGCGGATCCGCGCTGATCTGGAACCGCTGAAGCCGGAAATCCCGCCCGAGATCCTGCCCCATGACGCGGGCGCTGTCGCATTCTCCGAAAACATCGATGCTGAAACCGAAGATGAGGCCGCGAACGTCAAAGCCGTCAAGGATAGCATGGCGCTGTTGATGCGGACGCCGACGCTGACGGCTGGCGCGATCATGCCCGATTCCTGCCCTGCCGGACCGCCGGGGACAATCCCTGTGGGCGGTGTGGTGGCAGCGCAGAACGCGATCCATCCAGGCATGCACTCGGCCGATATCTGTTGCTCGGTGATGATCTCGGATCTGGGCCATGCCGACCCGAAGCGCGTGCTCGATGCGGCGCAGGCGGTAACCCATTTCGGCCCCGGCGGTCGGCAGGACGCGCGGTTTGCGCTGCCTGCGGATCTCGACGCGCAGTTTCACGCTAATGCCATGCTCGACAACCCCAAGAGCCACCGGATGGCAGAGACGCATCTGGGCACCCAGGGCGATGGCAACCACTTTCTGTTTGTAGGCCGTTCGCGCAAAACCGGACGGACAGCGATGGTCACCCATCACGGCTCACGCGGGCCGGGCGCCGTGCTGTACAAACGCGGGATGGCGATTGCCGAGGCCTTTCGCGCCGAACGCGCGCCGCAGATCCTCAAGCAGAACGCCTGGATCCCGGCTGATAGCGCCGATGGCCGCGCCTATTGGGATGCGCTGCAGATTATTCGTGACTGGACCAAGACCAACCACACGATGATCCACGATGCCGCCGCCGCCGAAGCGGGCGCCAGCGTTTCAGATCGATTTTGGAATGAGCACAACTTCGTGTTTCGGCGCGGTGACCTTTACTACCACGGCAAGGGCGCGACCCCGGCTTGGCCTGGTTTTGCTGAAGATGCAGGCGCGCTTACACTGATCCCGCTCAACATGGCTGAGCCGGTGCTGGTGGTGCGCGGCAGCGATGCGCGTCATGGCTTGGGCTTTAGCCCCCATGGGGCGGGGCGCAATTTCAGCCGCTCCGAGCATAAGCGCCGGAAGAGCGGCCTGACCGCCGAGGCGATTTTGCAGGCCGAGACAGAGGGGCTCGATATCCGCTTCTTCGCGGGCAAAATCGATGTCTCCGAACTGCCGTCAGGCTACAAAAACGCTGATGCGGTGGTGCGCCAGATTGGCCGCTACGGCTTGGCCGAAATCGAGGATTACATCGACCCCTACGGCTGCATCATGGCGGGTGATATCATCCCGTTTTGGGCCAAGAAAAAGAAGAGATAGCGCCGGCGGGGCGCAGTTCTGGCTGCGCTCCGTTTACCACAGCCACGCCGGAATGCGATCCACCGCTGGCAATGCAAGGCGATGCCCCTATCGTTCATGTAGGGCTCGGCACCGCAGAGGGGGGACTTTGCGATGACACAGATCGATCCGTTCCGGATGACGTTGGACGCTGTTTTTGGGCGTTTGCGACGAAAACACCGGCTCAAAATCCGGCGCCTGCTGCGACGGAACCGGGGCTAACAGTCCGCCTCACGGGGTTTCCAGCAAGCAACCCGGCGCGTATCGCGGCAGCAAGGCCCGACCGGTCATGCGATAGGCCAGTAGGCCGATCCATTCTTTGCTGGCGCGGCCGAGATAGTTGAGGTTGGTGGCGAAACCTTGCGCGCGGCCACCGCTGCGAAAGTCCACCGGATACGGGATGATCTCACGCCACCCTGCCGCGCAGAACGTGGCAACCGAGCGGTGGATGTGAAACGCGCTGGTGATCAGCACCCAGGGCCCCGGCTCGGCGCCGATCATATCGTGGAGGAACCGCGCGTTCTCATCGGTGTTGCGCGATCGACGTTCATAAACCGTCCGCTCGCCGGTAAAACCTGCCGCCTCGAAGATCTGCTGCGCCACCTCGGCGCCCGACCGGTCTGGCCGCAACGCGCCGCTGCCGCCGGTAAAGATCAGCTTGGCATCGGGGAACCGGCGGGCCAACGCCATCGCCTCCAAAAACCGCTCGCCCGCCTCGTTGACAGCGGGCTGCTGCCAAACGCTGGTCATATCCGCTACCTCGGCCCCACCCAAAACGATGATGCCCGCGACGCTTTGAGGTAGGTCGGGATTGGCGGGATAGACATTTTCCAGCGGCACCAGCAGCGGCCGCCAGACCGGCAAAAACGACAGCGCCAGCACGCAGAGCGCCGCCAAGAGGGCAAAGCGGCGACCCCACCGGTACCACGGCGTGCGCAACAACACCGCTGCGGCGATGATGATCGCGCACAAAATGGCCTCGGGCTGCACCATCGCCCAAAACACCTTGGACGCGATAAAAAACACAGTGTCCATCTGGCGATCAGCTGCCCCGATATGTCGAATAGCCGTAGGGCGACAAAAGCAGGGGCACATGGTAATGCGCCGCCTCTGCCATGCCGAACCGGATCGGGATTTCATCGAGGAAGACCGGATCGCTGAGCGGATGACCGGCTTGGCGAAGGTACTCACCCGCCGCGAAGACAAGCTCATAGCGCCCGGTCTGAAACCGCGCTTGCGGCAGGATCGGCGCGTCGGTGCGGCCATCGGCATTGGTAACAGCCTGAGCCATTTCCTGGCGGCTGGCGCCCTCGATGCGATAGAGCGTCACCGCAATCCCGGCGCCGGGGGAACCACGGCTGGTATCCAGGACGTGGGTGGTCAAAAATCCAGCCATCAAAAGGCTCCTCTTTGCGGGCAATTTGGGCGTGTTCGCGCGGCGTTGCAAACCAGTTTCGTCTGTCCTCTCCCCGGCGGCTTTGCCATGATGGCGCGGCAGAATAGGAGGCCGCGATGCAGCGATATCCCCGCGATCTTACCGGTTACGGCGCTAATCCACCCGATGCGGCCTGGCCCGGCGGCGCCCGGATCGCGGTGCAGATCGTGATCAATTACGAAGAGGGCGGCGAGAACAACATCCTGCACGGCGATGCCGCGTCAGAGGCGTTTTTGTCGGAGATCGTGGGCGCGGCGGCCTGGCCTGGTCAACGACATTGGAACATGGAGACGATCTACGAATACGGCGCGCGCGCGGGCTTTTGGCGGTTGCACCGCATGCTGCGCGACCGGCCGGTGACGATCTACGGTGTCGCGACAGCGCTGGCACGCGCGCCCGAACAGGTTGCCGCAATGAAATCCGCCGGTTGGGAGATCGCCAGCCACGGCTTGAAATGGATCGAGTACAAAGACTTCAGCGAGGCCGACGAACGGGCGCATCTGCATGAAGCAATCCGTCTCCATGCTGAGGTTGTCGGCACCCGCCCGCGTGGCTGGTACACTGGGCGCACGTCGATGAATTCGGTGCGCTTAGCGGCGGAGGAAGGCGGCTTTGCCTATGTGGCTGATAGCTACGCCGATGATTTGCCCTATTGGCAGCGTTTTGGCACCCGCGATCAGCTTATCGTGCCCTACACGCTCGACGCCAACGATATGCGGTTTGCCACGCCCCAAGGGTTCAATTCGGGCGATCAGTTCGAGGCGTATCTGCGTGACAGCTTTGATATGCTCTATGCCGAGGGCGTGGCGGGCGCGCCGAAGATGCTGTCGATCGGGCTCCATTGCCGCCTCGTGGGTCGGCCCGGCCGCGCCGCGGCATTGCAACGGGCGATTGACTATATGGCGGGGCATGACGGGGTATGGTTTGCCACCCGCGAAGAGATCGCAACGCATTGGGCCGCGACCCATCCGCCGCCGCATCGGCCTCGGCCGTCGGAGATGACGCAAGAGGATTTCGTAGCGGCGTTCGGCGGCATTTTTGAGCATTCGCCCTGGATCGCCCAGGCGGCTTGGGCGTTGGAACTGGGCCCAACCCATGACAGTGCCGCCGGGGTCCACGCAGCGCTCACCCGGGCGTTTCAAAGCGGCAGTGACGCGCAGCGCTTGGCAGTGCTGAAGGCGCATCCCGATCTGGCAGGCAAACTTGCCGCCGCCCAGCGTTTGACTGTGGAAAGCACGGCTGAGCAGGCCTCCGCCGGGCTCGATGCGCTGACCGATGATGAGCGCGCGCAATTCACCGCGCTGAACAGCGCTTACACGGAAAAGTTCGGCTTCCCCTTCATCATCGCGGTGCGCGACCATGATAAGCTGGGCATCTTGGCGGCGTTTGACGCACGGCTCAAAAATGATCGTGCTGCCGAGTTTGCCGAGGCGTGCCATCAAGTCGAACGCATCGCGGAACTACGGCTATTGGATGTATTGTAACCCCAACAGCAACACTGACCGCAGCGTTTTAGGTTTACCTTAAAATTCCAAATACCCCGCCATAGGTTACCCGGGACTGCAATTGTGCAATTTGGTGGGCAGCAAAATGGCTACAATTTCCGAGTTTCAAATCATCAATGGGATCACACCCATTACGATATTCGACGCCAATGTGAATTGGAACAACGGCGCGATCTTTGAGACTGTTTTCGTCATCGGCGGCAACGCTCCTGACGAGTTCGAAGCCAATATCCAGCTTACCGGGGCGAACTGGGTGATTGATACGCTGGTGTTTTTTGCCGGGTCCGCGCCTATCGACGTCAACATCAACGGCACGGCGCCCAACAGTTTTATCGCGACGCTTGAGGTAGATATCGACAATGGCGGTGAAGCCGACCTCAACCTCCAGGGGGTACAAGTCAATACTGTCAGTCTCTTCGGTGACGGTGAAGCGACCGTCCGGTTGGGCGCGACGTTTACCAATATGGTTTCCGCCAACGGCGTTGATGATTTCACCCTGATCGGAGGCAGCGGCTATATCGGGACTGTCGAGAGCTTCGATGGCGATTCGTCTATTTTTCTGCAGGGCGGTGCCGATTCAATCAGTCTTGGCGCCGGCACCCATGACGTGACGCTGAGAAACGTCTTTGTTGGTAGCGTTCAGTCATTTGGGGGCACCGCCAACATCGATGTGGGCACCGCTGGCGTGGGCAGCATCCGCACCACCGGCGGCAACGACGTGATCACCGTGGACGGCAACTTTGAGCAAATCGCAACTGGCTTTGGCAACGATCGTGTCACGTTGAATGACGACATATTCGGCGTCCAAGTCGCCCTTGATGAGGGCAACAATATCTTCCGCACCGAGGCCGATGGTTTGGTTGCGGTTTCAGCCCTGGGCGGCAATGACCGTTACGAACTCTTGGAAGGGGAAATTGGCTCGGTCACCGATGGTGGCGGCGACAACACTTTTATCGTGGGAGAAAGCGCGGTTTTGAGTATCGCAGCGCTTGAGGGCAATAACACGCTACGCGTTTTCAGCGGCGCGGTAATAAGCGCCACCCTCGGAAACGGAAACAACGTTGTTCAGGTCAATTCCGGCAACATAGAAGTCCTAACGACGTTTGCAGGGCAGGACACAGTCACCGTTGGCACCGGTGGGATCAATGTGATCCGCGTGGGCGATGGCGCCGATACGGTGACGGCCGGCGGCAGAGCCTCTGAGCTCGTTAGTCTCGGCGGTGGCAACGACACGCTGATGACTGGGAACGGCTTCGTAAACACAATCCTCGGCGGCGCGGGCAATGACCAGATGACCATCGGCGCGGGCGGCGCGCTGATCGTCAATGGCGGCCAGGGCAACGACAGCATCACCGCTAACGGCGCGGTTGACGGCATCCTTGGCGGCTCGGGCGATGACCGGGTGACGCTGAACGCCCTTGTGGAAGAGGTATTCCTCGGCACCGGCAACGACAATGCCACCGGCTCGCAAGAAGGCGATAGGATCGCAGGCGATGCGGGCTTTGACCGGATCTCAGGCGGGGACGGCAACGATACCATCGACGGTGGTGCCCAGGCCGACAACCTGTTCGGCAACTTCGGCGATGACATGCTCTTGGGTGGAGACGGGTTTGACCGCGCCTTCGGTGGCGTGGGCAATGACACCGCGGAGGGCGGCGCGGGCACTGACGCGCTCTTTGGCGAAATTGGCGACGATATGCTGGACGGCGAGGCCGATAACGACCGGCTGTTCGGCGGCAGCGGCGACGATCTGCTCAATGGCGGCAGCGAAAATGACAACCTCTTTGGTGGTTCAGGCTTTGACACGCTGATCGGCGGCACAGGAAACGACACGCTCGAGGGCAATTTCAACGCTGACCGTTTCGTCTTTGGTGATGGCTTTGGCGCTGATCAGATCACCGATTTCGAGGCCACCAACATCTTTGAGAAAGTCGATCTGAGTACAGTTACCAGCATCACCGATTTCGCCGATCTCGCGGCAAACCACATGGTGCAAGTGGCCGCCGACGTGGTCATCGACGCGGGCAACGGCGATGTCCTGACGCTGGCCAATACCGCGCTTGGCGACCTCGACAACAGTGATTTCCTATTCTAACGCAAAGGCTTATAGCGGCGCGTGGCGGTTGACGTCCTTATAGAGGAGATAGCGGAACCGCCCCGGGCCGCCTGCATAACAGGCCTGCGGACAAAACGCGCGCAGCCACATGTAATCGCCCGCCTCCACCTCAACCCAATCGCGGTTCAGGCGGTAAACACCCTTCCCCTCCAGCACATAAAGCCCGTGCTCCATCACATGGGTCTCGGCGAAAGGGATCACGGCACCGGGGCCCAGATTGACGATATTGACATGCATGTCGTGGCTTAGATCTGCGGGATCGACAAAGCGCTGCGTCGCCCAACGTCCGTCGGTACCGGGCATCGGGTCGAGCCCCACTTCAGCCTCGCGCGTGACAAACGCCGCAGGTGCCGCCAGGCCCTCGACCGGCACGTAGCGCTTGCGGATCCAATGAAACTGGGCCGCAGCCTCGCCATCGTTGCGCAACTGCCAAGCCGCCCCGGCGGGAATGTAGGCATAGCCGCCCGCCTCCAAGACATGGCCGATACCGCCAACGTCGAGCCGCACCGTGCCGCTGGTGACGAAAAGCACGGCCTGCGCGCCCGCATCGGTTTCGGGCTGGTCCGATCCGCCCCCCGGACCTACCTCGGCGATGTAGTGCGAAAAGGTCTCGGCGAACCCGGTCAGCGGGCGCGCGATTACCCAAAACCGCGCGTTATCCCAAAACGGCAGCGCGCTGGTGACAATGTCGCGCATCACCCCGCGCGGGATCACCGCATAGGCCTCGGTAAAGACAGCGCGGTCGGTGATCAGCTGATGTTGCGGCGGATGCCCACCCGGCGGACCGGCATAAGACCCGCGCGTCATTGGATGCCCCGGATCGCGGGATAGGCGGCGCGGAAGGCTTCGTAGCCCTCATCGAAGGCCCCGCGCAGCGCCGCGTCAGGCTCCACCACGCGATCGACAGGCGGCGGTGTCATTACCTGATCGGGTGACGCGCCGGTTGCAGCGCAGAGCCCCAGTCTTGCCGCGCCGAGCGCTGCGCCAAACTCGCCACCGCCGGGCACCTGAAGCGGCAGATCCAACACCGTCGCCACCAGCCGCAGCCAATAGGCCGATCCGGTGCCGCCGCCAATCGCCATCGGTGCGCTTAAATGAGCCCCGGTCGCCTTCAGCGCTGCGAGGCTGTCGCGCAAGCCGTACGCCACGCCTTCAACTACCGCCTGGGTCAGATCGCGCCGCGAAGTCGCGGTGCTCAACCCGGTGAAGCTACCCCGGATGGCAGCATCGTTATGGGGTGTGCGCTCGCCTGACAGGTAGGGCAGAAACCGCACAGTGCCGGGTGCGGCCAACGCCTCGCCCAAGTCAGCCGTCAGCGCGGCCGGTTTTGCGCCGGTGATCTGCGCCAACCAATTGAGGCTGTCAGTCGCTGAAAGCATCACCCCCATCTGGTACCATCGCCCGGGCACAGCGTGGCAGAACGTGTGCACCGCGGTCGCCGGGTCAGGCGCGTAGCCACCGCGCGCAGCAAGGATCACCCCGGAGGTGCCGAGCGAGACAAAGCCCTGACCCTCCGCCATCGCGCCGATCCCGCAGGCCGCAGCCGCGTTGTCCCCGGTCCCGCCCGCGACGGTGACTGGGTTGGACAGCCCCCAAGACGCGGCAAGCTCTGCGCGCAGGGTTCCAGCTGCCGCCGCCCCCTCCACCAGCCGCGGCATCTGCGCCAGCGTCATCCCGCCCGCGGCGAGCAAATCGGCTGACCAGTCACGCGCGCCCACATCAAGCCAGGTCGTGCCCGCGCTGTCCGACATATCCGCTACATAGTCGCCGGTCAGGTAATGGTTGAGGTAGGCGGCCGGTAGCAACACCTTGGCCACCTTGGCAAAGATATCGGGCTCATGTTTTTTGACCCAAGCCAGCTTGGGCGCGGTAAAACCGGGGAACACGATATTGCCCGATGCCGCGCGGACACCCTCTTGCGCGTCGAGCGCCGCGGCCTCCAAATGCGAGCGGGTATCGTTCCACAAAATGCACGGCCGCAGCACCGCATCCGCCGCATCGAGCAAGGTGGCGCCGTGCATATGCCCGGCCACGCCGATACCTTTGAGCGCGGAAAACTCAGGATGCGCCGCACGTAGTTGAGCGATAGCTGCTTCCAGCGCCGTGATCCAATCAGCAGGGTCCTGCTCAGCCCAGCCCGGATGCGGCGTCGCAACATCGTAGTGCTGCTCGGCCGCGCCAATCGGCGCACCGTTTTCCGACACGAGCAAGGCGCGCAGGCCCGACGTACCCAGATCGATCCCTAGAAATGCCATCCACCTCCCCCGTCAATTATTGGGCGTAGAAGGCATCAGGCCGCATCGAAGCGCAAGCGCGAACTCAGGTGGCCGCTGCTGCTAGCCCTGCAATTCCTGGAAGGCCCGGAACGTGGCGCGCACCCCCTCCTCCACCGAGATCGACGGGTAGTCGGGCAGGTGCGCCCGCAACGGCCCGTCGTCGAGATCTGGCGGAAACGGAAACGGCTCGCCCGTCAGAGTGATGTTCGCGTCAGGCGCCAGGTCTGCCAGCAGGCCGAGCCCATGTTCGAGGGGGGCGCAGGCCCCGTTCATATTAAACACCTCGGCGCCGCTGCCAGGAACGCTTGCCGCAGCGATGAAGGCCGCCGCTGCCTCGCCCGCATAAAGCCAGCTATAAGCGCCGGTGAACGGCATCTCAAACGCCTCGCCCCGCGCAGCCGCCTGGATTGCGGCGGTGTTTTTAGAACTCATCCCCTGATCGCGGGCGATGCCGTAGACCACATTGGGCCGCAACCCGACGGAGGGAAGCTGCCAATCCTGCCAATACACAAAAGCGGATTGCTCATTGGCCATCTTGTAGGCGCCGTAGAGCGTCTCACGGTAAGGCCCGCCTGCCGGGAACGCCAAGGCCGCCACCGATGAGGCGTAGACCAACCGCGTCAGCTCTGCGGCGCGGGCGGCGTCGAAAATGTTGATCGTGCCTTCCACGTTAACGCGGGCCCCAAGTGCGGGATTGGCGGCACAGAACGGCACTTGCAGCCCGGCTAGGTGGATCACCGCGCGCACGCCACGCTCGGCGACTAACGCCGTCACCGCGGCGCCATCAGTTACATCCAAGCTGACCCAATCGAGCGCCGCTGCCGCCTCTTGCCCGAGGATCAGACCTGCGCGGGCTGGTGACGGCGTCAGATCGCTAGCAATCACCGGCACGCCCGATCGCGCCAAGATCGCCACAACCCAGGCGCCGATGCACCCGCCTGCGCCCGTGACCAGGACCGGCCCGTCAAAACGGTCGGCATCAATAAGAAAGGGGTCGGTGAGAAAATCCATGGCGCGCCTCCGATTGCGCGCGACTGTGTCAGGGCCGCGCAGGCGACGCAACCAAGGCACCGCCGCCGCGCTCCGAGCAACCCAGGGCCGATCTCAGAGCGTCACCGACCCACCGGGCGTGTCGAAGGTGGCGGCAATGGCGTAGGGACCTTTGGTTGTCTGCACCCGCGTGTCATCGGGCAGGTAGGTCTGCTGCACCTCGGGATGCGACAGCGTAAGCTGGCTCAGTCGCACCTGTCGGTCGGGCAGCGCGTGGCAGGGATGCGCCTCGCTGCGCCACTCCAAAAGCGCCGGCGCGATACCGTCGAGCGGCAATTGCCCGTCCTCGGGGACCACGATCGTCCAGCGCAGACCGCTCCAACTGGCCGCAACCGCGGTGCCAGGCCCAGCCGCCCCCATCGCCATCAGATTGGACAGATCCTTGGTACGCACCGCCCAGTTCGTCAGCCTGGTGTCGCCCGAAAACCGGTCGAGCCCAAACCAACGGGGGCGCCGCGGCTTTGCTGCTGCCGGGTCTACAGCGATCACTTCGAGATAGGTGTCACTGCCTAGGGACAAAAGCTTGTTGTGGGTGCCGAAAGCCGGGTGGCGCACGCCGTCTTCGAGCGGCACGCCCAGCTTCTCGGCTACTTCATCCGCGCCTCGCTCAAGATCCTCGGTGCTGATCACCAAATGATCCAAGGCCAACATCGCTCATCCCTTCCGCCGTACGCGCGCAGGTGGGACTGCGCGTGCCGCAAGGTCAAGGGCGAAAGGACGAATAGCGAAAGCGCTAAACCGCGCCGGTATATTCGCCGCGCGCGGGGTAGTTGTTGTTGATGGCAAATTCCAGCGCGCCGACCAGTTCAGAGAAATGCGGCCGCACGAACGGCATCGTCTGCACCGAACCGTAATAGAGGCTGCGCTCAGGGGTCACCATGAACAGGCCGGGCTCGGAAAACAGCGCAGGCTCTTCAATGCCGATGGAGCTTTTGCCCCGCGAGGTCGAGATATAAAGACCCCATTCCCGCGCTTTCGCGAGCGACAGATCATAAGCAAAGCGCAGCGTATCCGCGCCGATATTGTCAGCCATCGTGCGGGTGCGTTCCTCGCCATCGGTGCTGATGGCGATGGTGCCAACGCCGCGATCGGCGAAATCGGCCACGCGCTTTTGCATTTCGGTGAGATAGGTGGCGCAAAGCGGGCAATGCAGGCCGCGATAGAAGCAAATTACCGTGCCGCGCTCACTGGCCTCGCTCGAAAGCGTAAAGCGCCCATGATCCAGCGTCGGCAGGTCGAGATCCGGGGTTTTTTGACGGGGTATCAGCATAGCGCACCTTTTCTTGCGAGCTTTGGGTGGGGGCGGTTTAGCGCCAGGGTCACGCAGGCCCAAGGGGCAACCTGACATCACTGGCGCGGGGCCGACCGCCTTGCAGGGCTCTATCCAATCGAAAATCTTTGATATAGCCCCCGTAATCGGAATTCAGCGTTAGAAGACTTCGAATGTACAGCATCGATGACCTGCGCAGCTTCGTGGCCATTGCCGAGACCGGCGGTGTCACCTCGGGCGCGCGGCGGCTTGGCATCTCTCCGGCAACCACGAGCCACCGGCTGGCCAAGCTGGAGGCCGCGCTCCGGCTGACGCTGTTTCACCGTAACAGCCGGGTGATGCGCCTGACCCCCGAGGGCCAGATTTTCGCTCAACGAGTACGCCGTATCCTCGAAGACTTAGCCGAGGCGGAGCGGGACGCTGGCAGCGGCGCTGAAGATGTCACCGGGACGTTGCGGGTGACGATGTCGCCCTGGATCCTGTCGCGGTTTATCCTGCCGCATCTGCCCGCGTTTCGCCGCGCTTATCCTGATCTGACGCTGGAGTTTCTCGCTGTCGACCGCTTCGTGCCGCTCGCCGCCGAGGGGCAGGATTGCGCTATCCGCGTGGGCCAGTTGGAAG
>JBCDGW010000054.1:0-21881 GCA_038750765.1 Pseudomonadota bacterium | reverse complement strand
CTGGAAGCGGCAGGGCACGCTGATCGTGCGCCATGACCGGATTGCCAGTGGCACGCGTAGCCGCGGGGTGCTGTTACTGGCGCCCAACGGGGAGAACGCAACGTGGGATTTTTGGCGCCCCGGCTCACCCGATAGCGTGTTTGCCCGCGCGGTGATCGACGACGCGGCGGCGCGCTATCCGATTGACCGCGAACAGATTTTTGTTTCGGGCTATTCCTTCGGCGCCAATATGGCCTGGCGCTTCGCCTGTGAAGACGGCGCCGATTTGCGCGCGATGTTGGCGATTTCGGGTGCGCTGTCGCAGTTTGAGAAATGTACCACAGCACCGCAGGAGGTGCGTCAGGTGTTCGGCCTTGATGACCAGGTGCTGCCGTTTCCAATGGGTCAGGACGGAGACGAGACCTATCCGGTTCAGCTTTGGCGCACGCTTCTTGGCTGCGAGGAGGGGCGCGCCGCCGGGCCGTGGAGCGCGCGGGAGTTTTTGACCTTCGAACGCACGGTTTGGGACTGCTCTAGCGGTCGGGTGACGCTCGATGTGCATCCAGCCGGCCACTTCATCCCCCATGATTGGATCGCCACGCAGCTTGATCAATTGCTGGTCGCCACGAACTAACGGGCTGCGGTTGCTTGCGTGTCCGTTGGCGCGGCCCGTGCGGTTGCACGTCTCAATCAGCCTGAAATTTCGCTTCCAGCCGGGAAAATCACCGCCGCAAACCTTGACCCCGGGCGGCCTCCGCCCCTACATCCGGCGCGCACCAATAAGAGGCAGGTTATGGGGTTTAAAACCGGGATTGTCGGGTTGCCAAATGTCGGCAAATCAACGCTGTTTAACGCGCTGACCCGCACCGCTGCTGCGCAGGCAGCCAACTTCCCCTTTTGCACGATTGAACCCAATGTGGGCGAGGTGGCGGTCCCCGATCCGCGGCTCGACGATTTGGCGCGGATTGCGAAGTCAAAACAGGTGATCCCAACTCGCATGACGTTCGTCGATATCGCCGGTCTGGTGAAGGGCGCGGCGCAGGGCGAAGGGCTCGGCAACCAGTTTCTCGCCAATATCCGCGAGGTAGATGCCATCGCCCATGTGCTACGTTGTTTCGAAGATGACGACGTCACCCATGTCGATGGCCGTGTCGATCCGGTGGCGGATGCCGATACCATCGAAACTGAGTTGATGCTGGCCGATATCGAGTCGATCGAGCGGCGGCTGCAAGGCCTGCTGCGCAAGATCCGCGGCGGCGATAAAGAGGCGTTGCTGCAAGAGCGGCTGCTCAACCTGGCGCAGGAAGCGCTGGACGCCGGCAATCCTGCCCGTTCCGTCGCTATCTCGGCCGAAGACGCCAAGGCCTGGGCCGGGCTGCAATTGCTCACGACCAAGCCCGTTCTCTATGTGTGCAATGTGGCAGAACACGAAGCGGCGACGGGCAACGCGGCCACTGAAATCATCGCCGAAAAGGCGCGGGCCGAGGGCGCTGCGAGCGTCGTGATATCCGCCCAGATCGAGCAGGAGATTAGTCAGTTGGAACCCGAGGAGGCGGCGCTGTTCCTCGAAGAGCTGGGCCTGAAGGAGCCGGGCCTCGACCGGTTGATCCGCGCGGGCTATGACCTCTTGGGGCTGCACACCTACTTCACCGCCGGACCGAAAGAGGCGCGCGCCTGGACCATCCGGCGCGGCACCCTTGCCCCGCAAGCGGCGGGTGTGATCCATGGTGATTTTGAACGCGGCTTCATCCGGGCCGAGACCATCGCCTATGACGATTACCTAGCACAGGATGGCGAGCAGGGCGCCAAGGATGCCGGTAAGATGCGCGTCGAGGGCAAGAGCTACGAGGTTAAAGACGGCGACGTGCTTCATTTCCTGTTCAACGCATGACAGCCGTGTTCTTCGGTTTGTGCAGTTTTGACCGCAAAAATCACGCGTTTTTGCGTTGGATTGGTAAATAATGCTAGGAGAGGCGGATAGCGGTTTTGAGGCACATCTACGCGACGCACTCCCCACTGCTGCCTTCCGCCACGACGATACCGCCTACCGCGAACATCCCCGGGGCGCGCCACTTGGACGCGAAGCGCTCGTCGTCGCCCCTAGCACCGTCGCCGAAGTATCGCAGGTAATCAAGGCTGCCGCCGAGGCCCGCGTCGCGGTGATCCCCTATGGCGGCGGTACTGGTCTGGTGACCGGGCAGGTGCTGCCGGAGGGCGCCCGGCCGGTGGTTTTGACGCTGGAGCGGATGCGCGCCATTCGATCCATCCATCCCACGGAAAACGTTCTGGTGGCCGAAGCCGGGGCGATCCTCGCTGACGTCCAACAGGCCGCGCAGGCGGAGGACCGGCTCTTTCCCCTCTCGCTCGCCTCTGAGGGATCGGCGCGGATCGGCGGGCTTTTGGCGACCAATGCAGGCGGCGTGAACGTGCTGCGTTACGGCAATGCACGCGATCTCTGCTTGGGGCTTGAAGCGGTGCTGCCTGACGGCAGCGTGTGGCATGGGCTTAAACGCCTGCGCAAAGACAATACCGGTTACGACTTGCGCAACCTGCTGATCGGCGCGGAGGGAACGCTCGGTGTCATCACTGCCGCCAGCCTGCGGCTTTACCCGATACCGGTGGGCCGCGGCACTGCGCTTCTCAAGGTGGCAAACCCTGCCGCGGCGCTCGATCTGCTGGCGCTGGCGGGCAAACGGATCGGCACCGGGATCTCCGCTTTTGAGCTGATCTCGGGTCAGGGCCCGCGATTTCTGCAAGAGACGATGCCGGATATCCGGCTGCCGTTCGATGAACCCTGGCCTTGGTCCGTCTTGATCGATCTGGGCCTGGCCGCAAGCCAAGACCCGGGCGCCGCGCTTGAGGGCCTGTTCGAAGCGGCCGTGACAGACGGTTTGGTCAACGACGGGATTATCGCCCAATCTGAGGCGCAGCGAACCGAGCTATGGGCGATGCGCGAAAGCATCCCGCTGGGCAATCGCAATATCGGCGCGATCGCCTCGCACGACATCTCCCTTCCGCTGTCGCATATCCCCGCCTTTATCGACCGCGCGCCGCAAAAATTGGCGCAGTTGGGCTCCTTCCGGATCAACTGCTTCGGGCATCTGGGCGATGGGAACCTGCATTTCAATCTGTTCCCGCTGCCGGGTGAAGAGCGGCAGGCGCGCCTCGCGGACAAAGCTGCCGCAACCCGGATCGTGCATGACCTGGTCGACGAAATGGACGGATCGATCAGCGCCGAACACGGGGTGGGACGGCTGAAAGTCAAGGATTTGGAGCGCTACGGCGACCCGACCAAGCTTGCGGCGATGCGCGCGATCAAAGCGGCTCTCGATCCCCACGGCATCATGAACCCAGGCGCGGTTTTAGCGGCGCCTACCCCCTAGCGCTTAAAGCGCCATGCGGTGGCGTTTGGTCAGTTGCGCCACCAGCCGTTGAGTTTCGCGCTGGGTTCGCTCACCGCTCCAGCCCAGCACGCCAGCGACCACCCCCGCAACGATCGATAGATCCTCCGCGGTCACCAGGCCCGAAATCGCCAGCGTCGTTCGGCGCAACACCAGATCATCGAGGTGGCGCACATGTTCGTGGCGGGCAATCCAGGCGATTTCCGCTTTGGTGTAGCTGCCGCAAACCGGTGTCCTGGAATGGGTCGCCTCATAGGCCGCCACAGCCCGCGCAACAGTGCCATACCGGTGGAACAGGATCGCGACGCGAGATTTGTCTAGGCCGGTATCCTTGGCTGTGCGCGCCACCCATTTCTCGGCATCTTCGGGGTAATTCCAGCCGCCGCCGATAGGATCGTCCTCTCGGACCGGCTGGCGCGCACGCTCAAGCAGCGCAAGCACCCGATCCGCGGCCTGCTTGACGAGGATCTGGTGATCGCTCCAGGTCCCGCCGGCGATGGACAGTACCGGAAATGGACGATCCGGCACCGCCTCCGCTTCAAAGAGGCGACCAACCCGGCCAAGCAACCCTTGCCGCGACGGATCTTTGTGCTCAGCCGGATAGGGGCGCAGCCCGGCAAACACAAAGCGGACATCCTCGCGCCTAATCGGGGTTGTGGGAAACATAACGCGCGCCGCATCTAGCAGCGTGTCGATGTCACGATTAGAGCAGGTGACGAGCGCTGGCCCGACCGTGTCGTATTCCTCCGCCCCGATCAGCAATTGGCCGAAGTGATCATAGGCAAAACACAATTTGCCTGGCGTCGCTTCCAAACCGATGGCGCGGCCATGTAACTGCGCCACCAATTCGGGTTGGTCGAGAAGCAGATAAGCGCGTTTGACATGGCGCAGATACTTGGTCGCAAAGCCTAGATGCACATTGATATAATCAACCCACGGGCCGGCCGAGTTGACCACCAGACGCGGGCGGATCTGAAACGCCTCGCCGACATGGGGCTGCACGGAAAGCAACGCGCCTTGACGGGCGATCAGCGCTGCGTGGTTGTAAGCGGCGGCGCCAGGCTCACAATCAAGCCCGTTGCGCACCAACTCCCAGACCAGCCGCTCGGGCGCCTCGATCCGAGCCAGGCGCAACCGCACCGCCGCCTTGACGCTTTGGCTGAGCGCGGGAACCGCCGCGCGGAGCGCTTCGGCCGAGATCAGATCGGCGGCATTGCTCGCGGGCATGACTTGGCGCAGGCGCGCAACAACCCGTTTGGCCGCCCGAGCCCCTAAGCCATGCGGGTCGCCGCGCTGCGACCATTGCTTCCACATCAGCGAGGCAGGCCGCTCGCCCTGTTCCATCAGCAAGATATCGGCCTCGATCGGCGTGATCGCGTGCGGGGCGGCGCGCATTAAGGCCTGGCGCGCGCGGGCGGCCTGGGCAATCGCGTCAGCAGCACCTGCGTCGGCGAACGCCATGCCGTCGTTCAGGATACGCGTCCCCGCCACCGAAAAACCCGCCCCGTAATCGGACGCATCCCCGATAATGCATTTCACGCCCTGCGCGCATAGCTCTTGAAACAGGGCGGCGCCGTGGATCCCGGCCCCCATAATCGCTACGTCGATGTCGCGCACCGGCCCGTCCATGTCCCGATCAGATCCGCACCTGTGTCGCGCGCCGCCAAACCATGCCTTGGGCATTGCAAAGCCGTGTCGTCTGGTCAATCGCGGCGGCGCGCTAGTGCGCGGGAATTTTAGCGGCGCGGCAGAATTATTGCGCCTTGCGCCCAATCACGCGGGCGTCGGGTGAAAGACGGGCGGCTAACCAGCCTGGCTGCGGGGCAGTTCACCATCTTGGTAGATCGAGAGCACATGGCCATCTGGGTCGGCGAAATCAGCCGCCCAACCGCCAGGCGCATGGCTGACCGGGGTGACGATGGTCACGCCCTGCTCGGAAAGGCTGCTGACCATATCGTCGATCCCGCCACCTGGCGCATCGAACACCACCATCGGCGAATTGCCGGTCTCGGGCGTGCCTTGAAAGAACACCAACGTCACCCCGTTGGCCAAGGCTGTCATCAGCACGGTGGTGCCATCGTCTTCCTGCCGTTCCAGCGCAAGGCCCAGCACATCGCCGTAAAAGGCCTCGGTCCGGTCCAAGTCGCTGGCGTAATAGACCACGCTATCGAGTTTGCTATTCGTGAACATGCGATCCCTCCTGAGATTTTGTTTGCACCCTAATGTTGCCGCGGGGTGCGATTTTGTGAGGTGACGAGAAAAAGATGTCCGTCCGGATCGTGGGTGGCAAAGCGGGCAGCCTTCGTGCGTGCCGGTTGCAGCAGGGCGCGGCGGATCCGGCCAAACGCCAGCGCGCCTGCGAGCGTTATCTCCGGTGCGCCGCCGCCAGACTCGCGCCAACGCCTTTTGATTTGCGATATCCGCTGGCGCAGCGCCGCGTTGGAAAGCCCCAAAAGCCAGGCGATCTCCGCCCTTGTATGGCCGGTAATGGCGAGCAAAGCCGTGGTTCTGAGACCGGCGGGGAGATGCGCGAGAAAGTCGTCATCGGCGGGGCCCGCGTCACCGGCGGCGTCGGGATCAAGGCCTGCCTGCGCCTCACGGGTTTTGCGCCGTACCGCGCTGCGGGCCTCGTGGAGCGCCCGTTTGCGCAATGCGCCCATCAGCCAACGGCGGTTACGGTCTTGCGCCAGATCCGCCCGGCCTGCCTCAACAGCAGCGAGCAGCACGGTTTGCAACAGATCCTCCGCCTCATCGGCGCGCCGTGACACCCGCTGAGCATGGCGCAGAAGCGCAAGGTAATCGGCGTTTTGACCGCTCATGGCGCGAGCCTAGAACGGGGCTGCGATGAAGGCCACGCAGATTTGCCTAAGCCGCATGGAGGAGCGCCGCCGCCTCACCGGGCTCAAGTGGGGCTGGCCGGTCGCAGGTGGTGCTCAGATGCTGCCACTGGCCCGATTGCCCGGCCTCCAGGATCGCCGTCATCGCCTCCACGACATGGAGGGCGAGGCCAAAACTACAGCGATGCGCAACGCCAGCCCGCATGGTGTGGGCCATATCCGCAAGCCCCACCCCGCGATAATTGGCGACCGCGCCTTGATTTGGCCGTGCCAACGGGTGCGGTTGACCCTCCCAAAGATCGGGCAGCGTGGCGGGGGCGTCGGGCGCTGCCTCAAACGCCACATCGCCACCAAACGCATTGGGGTCGGGCACATAGAGGGTGCCCGCGCCACCATAAAGCGCCATCGGACCTTGGCGGTGGGCATGAACATCCCAACTGGCGACAAAGTTGACGGTAGCGCCCGACGCGAATGCCAAGAGCGCGTGCACGGTTGTCGGCGTTTCCACCGCGATCCTGGTGCCCCTCATCGGCCCCTCAGCCGTGACAAGCCGGTGGCTTTGCGGGGTCGTGGCGAGCGCAGCCACCCGGGCAATCGGGCCGAGCAATTGTACCAGGTTGGTCAGGTAATAGGGCCCCATATCCAAGACCGGCCCGGCGCCCGCCTGATAGAAGAAAGCCGGGTTTGGGTGCCAATGCTCCATGCCGTGGCTCATCACCGCCGCGCTGCCTGCCACCACCGCCCCGATGCTGCCAGCATCGATCTGCGCGCGCGCCCATTGATGCGCACCGCCCAGGAACGTATCGGGCGCAGCGCCAATCCGCAGCCCGCCCTCGCGCGCCAACCCGTCGAGCGCCAGCCCCTCGCTCAGGCTGAGGACAAGGGGCTTTTCTGAGTAGACATGTTTGCCTGCTGTGAGTGCCTGGCGGGTCACCTCTGCATGGGCGGCGGGGATCGTGAGGTTTAGCACCACGTCGATATCCGGCGCTGCCATCAGATCGGCCGGGGTCAATGCGGTCACGTCAAAAGCCTGCGCGGTACTCGCAGCCTTAGTCGCGTCGATATCAGTGACCGCGACAATCTCGAAGTCGCGAAAGCACGGCGCTAGGCGCAGATAGGCCTCAGAGATCGAGCCACAGCCAACCAGGCCCACGCGTAGAGGGCCAGCGCCGCTCACAGCGCCCGCGCCGCCGCCACTGACCGGGTTGCGAACCGGGTGGCATCGCTTGGCCGGTCGTGCTCCAGCACCCATAGCGGCACCTGCGCTGCACGTAAGGCGGCTGCGATCGCGGCGTAGTCGAGCACACCTTGGCCCAAATCGGCCCATCCCTCTTCATCCGGCGCTTGCCCGGGGGCGGCCAGATCTTTGATATGCGCCGCAGCGATGCGCCCGCGCAGCAAGTCAATCCACGCGAGCGGCGCGTGCCCGGCCCGGGCGATCCACCCCAAGTCCAGTTCGAAGACTAAATCCGGCGCGGCCTCGGCCATCACGGCGACGGGCGCCCTGCCATCGAGCAGCGGCGCGAACTCAAAGTCGTGATTGTGCCAGCCCACAGCGACACCGAGCCCGCGCAGATCGGCCCCGGACGCAACAACGCGCCGCGCCAATGCGGCCCAACCAGGCGCATCTGTTGGCCGTGCCTCAGGCGGAACATAGGGCACAAAGACCGCTTCAAGCGCATATCGCGATGCCCAGTCGAGCGCGCGGCCATCTTCCAGCGCGGCCAAGCTGATATGGGCCGAGGGCATGCTAAGCCCGTGCTGTCGCAGCCCTGCATCCAAGGCGGGGTCACCCAACAGCGCCTCATACCCTTCGACATGGTCCAGTCCTGCCTGGCCGAGCATCGCTAGGGTCTGGTTGAGCGGCCCGGCGTCGCGGGAGGTGTAAAGCTGATAGCTCAGCCGCATCGCCTACTGCCCGGTGTCACGCTGATAAATCCATGCGTGATCGGGATGGTTTTGGAACCGCCACTTGCGCAGCGGGCCCGCCATCACATTGAGGTAGTACATTTCATAGCCGTAGGGCGCGCCGCAGGGATGATGGCCGCGCGGCACCAAGACGACATCGTGGTTGGCCACCGCCATCGTCTCATCCAAAGAGCCGTCTTCGGTAAAGACGCGCTGCAGCCCGTATCCCTGCGTCGGATTGAGCCGGTGGTAATAGGTTTCCTCCAGGTAGGTCATGCTGGGGAAATCATCTTCGTCGTGGCGATGCGGCGGATAGGACGACCAATTTCCTTGCGGCGTGAACACCTCTGTTACCAGGAGGCTGTCTGCCACGTCTCGCCCCTCCATCGCGATGTTGTTGATGTAGCGGGTATTGGCGCCCTGCCCCCGCGTCTCAAGCGCGATCCCCTCAGGGCCAAGCTGCTGCGCGCGATGCCCGCCTTTGCCGGGCGCACTGCACACCGCGAGCGTACACGACGTGGTTGCTTCAACCTGCCAATCGGCCTCGGGCGGGATGTAGACGCAGTGGGGCGCGCTGCGCTCAAACACATCCAGCCGGTCGCCCAGTTCACCAAAGTCCACGCCCGCGCCGGTCACCTGCGCTTTGCCCTCGACCAACACCAGGATCACTTCGCGGGTCTGGGTGGGTTCGGCAGCACGCTCGCCCGGCGCCAGCGTGTAAAGGCCAAAGCCCACATAGCGCCACCCCGCGTTTTCGGGCGTGATGTCGTGGATCTTGCCCTGTTGCCCAATAGGTTTTCGCAGCAGGTCAGCCATCGCTATTCCTTATCGTCGGGGTCGCGCGGAGCGAAGGCGATAAAGAATTCACGCACGCAATAGACCCCGATTGCCGCGAAAAGGATCGCCCAAAAGGGATTGCCCATGCTTATCTCAAAGATCGCCCAGCCGAACACCGCGACGGTGATCAGCACCCGGATCCAAAGCGGGCGAAAGAACGGGTGCTGAAGATCGAACACGCGCGGCCACCCTACCAGTGAAACGCGTCTACGCTTATCCGGCGCCCGAGCGTGAAGGCGTCGGCCACATGGCGCATCGGTGTGAGATCCACTTCGGAGGCGCCGCTTTCCACGAGTTCTGCAAACCGTGCATAGAGGCCAGGATACTCACCGCTGGGCGCATCGGGGAGCGCCTCGCCCTGATCCTGCTGCGTCGTGGCATCGCGCGTGAACACATCACCGCCGCTGGACAAAAGCGCGCTGCCCTGGCGCGTCTCAAGCCGGATATCCCAGGTTTGCGGCCCCTCTTGTCGCCAATCGAACACCGCCTTGACCTGTGCGCCACCGGGATCGTGAAACCCAAGGGTCACCGCGATTGGCGTGTCCCGGTTTTGCGGAAACTCTAGAACCGCCTGGTTCACATGCACTGCGCGCGGGAAGACTTCAGTAAGCACGGAGAGCGCGTTGATGCCGGGATCAAATACGCCAAGACCGCCAGCCTCCCAGATCCAGTCTTGGCCCGGGTGCCAGCGGCGCACATCCTCTTTCCAAGTAATCTCGACCTCGGTGATGTCCTTACCCGCGAGCCATGCTTTCGCTGCAGGCACGGCTTTTGCAAAGCGCGAATGCCAGGTGGCAAACAGGGTGACCCCGGCAGCCTCGGCGAGGGCGGTTAGGTCATGGACTTCGGACAAAGTGGCGCCAGGCGGTTTCTCGAGCATCACGTGGCGGCCCGCCTCGAGCGCCGCGCGGGCATCGGCGTAACGGACATGGGGCGGCGTGCAAAGCGAAATGCACGGGATGTCAGGACGCGCCGCGAGCAAACCCGCCAGACTTGCAAACCCCTCAACCCCGTCAACGCCCGCATTACGGCTCGCGGTGGCGGCCAGATGCCACGCGTCAGAGGCAGCGATCGAGGGTATGTGCTGATCGCGGGCGATTTTGCCGATGCCCACCAGGGCGATATTGCGTTCGGTCATAGCGGCCTACCCGTTGTTAGTGGCGATGATCACTGCCCGAGGGGGGCGCGAAAGGCAAGCGAGGCTAGACGTTAGGCGTGGTAACACGCGGCCCGCCCGCTTGCCGCTCGATCAAGATCACCCGGTGCTCGGCATCGATGACCGCGCTGGTCTGATAATCTGGGGTGGTGTCAGACGCCCGCCATTCTGTGCCGCCGAGCCGCACAAGCGTCAGAGAACTGCGGATCGACACCTGAACAGTCGCGTCGGTGCCGCCTTCCTCCTCAATCACCAAAGGGCCGCTGCCATAGGGGCGCATCGGCGCGGGCGCGCGCAAGCTGCTGAGCAAGCGCGCATGCTCGGCCTTCAGGCTTTGCTCGGCCTCGTAGCTGTAGGAGCGGCTGCGCGTGGGTGCGATCTTGCCTGCCCGCGGGCCGGACACCAGTTGCAGCGACGCCCCCTGGATCGCCACCGGATCCGTGTAGAAATTGGCAGGCGCGGCGCCTTCTTCATGGGCGGGCTCGATCAGAAAGGTGTTGAAGCTCAGGGTCTTGGTTGCTGCAATCCACGACTCGATCAGCCCAAACTGCTCGGGCCCTTCCCAACGCTGCAAAAACCAACCCACCGCATTAGCGGTCTGCACAAAGCCCAGCATGACCACGCGCTCGCGCAGCGTAATCCCCCAGCTTTCGCGGAAGCTGGGCACATCCTCGAACAGCGCCGCCACCGAGAGCGCTTGGATCCGGTCACCAGATTTGACCAGCCAGATCTGCTCATTGGTCTCGCGATGCCACGCCTCGAGCGGCAGAAAGCCCAACGGCGTATAGGCGTGCCGATGGGTATCGAGCAGAAGCAGCCGCCGCGATTTGGGGTCGTGGCCTAAGATCACCACCACGAAGCGCCCGTTGCGGATGCGGACAAGCCCGGCCAGATCGGTGACCCTATCGCGCCACTCAACCCGGCCATCGCGGCCTGCGAGGCGCAGCGCGCCACTGTCATCGGCCAAGAGCAGGCGATTTTGCGGCAGGCAGAGCACATGGGACCAGTCAGGCAGCCCCGGTGCGCGCGGCGTCAACCGATGCGTCACCTCATCAGGTGCCCGGGCAGGCTCGGCCCGGCGGATATGCTTCAACTCGGTGGCCAGAACACCGAGATGCGCCGCCTGAGCCAGCGCGCGCGTATTTTTCAGGGTGTTTTTGGTGAGCGGTGCGCCCTCGGCAAGCGTGACCCGCAGCAAGTGGTCGATCAGGGTGGCGCAGTTCGCCGCCGCCAGAGGGGCTTTGTCCCGGTTCTTCTGCGTCGCGGTATTGATCAGGTAGTCCAGCAGGGCGCTACGCGGGCCGCTCTCGCCGGACGGGGCCACGACCTCCAGGATCTTTCGCTCCAGCGCGCCGCCGACGCTTTCAGGATCGGGCGATGACGCGTCGTGAAAGATCGCGCCGCGCCACGGAAGCGCCAGCACCGCTCGGTGAAAGATGCCGGGGTTCTCCAATCCGCCTTCGCCGATTGCCAAAGCCAGCCAGCGTAAGCGCCGCGCCTCCAGCCCTGGCACCCCATCGATCACCGCGATTGCGGTTTCCAGATCGCCGGTCTCGGCCAACCGCTCGGCCCAGATCCCGCGCAGAAAGTGACCCGCCTGCGGATCGTGACTTTCGGCCTCGCGCACCAAGGTTTCAAAACAGCTGTAGCGCTCGGCCAAGGCGATCGCGATATCGCGGTGACCCGCCCTGTACCAAAGTCGCACGATCTCGGCGCCTGGCCGGTCACGTGACATCGCCAGCTTGGCGGCGTCCTCGAAGCGCTCGCCGGCCTCGAGCATGCGCACTGCCCCGGCCGGATCACCCAGCAACTCGTCGTAGATGAAGGCCGCACGCCCGTAATCGCCCTCTTCTTGGCATGTGCGGGCCAGCTCTGCGTAAAGCCGACGCAGGCGCGCCGCATCCTGCCCACCCATCGGCAGGCTGGCGCCACCGTGGCGCTGGCCAAAGTTCAGCGAAAGGCTTGAGCGGATATCGGGCAGGCGGGACGCAAGCGGGGCCTTTTCTTTACCCGCGCGCTCGGCCATCAACAGCGCTCGCTTCAACGCCGTGTCGATCTTGCCCTGGGCCAGCAGCCTCTCAGTTTCGGCCAAGCGGCTGGCAAACCCGCGCCGGAGCCGGTCACCGGCGGGGGTGTTCCAGATTAGCCAGCCGTTGAGCCGTTGCAACAAATCGCTGCGCTTTTGGCGTGGCGGCGCCGGGCGAGCCGCGCGCGACCCGGGCATGGGTTTGGCATTGACCTGCGCGCCAGAGCCTTGAACAGGCGCGTCGCCACCGCGCAAAATCCGAAGTATAATCATGAGGATAAGAAACGAGAGGGCCAACCCAACGAAGGCGCCTTCGCCTGCATTACCCTGAAGCACCGCCCCGAGAAGCCGCAAGGCTGTGATTGCCAAAATCGCGATCGCTATGGTGAAGCCAAGCCTGCCGAGCCACAGCGCGCCGCGACGCACCCCGTCCGCTACCTGGTCAATGGCGGGCATCTCCGCCGCTGCAATCCGCGCGCGTTCCTGCACCAACGAAGGCTCACCCGACAGCACATTTTGGATCACCGGGTCAATCCGCGCTGTCTGCGCTATATCCGGGCGCTCTTCCACGTCGGTACGCCTTGGCAGGGCCGATGACGGCGCGGGCACGAGCGCGCTCAGATCCCAGAGGTCGAGCGGGTCAAGCGCCTCCCAGGCGTGGCGCGGCGCGGTGTGCACCGATCCGTCGAGAAAACAGGTGAGCGCCGCGCGCGGCGGCGGGTCAGGCGCATCGGCATAGCTGACCCAGGCACCACCGGCTTGCTGCTTGAGCGCCAATGCGCGCCCGAGATTTGCGGGATCCAGCGCGGCCGGTGTCTCAAACACCGCCAAAATGCCCAGCTCGGTACAAAACAACTCGGAGATAACGCTCAGATAAGGGGTCAGCGCGCGGAGTTGCCGGGGGTTGGTGATGTCGGTCACGCCAGGCAGCAACAGCCCGTCATAGGCGCCCGGCGCGGTATAGACCCAATCGCGGGGCGGCAGCGGCTTTGACCGCGCCCGGGGCGGCGGCCTTAGCTTTGCAACCATATCGTCCGCGCCTCTGCGATTTTCTCCGCCACATCCATGACCTTGAATGCAGGACCACGTCCCCCTAACCGGATGCGCACCAAGTTGGCGGGCTTACCGTCCTTAAGTTCGACGCCAAAAACCGCCCGTTGCCGAAAGGCCGACCGCAGATGCGTCAGGCCTGGATAGGCGCCCTTGTCGCTGCGGGGGTGAAGGTTGATTTTGCCCTCGCTGCCGACACGGTATTGCAGCACCGTGCCGTCACTGGGCTGATACGCAAAGCCCTTTGAGGGGCCCAGAACCTGCACCAGCCGCGCCTCTCCCGACCAAGGAATCGGCGCCGTAATCTCGCGATGGATGACGCTGTATTGCCGTTCACCATGCGACAGAAGCACGGCCAGATCGCTTGTCGCCGCCCGGACATCGCGCGCCATGGCGGCAAAATGCTCGGGGTTCGACACGGCGATGTAAAAGTCGCGGAACGCGCCCTTGCCCTCAGACGCAATCCGCGCGCCTGCAAGACGCGGGTCCATCTCAGAAACGGCGAAGATCTGGCTGCCACCATCTTGCATTAGAAGACGGGCTTGTTGCGGCTTTGGGCGCACCACACCGCTTGTCATGCCGATCTGGAATGCCTTGCCATCGCGATCATGGAGCGCGTGTACCCGGCCATTACCGGCTTTGAGGTGAATAGGTTGCGACGGAATCGCCGCGTGACCGAAATCGAGCGCGGGCAAGTCGCCCTGCAAGGCGATCGACGCGTCAGCGGTCGGCGGCTTTTCGGCGTCGTTCATCGGCACCGCCGCGAGATGGATATGCGGCGCGTCGGGCCAGCCGGTGATCCACAACATCCGAAAGGAACGCGACGAGAAACTCGGCCCCATATCAACGTGCACCGCCAGGACATGTGCGTCTTCAGGCAAGGGAAACCACATTGCCTGCTTGCCGGGATTGTCGAGAGCCCCGGTCAATAACACCCCCTCGGGCCAGCGAACCGCTAAGCTCTCGTCGGGAAACTCATTCCAATGCTGCGGCGCCCACGTGCTGGTGAGGGCATCCGACGCCAAAGACGCCCCAGCGTTCGCCGTCGCCGGCACCAAGCTCTCGGGCTTGAAGGGCCGTCGCAGCGCACCGACGCAGAGCCCGTCTTCAGGGAAGCGCAGCGGCACCATGCGCCGCAGATGACCACGGGCCCAGAGCGCAATGTCAGTTTCCGCCTGCGCCCCCGGCTCGGGCGCCCTTGGGAGGGCCACCAAAAAGGCGGCCTTGATCTCTGACAGATCGAGATGCGGTCGAAGCTGATCCGGCCCCACAAGCCAAAGATCTTCGGGCGCCGCGCGCTTTGGCGGCAACGCGCTAAGCGCCGTCTCGATCAGCGCCGCATCCATTTCATGCTGCGCCACCCGGCCCAGATAGGCGCGGATGTCTCGACGGCTGAGGCCTTCGTTCCACACCTTTGGCCGCGCGCTGTCGCACCACAGAAAATCAACCCCGTGCCGCTCAGCCAACGCTGCCAGCCAAAACACCGCGCCCAGACCGAGGAGCCGATTGTGCCCCAGCATCCAGGCGCCGCTATCAACGACCAGGCAGATCGCCTTGCCCTGGCTGTCGCTTTCATGGACCTTGTGGCGAAACAGGGCCTCACGCATCGCGACGCGGCGCAAAAACTCAGTCCGGTCTATGTCGTAGAGCGCCCAATCAGAGGCCAGCAGATCAGCGATATCGCCGCGTGTATCGATGCCGTCATAGCCGCGAAACGTGCCTGGCCCCGGCTGTAGGTAATGGCTGATCAGGTCTTTAAAGCCGTCCAGATCGCGCATTGCGCCCTGCAGCACCGTGCGCAGCGGGCTCTCCATACCGGCAAAAAGCGTGGCGGTGCTCGCAACCGCCTCAGACGCGCGGGCCTGGCTTGCGTGTTTCATCGCGCCAGCGCCTCGACGGCTTCCAGATCAACCTGATCGAGGGGCTGAGCCGGGCTGAGATCGCACAGGCTCAGATCAGGCAGCAAGGCCACCGGGCCGTCGATACCGAAATGCTGCGCGATGTGGCCCTGCAAGCGCGGGATTAAAGCATCGGGCAGCGTCAGGCGGCGTCCGGCGGGGCCGTAAAGCCGCGGCGCGTATCGTGTTAGGTACGACGCCCCGTCGAGCCACGGAAGATCGGGCGCCGTCGCCTCGGGGTGATAGAGGATCACGCTGTTGCCCACCTGAAGCGCCCAAAGGCCCGTCTTGGCGCGCGCATGGGCCTCGGCGCGGCGCAGACGCGATAGCGGCGCGATTAACCCGCAGGGCGCCACCGGCTGCTCAATCGAGGCGAAGGCGAGCGTGGCCAACATGGCTACTTGATCGCCGCAACCAAGGCCGCGCGGGCCAGTTCAAGCGTCTCGGGCCGAGCTTCCTCGGCAAAACCAGCTTCGATACGCGCAATCATACCTTCGGCGCGGATGCACCAGGGCTCGAAGCCGGGGTCATCGCGCAATTGCGGCTTGTCGACCAGATGCGCTTGCGCCGTTTGCACCAGATCGCTGGCATAAGCCGCCGGGCCGTAAGCAGCCTGCTTTGCCGCGCAGTCGAGCGTTGCGTTCTCGGCCAGTTGCAACTCGTCGGCCAAGAGCTCTTTGGCTTGGTCTTGCAAGCTGCGGTCTTGGATCATGTAAACGATGGGCCAAAGATCGGCGGGGCTGGCGTGCTCGCGCCCGGCCAAGATCGCCGCACCCGCGATCAGCTTTTGCCCCCGTACAATCCGCCGGTCGGAAAACCGAAGGCCCCGCACGCTTAACTTATTGATGACATGCGCATAAAGCGCCACGACGGCGCTGAGATCGACAGTGTTGACGCGGGCGCTGAGCGCGGTGAGTTCGTCTTGGGTCAGACTGGCATCGGCATCGAGCGGCGCCGGATTGGTCTCAAAAGCCCAGCCCGAACGCAGCAGCGTCTCGATCTGATCAGGGGCGACCGGATCGACGAAGGTGGTCATCAGGAAACGGTCCGCGAAGGCGGCGAGCATCGGGTCGTCAGGCAGCGCGTTCGAGGCAGCGATACAGCACCAAAGCGGCACGTCGAGACGCTGTGCCCCGCGCCGATAGACCCGCTCATTTAAAACCCCCAGTAGCGTGTTCAGGATCGCGGTGGAACCCTGAAAAATCTCATCAAGGAAGGCGATATTGGCCTCTGGCAGCATCGCTTCGGTAACGGCCTCGACGCGGCCCTCGCGCAGCGCTTCGATGCTGAGCGCGCCGAAGAGTTCGGCCGGTTCGGTAAAGCGGCCCAGAAGGTATTCGAAGTGGCGCCCTGAAAAGCGCTCGGCCACCGCGCGGACAGAGGCGGATTTGCCCGTACCCGGCGGCCCGATCATCAGCACATGCTCGCGGGCCAACACACCCAGCACCACCAACTCAAAAACGATGCGGCGGTCGACAAGATCGCGGGCGCCTTCATCAATGATGCGGCGCACCTTTTGCAGTAACGCGTCGGTCATACCGGTCCTCATACGAGCGAATGAGCCGGTTTCCTACCGGCGAATTGCAGCATTTGGATGGCTATGGGTAACCACGCGAGGCCGTTTGCGCCTGGTCAATCGGGGATAGCCAGATGCGCTTGAGGCGCCAAACGCGGCGCTAGAGTGCATTGCCGTCGCGAGCGCGGCTAGGCCCTCAGACAATCCTGCGCCCAGTTACCGGAACCGCTATTCATGGTGACGGTGGTGCTGCCGGAGAGATTTGAACTCTCGACCTCTCCCTTACCAAGGGAGTGCTCTACCCCTGAGCTACGGCAGCGTGCGGCGGTGTTTAGCCCCGGCGGGGTCGGCAAGGCAAGGGTTATTTCGGGGCGTTTTCTGGGCCGCGCGCGCCGCGACGACAGCCGCTTAGCGCAGTGCAGAACAGCCCGACGATAGGGTCGCTATTGGCCTGGCGCGGGCCACAGCAGCTCCTGACGGCCACCTAGTTTCGAGTGCGACAGGGGCGACCAGCGTGCGGCTTCGTCAGCGAATTCAGGCGCGGGGTTGAGCTTTTGATAGGCGGCGAGCCAAGCGAATTGGTAGGGCTTGAACTCAGCGCTGCCGTCGAAAAATGTCTGCGTCACGCCGGCATAGGCCGCTGTTGCAGCGCCGGTTTCAATGTCGGCCAAGGTATAGGCCACGATCCGGTCCAACGCGTTATCGCAGACCCCCCTGATCGAGTGGCCCTGCTCTTCCAGCAACGCCGTCGTCACCACCATCGGCGCCACCGCGTGCAGTTGGTAATGAAGCCCGTAGCGGCCACGTTTGGTTTCTTGCGGCAGCGAGCCGTCCTCGCGCGCCTGGCATTGCAGGAACACCGCCGATGCAGCCGACCAATGCAGCGCCGCATCATCGCCGGTGAGCGCGGCCACGAGGTTGACGGCGAGCGTGGCCCAGCCGCGCAGGTTGCCGCGCTTGGCGCCGGGCGTCGCCTCCTCTTCCCAAAAGGTCATCTGCTCGGCGATGCGGCGCTGCAACCAGTCCTCGATGCTGGCGCGGGCGGCCATATCGGTGCTGTAGGGGCGGACCTGCCGATAGACGAAGGCAAAACCCGCATACCGCGATCCGACTGAGAGGCGCGCGGTAAAGCTGTCGAGATCAGACAGCGCGTCGGCCTCGGCCCAGGCGGCCAGCTGCGCGACAACGCAATTGGCGCGCTCAGTATCGCCGGGATCGGTGATCACTCGGTTGGCGTCACGCACCAGATCGCGGATGAAATCATCAATCGGTTTGAGCGCGGCATTCACCGCTGCATTGGATTGCGCATCGATGGTTGAGCGCGACGGGTCGTCATCGATGTAGCGGCTGCCATAATCGAGGCGGATCACTGGATCGGTGCCAGGGTCGCAGGCGAGCGCCACCTGAGGCAGCACCGCGAGCAGACCGGCCAAAACAAGCTTTTGCATCTCAACTCCCGCGGCTCAGCCGCACCAGGGTGACAATTTCAGTGGCTTTCCGGCTGCCACCGGCAGCGGCACGCTCAAGCCAGAGGATCGCAGCATCAGGGTCAGCCGCGGTGCCGATACCAAAGGCCAGCGCTTCGCCGTACTCCGCCATCGCGGTGGTATCGCCGCCTTCTGCGGCTTTTCTGAGCCATTCCGTGGACTGCGCAAGATCGCGCCCATCCACAGCGTTGGCCTGCAAGAATTGGCCATAGGCGCGCATCGAGTAGATATCGCCGTGGCGCGCGGCCACGAGGTAGATCTGCGGCAGATCAAGCCGGGTCTCCACCTCGGCGCGCACCGCGTCCGATGCCTTGCGGTAGCGCCCGAGGAAGCCGCGCAGCACATCCACCTCTTCGCTGTCGGCGGCCGCCTTGATCATCGCGATCGCTTGAGCCGGGTCGTAGGTGGGCACGCTGTCGTCGATGGCCAAGTCGAATAGCCCGCGCGCTGCTGTCCCATCGCCCAACTCATAGGCGCGGGCAAACAGCGCGCGGGCCTCCTCAGCAGCCTCCGACCCGAGCGCTGCGAGTTTGTTCTCCGCCAGATCCGTCATCGCCCAAGCATTACCGCCCAGCAGATGGCCGGCGATGTCGAGCCAATGCAGCACCTGATCATGATCGCCGAGCTTTTCGGCGAGCGCGGCCATGGCCATGACATTTTTGTAGTCGCAAGGCATCACGCCCACTGCGCGCGAGAGGTATAGCTCGCGCTGCGCCCCCTCGACGAACGGCACCGCGAAAACCAGAGCGTCGAAATCACCGTTGCGCTCGATGATGTCGGCGTAGCGCTCATAGACCTGACGCGCTTCGCTTTCGCTGGCGGTAAGGCCCGCGATAAGTTGGATTGCGGCCCCGATCCCCGCTGCGGCAGGCTCTTCGAGCAACGCGAAGATCTCATCCTGACTGGCGTCGTCGGCAGTCTCGTAATCGAGCAGCGCGCGAGCCAATTCCAACGCAGCGGGCGCGCCCGATTGGCGGTACTCGCGCCGGAGCAGATCAAAGGCCGCGAGCCGCTCGTCCCGGCTGTTGGCAAGTTCGAGTTCCAGCTTCGCCAAGGCTTTGAGCACGTCCGAGTAGCGGCCCGAATAGCCCTCCCAAAAGAGGCGCATCTCGTCATTGGCGAAGGGCGCATAGTCGAGATACTTCAGCCACGATGCCAGCGAGGTCGGCCGCCCATAGAGCGCTTGCGATTGGATCACGGCAATCTCATGCGGGTTCGCCTCGGGGGTAAGTTGGATCAGACGGTGGACCGGCAGGTCGATATTGGCCGACGCAGTGGCCTCTTCCAAGCCGCGCCAATGCGCCGCCTCGGCAAGACGCGGGCTATCGACCGCTTGGCACAGGAACGCCGCTGCCAACCGCTTAGACGGGGTCACGCCGCCATGGACCGAGACCGACCGGCTGAGCAAATCGACAGCGCGCTCGAATTCCTCGGCAGTGGAGCGCTTGGCGATCAGCATCATTGCCAGGCGCGTGGTGCCGTCCATATCGCCGCGCCGCGTGGCTTCTTCGAGCAGCGCGATCGCCTCGGACTCGCCTTCCCAACGGCCTTGGGTGTCGATCACATTCTGGGCCAGACGGGTGAATACCCAGCCCGGCGCGTCCGGCAGGGCGCTGATCGCGCGCAACGCGGCCAACCGCTCCGCCTCATGCTCGGGATAGCGGTCGCGGTATTCCTCGAGAAACAACGCCACCCGGGTGAGCCCCGGGCGTTCACCGGTTGCCGCGGCCGCGCGAAACAAGGTCAGCGCGCGATCGAGGTCTTGCTCTACCAGCGATCCGGCCTGATACAGCCGCCCCAGTTCAATCTGGGCAAACGGCAGCTCGGCATCCGCGGCCTGATTGAGGTATTTCAGCAGCGTCGCGTTGTCCTTAACGAAGCCTTCGGCGCGGATATGGTACTCCACCACTTTCCAAGCCGCATAAGCGTCGCCCAGATCGGCGGTAAAACGGTACCAATCATGGGCCAGCTGCGTGTCGGCGGTGACAATCTCGCCATTGTGGTACTCTCGCGCGATGCGGGCGGTGCGGTCGCAGATGGTCTCGTTCAACTCGCCCACAAGCCCGCCGAACGCCATCGTCACTGCCAGATCTACCGGCACGTCCCAGCCTTTCGGGGTGGCGCCCTCTAGGGTCATTTTGCTCAGCGCCAAAAGCGCATCGGCATTGCCGAGAAAACCAGCGGCCACCAGCAATTCGTCGGCTTTTTCGACATCGCGGGAGACCCCGACACCGTCGCGATAAAACCGCGAAAGAGCGTTTTGGATGCGCGCGGAACTGGCCCCCGCCATCTCGGCCAATTGCGGCACCAGGCCCAGTTGCTCAAGCTCGGTGAACTTGCCCGCAGCTTCCATCGCTAGGATCCGGGTCAGAAGCGCGTTTTGCCCGGCAAAGCCCGGATCTTGCTCGGCTAGCAGCGTGATCATCGCATCGACGGTGGCAAACCATGTGCGCGCATCGATCTGCTGCAATCGCTTGAGGTCACGCTTGACGAAGGCCGGGTCAATCGTGGGCAGAACCTCGCGATCCCACGCCCCCCAGAACTGCGTGATCTCATCATCGGGGGGGCGTGCGACGCAGATCGGGTCAAACGCCACATCGGGCGGGCGAAACTCCAGATCGAGCGTGGGCGCGGCCTCTTGCGCGTGCCCGAAAAGAGGGAGCGCCGCGATCATGGCGCCGAAGCCGAAAGAACGGAAAACCGGTGTCATAGGGCGTTGCTCCCTCAGATCCTATTGGGTGTAGACGTTGGGGGCGGCGAAAGCGCGATAGGTGTCGCCGGCCTGGGTCAGGATGATAGACACGCCCGCCTTACGCTTAAGCTCCACCTGAGCCACTGAGGCCAGCGTGTCGCCGCCCGAGCGCAGCTCAAAATCAAGCGTGAGCGGTGCCTTCAGCGCAACCGAGGCCCCGGTTAGCGGTGCAACCGCATCAATCGCCGTGGCTTTGGCGGCAGGCACGTATAGCTCAACGGTTTCCGCGCCCGCGAGGTTATAGACGGTGACGTCGGATTTCGCTGGGCTGCCAGTGACCTCGTCTTCAAGCACTGTCGCCGCGCCATCGCTGATCACCACGGTGTAATAGGCGCCGGGCGCCGCGGTCACGCTGGTCTCGAGCGAGCCGAGGCTAACCGGAATGTCACCGGGCATCACGTTGACGTAGGGCGACATCCCCTCTTCGAGATCGCGCAGTGTTTTCGCGCCGATGGTGGCGAAGGTCTGCCCTGGGGCAATTACCCGAATAAAGCTGGAATTGGGGTCGAACACATCGGCGTAAAGCCCATCGTCGTTAGCATAAGCAGCACCGGTGGCGCCAAACGCGAGCGTGGCCAGAACGAAAGTACGACGTTTCATGATTTGTCCTCTGATTGGGGGTCGCAGAGTTGCAGGGTCGGATTGGGGCCAAAGGCCTGGGAAAGCTCCACCTCGACAGCGCGGGCGCCGTCGGGCCAGAGCCCACTGAGCGGCATGTAAAACCGCCCGGTGCGGCGAAGACGCTCGCCGCGAAGAATGGTCTTGGTGCGGGTGTATCCTTCGGCTGAGGCGAAGCGGAACCGCGCCTCTAGACCAACCGAACCATCGCTATCGACAAAGAGCGCGCCCGATGGCGTATCGCCGCTCAGCTCGGCGCGAAGCGTGCGGCCATCCTCGCTCAGCGTGGTGGCCAGCGTGATCGGGCAATCCTTGCGCGCCGCCGCGATCAACTCACCAAAGGGCTGATCGCCATATTGCGCGAGATTGTTGTAGATCGGGTTTTCCCAGATGATGAAGCGCGGGCGATTTTCCTG
>JBCDGW010000053.1:0-22065 GCA_038750765.1 Pseudomonadota bacterium | reverse complement strand
TAGCCAGGGCCAGGCCCGCATTGCCCCCGTCGCCGAGCGCGACGCCGGTCGAGCCCCGTTTCACCGCGGTCAGCGTCGACAAAACGGCCATGAGCACCGCGATTATGCCCGCGTAAATCAAGGTAACGGTCACGGTCATGGCGTGTTTTCTCCTGTGCGAAAAGTATTCAGGCAATACGCGGCGACCGCGTCCCAGCGGGATAGATCGCCTACCCCGACAACGATCCAATCCTTCATCGGCGGTTTCGATTTGAAGGGCGCCAGGTGCTGCCAATCTGTCAGGTGGAAGCGGCTGAGATCGGTTGCCCGCCCGACCCGGCATCCTAACCCGATGCGCCCGCCCTTGGTCGCGTAGAACGCAAACACCTTGCCGCCATAGGTCAGCGCATCGGCGGCCATCATCTTACCGCGGGCCACATCCGCATGGGTGGCAAGCACTCTGTCTCGCAGGGCACACCAGCTTTCACGGGGGTCGTTGACATAATTTGTCTCTTGCATAGCCCCACCGATAGGCGCTAAATATATGTTAGTCAACATATATAAAAGATCATGCGCCTCACCGCTGAAAACAAACAGAAAATCACCGCCCGCATCCGAACAGGGGCGGCCCAGGTCTTTCGCGAACAGGGCTTTGCTGCCGTCAATCTCGATGCGCTGATGAAGCAGGCCGGTTTGACGCGCGGGGCGTTCTACGCGCATTACCGGTCGAAATCGGCGCTTTTGAGTGACGTTTTGCGCCATGAGCACCCCCTGCTGCGGATGCTTGAAGCCCGCGATGGCACGACGGGGCCAGAGCTGTCGGCGCAGATGGCAGCGATCTTTGCGCATTACCTGGAGCCAAAGAACCTGAGCGAGGTTTTTGCCGGATGCACGCTGGCCGCGCTCACCGGCGATGCAACCCGCGCGGACGCGCACGCCAAGGCGGCCTATGGCGCCGCGTTCGAGGCGATCTGCCAGGAGATGGCGCGCGGGCAAGAGCACCGGGCCGACGCCTATGCCCCGCCGCTAGTCCTTGCTTCGGGCGCCGTGCGCACGGCTCAGGCAGTTGGGGATGACGCGTTGCGCGAGAACATTCTTCGCGGCGCGCGGCAGGCCTTCGCGTCGCTTTTGCCGCAAGAGCAGGAAGGATAAATGCCGTGACCTTTCCACACGCGACCTGCGCCTTCCTCAAGGATCTGGCCCGCAACAACAACCGGGAATGGTTCGCGGCCAACAAACCGCGCTATCAACTTGAATGGCTGGAACCGGCCACCGCGTTCGTCTCAGAGGTCTCTGCTTCGATGGCCGCGTTAGCCCCGCCCCATGAGGCACAGGCACGGATCAACGGCAGCATCAGGCGGCTGCAACGGGACACGCGGTTTAGTCAGGACAAAACGCCTTACGACCCAAAGCTGCACCTGATCTTTTGGACCGGCGACCACCCTAACCGCTCACCGGCGATCCATGTGGCCTTGCACCCCGAGCGGTTAGGCATTGGCGCAGGGCTCTTCGCGATGAACGCCGCACAACTTGACCGCTACCGCCATGCCATCGCGACCAATCGCTCAGCGCGCGGGCAGCTTGATGATATCCTGACCGGCCTGCGCCATTACGATTGCGCGCTGACCGATGAAACGCTGAAGCGGGCGCCGAAGGGATTTGATGTCGCTGAGCCGCACCAGACCCTGCTGAAACGCAAAGGCCTGGTCGTGCACAATCACCAAGCGGCGCTGGCGCCTGAAACGATAGCCGATGCAGCTTGGATGGCGTCGTTCTACGACGCGGCGGCGGCCCTCAACCACTGGCTGGTAGAAAATGTGGGGGACGGCTGACCCTACGCGGCCCGCCGGATAATCAGTTCGGGTCCATGCGCCTAGCGACACCGGCTTTTCGCACTGGCGATCTTGATCAACGCCGCGCTTACACCACCCTTCCGCAGGGCACGACAAGGGAGCAAATTGTGAGCGCGTGGCTTTCGTTTATGGGGCGCATTGAGCCGATGGAGTGGGGGCGAAACACCTACACCGTGCTTCGTATCCCCGACGAGATCACAGCGGCGCTGCAAAGCCTAGGCGCCAAGCGCGTCGATGTGGAATTGAATGACCACCCATTCAACATGGCACTGACCAAATCGCCCGCCATCAGCGGCACATTTGTCTACACAGGCAAGAGCGTGTTGCAGGAGGCCGGGGTTTCACCAGGGGAAGAGATCGATGTCCGCCTGCGCAAGGCCGATGCAGACGCGGTGGAGGTGCCAAGCGATGTGGCGCTGGCGATACGGGGGGCGCAGTTGAGCGATACGTGGTCGGCGCTCACGCCAGGCAAGCAGCGGGGCTTGCTTCACACAATCAACACCGCCAAGCGCGCCCAGACCCGGGCAAAACGCATCGCCCAGCTGGTCGCCGCTTTGCGTGCGTGAGGCGTCGGACCCGCCGAAAACCGCGTTGTCTCACGCCCGCCTCACCTGTCGGTCGCCACCTCTCCCATGAACCGCGTGATAGTCTTGGCCACGTCTCCGGGCGCTTCAACGGCGGAGATATGCTTGCCGGGCACGGCCGCGAACGAACCTTGCGGGGCTTGTTTCGCCGCCGCTTCCTGGGTTGTGATCGGGTACATCGCGTCCTCGGTTCCGGCAATAACGAGGGTTGGCACTGAAAGCGCGGCCATGCGTGGCTTCAGCGGCGCGCCGCGCAGGATTACCGAGCGTATGGCCGCCGCGAGGGTGGTTTGGTCTGCCGCGCGCAGCATAGCATGAAAGCGGTCGCGATAGGCTTGGTTGCGCGCGAGGGTCTGAGGCGAGAAGAAGCTCTTCGCGACGCCGTTTTGGAAGAAAGCCCTGTTACCGACCCATCTAGCACCGGCCGCGATCATCCGGGCCGAGAGTGTCGGGCGGCTGCCATCGATCTCCATCGGCGTGTTCATCAAGATCAATGCCTGAGCGCGATCCGGCGCGGCCAACGCCAATTCCGCCGCGACAAGCCCGCCCCAAGAGGTGCCGCCCACGACCGCAGATTGCAGCCCAAAGTGATCCATGACCGACAAGAACGCCTCAGCGCAATCCTGCATTGAGAATTCATGCGGGACCCCGGCACTTTGGCCATGGGCTGGCCCATCGATCAGATAGAAGCGGTAGCGATCACCGAGGCGTTCCGTCAGCGCGTCGTAGATATGGTGATCGGTAAAGATCGACGGCCAGAGGACAATCGCCGCCTCACCGTGTCCGCGCTGGGTAACGTAAAGCTGCCCCAGCCTGGTTTGCACAAGCTGCCCCGCAGCTTCAGCCTCAGCGGGACGGATGTCTGTTCTGGTGTTCATGGTGGGCATCCTTCAAAGTGAACACTGTATACTTACGCCCTCTTGCGGCAAATGTAAACAGTGTTTACAAGCACCCCATGACCGGGATGAAAACACCCTCGCGCCACCATCACGGCAACCTGAAAGAAGCGCTCCTCGCCTACGCGTTGCGCGCAGCAGAAAGCGGGGCGTTGGAAACGCTGTCGCTGCGCAAGGCGTCGCGCGATCTCGGTGTGTCGCCGGGGGCGGCCTATCGCCATTTCGCCGACCGCGACGCCCTGATGCGCAAGGTGGCCGAGATCGGGTTTGACATGTTGGCAGAGCGTTTCGAGACGGCCCTGCCTTTTGCCAGCACCGCGGCAACCCGGGCTGATGCGCTTAGCCGGTTCACCAATCTTGCCCGCGCCTATGTGGCGTTTTCCGGCGACCATCCAAACCTATGGCGGCTGATGTTCGGCCCGTTCGGGCTGTCGCCCCAACAAGCGCGGGCAGACCGCCCCTCGACCTATGCATGGCTGGCAAAGAGCTTGGATGAATTGGCGCAGTTCGACGTGATCGATGCGCCCAATGCGGCCGCGCAGTTCTTCGTCTGGTCCGCGATCCACGGCTTTTCTGATCTAGGCGCCTCGGCAGCGTTGGCCGATCAGCCCAGATCGCAGCAGGTGGATCAACAATGCGCGTTTATGATCAGGGCGTTGCGTGCCGCGCCTTGAGCAAGCGCTCTTAGCACATGTCTCAAGCCACCCGCTCAGCGTGCGACCCGGCGCGGTTACCGCGAGGCTGTAGCCGGTCGCTTACATCTGTGGGGACCAGCCGAGCGCTGGTGATCCGAGGGGCCTTCATCTCGGGGATTACCCGCTCAGCGCCGTAGAGATCGAGATATTCCTGGTGATTGTCGAAGCCGCGTCGGCTGACCACATCGGCGAAGGTCTCTGCCGCGGCGCCGTTAGCGAGCACCACGTCGTGGGCCTCGGTCTCGATGTGGCAATAGGTGATCGCCACAGGCAAAGCCGCCGCCGGCACGAAACGGATCGACGTGCCATTCACCAGAGCCGCCGCGTTGATCACCAGCCCGTCCAGGATCATCCCGTGATCGGCACTGACATAGAGGTCGCGCGTCGGCAGCCCCTGCCCGAGCGCGCCTCGGGAAATGATCACCGGCTCGAGCCTTGGGTCATGGCCAAAGCGCGGGTAGATTGTCCGAATGCCGATCCACTTAACCGGCACAGGCGCGCCGCCCGCTGTGGTGACCAGATCGCCGATCCGAAGCGTCTCCACCGGCACCTCACCCGCGGGGGTAGCAATGCCCGTGCCTGCAAGGAAGCAAATCGGTGCCACGCTCGCGAGGTCTATTATACCATCCGTGTTCCCATCAGCCCCGTCGTAAAGCGCCAGATCCGCACCTGAGATCAGGTAGCTTTCCCCGGCTTCCGTCACGCCATTCGGGTCGCCAAGGACGGCCCCGATGAGAAGATCGTCCACGCCATCGCCGGTCACATCGCCCGCAGCCGAGACCTGACCGCCAGCCTGATCCCCCGGATCAAACCCGATAAAAATATAGGAACTGCCGATAGCCGGCAAATTGGCCAGCTCGATGATCCCGTCGCCGGCCGTTCCGCCATTGGCAGTGGCATTGTCGAGCGCTGCTAGGTCCGCGCCGGAGACCAGATAAGCCCGCCCTGCATTTGTCCCGGTGCTCGGATCGGATAACGGCGCCCCGATCATGAGATCATCGACGCCGTCGCCAGTCACATCACCAACGCCCGAGACGGATAGGCTGGATTGCTCAAACTCATTGACCCCGTTGAACTGGTAGGAGGTGCCGATCGCGGCCGCGTCGGCCAGTTCGATAATCCCGTCCCCTGCTGTGCCGCCATTGCCGGTAGCGTTATCGAGCGCAACAAGGTCTGCACCGGAGATCAGGTAAGTTTTTCCCGCATTCGTGCCCGCAGGGGCGTCTGCAAATATCGCGCCGATAATCAGATCGTCGACGCCATCACCGGTTACATCGCCCGCGGCGGAGACCGCAGCGCCAGCCAAATCCCCATCCAGGTCCCCGTTGAACTGGTAAGAGGTGCCGATAGCGGCCACATCGGCCAACTCGATTATTCCGTCACCCGCCGTGCCGCCATTCGCCGTTGCGTTGTCCAGTGCGACCAGGTCGGCGCCGGAGATCAGGTAAGCTTCACCAGCATCGGGGTCACCAATTGGGTCGCCTCGTTCTGCCCCGATGATAAGATCCTCAACACCGTCGCCCGTGACGTCGCCCGCACCGGAAACAGCGTTCGCCGAGAGGTCGACATCGCTCACACCGTTGAACTGATATGACGTGCCGATGGCCGCAACGTTGGCCAGCTCGATGACACCGTCGCCCGCCGTGCCGCCATTAGCGGTGGCGTTGTCCAGTGCGGCGAGATCGGCGCCCGATATCAGATAGGCTTCGCCCGCGCTTGACTGACCGCCTGGATCAGCACCAGGCGCTCCAATAAGCAGGTCATTGGTGCCGTCGCCGGTAACATCACCGGTCCCGGAAACTGAAATGCCAGACTGGTCGCTCTCATCGCTTCCGATGAACTCATAGGAGGCGCCGATACCAGCGATATTGGCCAGTTCGATAATCCCGTCGCCCGCTATACCCCCGTTGGCGGTCGCATTATCGAGCGCGGCGAGATCAGCGCCAGAGATCAGGTAGCTGGCGCCTGCATCGGTATCTCCATTCGGGTCTGCGAACGGCGCGCCGATGATCAGATCATCCACGCCGTCGCCGGTGACATCGCCTACCGCTGACAAAGATCGACCCGACTGGGCGGTCGGACCGCTGCCGTCGAACTGATAGGACGTGCCGATGGCCGCAACATCGGCCAGTTCGATGAACCCATCGCCCGCGGTGCCGCCATTGGCTGTGGCATTATCGAGCGCCACGAGATCGGCGCCAGAGACCAGGTAGCTCTGGCCAGCACCCGCATCGCTATTGGGATCGGCCGAGATTGCGCCGATGATCAGATCATCGACACCGTCCCCGGTCACATCGCCTGCATTGGACACAGCCGCGCCGGAAAAATCATCGCGTTCGATCCCGTTGAATTGATACGCCATCGGCCGCTACTCCCCGCTCTCTTGCATATGTGTACGCGCCTCGAACGGCAGACGCAGCCGACGCAATTGGGCATCTGAGCCGGTCTTCACGAAGAACTCCGCGCCCGACGCTGCGTAAGAGCCCAGCTGGACATAAGTGTTGATAGCATCCGCGATAAGCCGCGCGGCGTCTTCCTCGCTGTCGAAGGAAACCTTGCTTTGCAGCTTCGATAAGATAGCATCCGACAATAGATCGATTTTCACAGTTCCCCACCCCCCTGTGGATTGTGATCGCTGGAAGGTTACTGTCGAATTGTTAGTGTGTAAATGGAATTTCTAAGTAAATCCTGTTGGCAGCACGTTGGATAAATTTTTTTTTCTATGCAGGATTGTGGCGAGATCGCTTTAACAACCTCTGTTTTATCAACTCGACTGTCAGCAAGGCTACACTTGAACAGTCAAGAGTTACACTGTTGCTCGCGTCAGGACTCAGGTTGATCTGGCTCAGGGTCACCCGCGATCGCCCGAAGCCGACGCCCTCAGCACGGCTTTGGTCTACCGGTCGTCATCCGCGATCCGCTGCAGCCCCAAAAAGGCCGCTCTCGTGGCGACTCTTGACAGCCACGCAACCGCAAATGCCCCGCAAACAATCGAACCTGCACGCAAGCCAGTCTTTGTGCAGGGGTAGCGCCAAAAACTCGGGCGCAGCGAAAGGGGTCATGCTCCGGGTGATTGGCAAGCAGCATCCTCGGCATCAAACGCACGGCGTGACGCGCTCGAAGCTTTGCCCTGCGAAACGAATGGGAACACCGCCTGCAGATCTCTCGCGCCGCCGCGGAAAGCCGTGTTCCGCGTTGAAACGCTCTTGGGCCCAAAACCCGCCGCACCGCTGCGCCTAGGGCAGCCTGGCTTGCCAAGCGCCAGACCCCATGCGACGCTCCGAGCATGGACAATCAGGAAGCCCACTCCGTAACCGAGGCCGCCACGCACACTGCGCAACTGCCGCAAGTGCATGCGCGCAATCCCGGGCACCCGCTCGATCTTGACTGGGTGATGGGCAGCCGGGCCAACCGATCGGCGATCGAACGGCGGGCTGCGACCCTGCCGGGGCGCCGCTCGGTCAAGAAAGACCACCAGGCCGCCTGGCTGCTCAAGGCGATCACCCTGATCGATCTGACCACGCTTGCGGGCGATGACACGCCGGGCCGCGTCGCCCGCCTATGCGCCAAAGCCCTGCGCCCGCTGCGCGACGATCTGCGCGATGCGCTCGGCATCGAGCCCGGTCTGACCACCGGCGCCGTCTGCGTCTATCACGAGATGATCGCGCCCGCGCGCGCCGCCTTGGGTGACGCCCGTTTGCCCATCGCTGCTGTCTCCACCGGATTTCCCGCCGGACTGTCACCGATGGCCACCCGCTTGGCGGAGATCGAGGCCAGCGTCGCGGCTGGCGCGAGCGAAATCGACATCGTGATCTCCCGCCGCCACGCGCTGACCGGCGATTGGCGCGCGCTTTATCAAGAGGTACGCGCCTTCCGCGACGCCTGTGGTGAGGCGCATCTCAAGGCGATCCTAGCCACCGGCGAATTGGGCACCTTGGCGCGGGTGAACCAGGCCAGCTTGGTGGCGATGATGGCGGGCGCTGACTTCATCAAGACCTCCACCGGTAAAGAAAGCGTCAACGCCACCCTGCCTGTCAGCTTGGTGATGCTGCGCGCCATCCGCGACTATCACGAGCGCACCGGGATCCGGGTTGGCTACAAACCGGCGGGCGGGATCGCTAAGGCCAAAGACGCGCTCACCTATCTGGCGCTGATCAAGGATGAATTGGGCACGCGCTGGCTGGCGCCCGATCTGTTCCGCTTCGGCGCGTCATCCTTGCTGGGCGATATCGAACGCCAGCTTGAGCATCACGTCACCGGGCGTTACTCGGCCGCGCACCGTCATGCGATGGGGTAAGCCTCAAGCGTGTCGCGAAGAATGGTCAAACCGGGTAGAAAAAGGGAGAACGCTTATGAACCTTAGGTGTCTTCTTGTGGCCCCCGCGGTGGTGGCATTCCAAACTGCCGCGCCTGCCCAGGCCGCCGATTATCGCTGCGGAGAATGGACGACGCAGGCGGAGGGAACGAATGAGATCGTTTCACTGTCGGTTCTCAAACAGATGATCGTTTTCTCGACAGGGGGCGCCAACCTGACGGCCCGCATGTTCTATGGAACACTCGATCAAACGACGTATCTGAACGACGGCTCCGCCATTATCCTCTACGGCGACCGCGTGAAAAACAGTGAAGGCCAGTTGGTGTTTGGCGACACGATCCTGGTGCAGCGGCTTTACTACGACCCGCAATCGCCGCGCCTTACGCGAGCAAAATGCGATATAGAACCATGACCATCCCCAAGATCTTCGACAATATGGAGTACGGCCCCGCGCCTGAGAGCGCCGCCGAGGCGCTGGCCTGGCTGGTGGATGGCGGCGACCGGTTTGGCCATTTCATCGACGGCGCCATGACCGCGCCTGGCGATGGGTTCTTGTCCAAAAACCCCGCGACCGGCGAAACCTTGGCCACGCTCAGCCAAGCCACCGATGCCGATATCGACGCCGCCGTTGCCGCCGCCCGCCGCGCGCAGCCGAAATGGGCGCGTCTTGGCGGCCACGGGCGGGCGCGCATCCTCTACGCGCTGGCGCGGCTGGTGCAAAAGAACGCGCGCCTGTTGGCTGTGCTGGAGACGCTCGACAACGGCAAACCGATCCGCGAGAGCCGCGATATCGACATCCCGCTGGTGGCGCGGCATTTCTACTATCACGCGGGCATGGCGCAGCTAATGGATGAGGCGATGCCCGACCGCGAGGCGTTAGGCGTATGCGGTCAGATCATCCCCTGGAACTTCCCGCTATTGATGCTGGCCTGGAAGATCGCGCCCGCGCTGGCCATGGGCAATAGCGTGGTGCTCAAACCAGCCGAATACACCTCGCTCAGCGCGCTGCTCTTTGCCGATCTGTGTCGCGAGGCGGGGCTGCCGCGCGGCGTTGTGAACATCGTCACCGGCGACGGGGCTGTCGGCGAGATGATCGTCACCCATCCCGGCATCGACAAGATCGCGTTCACCGGCTCGACCGAGGTGGGGCGCAAGATCCGCGAGGCGACAGCAGGCACGGGCAAACGCCTCACGCTCGAGCTGGGCGGCAAAAGCCCCTATATCGTGTTCGAGGATGCTGATCTCGACAGCGCCGTCGAAGGCCTTGTCGATGCAATCTGGTTCAATCAGGGCCAGGTCTGCTGCGCCGGGTCGCGGCTTTTGGTGCAGGAAGGCGTGGCCGAGCGGTTCTACGACAAACTGCGCCGCCGGATGGACGGTCTGCGCCTGGGCGATCCGCTCGACAAATGCATCGATGTGGGGGCAATCGTCGACCCGGTTCAGCAAAGCCGGATCGCCGCGATGGTCAATGCCAGCCGAGGCGAGGTGTATCGCGCGGCCACGCCGATACCCGAAACCGGCTGCTACTACCCGCCCACCTTGATCACCGGGCTCGAAACGGCTGACCCGCTGATGCAAGATGAGATCTTCGGCCCCGTCCTGGTGGGCACCACATTCCGCACCCCGAGCGAGGCGGTGGCGCTTGCTAACAACACCCGCTACGGGCTGGCCGCCACCATCTGGTCGGAAAACCTTAATGTGGCGCTCGATATCGCCCCGCAGGTGGCGGCGGGTGTGGTGTGGGTAAACGCCACCAACCTGTTCGATGCCGCCGCGGGCTTCGGCGGTGTCCGCGAGAGCGGGTTTGGCCGCGAAGGCGGCTGGGAGGGGCTGCGCGCTTACACGAAATCGAAACGCCGCGCGCGCAAGCAAACCGTGATAAACCCTGTCGCCGCGCCAAAAGCGTCCGCGCAGCAGGCAGGCCTCGACCGCACAGCGAAGCTCTATATCGGCGGCAAGCAGGCCCGCCCCGATGGCGGCTATTCCAAGGCGGTATGGTCACGCAAAGGCGCGCTTTTGGGTCATGCAGGACAGGCCAACCGCAAAGATCTGCGCAACGCGGTCGAAGCGATGCAAAGTGCAGCCGCCTGGAGCAAAACCACAGCGCATTTACGGGCGCAAATCCTCTACTATATCGGCGAGAACCTAGAGGCCCGCGCGGCCGAGTTCGCGGCCCGGATCGACGCGCTCACCGGCCAGTCCAACGGTGCCGACGAGGTGGCAGACAGCGTGTCGCGGCTGTTTACCTGGGCGGCCTGGGCCGACAAGTACGACAGCCACGCCAAACCAGTGCCGTTGCGGGGCCTGGCGCTGGCAGTCCACGAACCGGTGGGCAAGGTCGTGGCCTTCGCCCCGCCTGCGCCGCCGCTTTTGTCGACGGTAACGGTGATCGGGGCGGCGATGGCGATGGGCAACAGGCTGACGCTTGCGGCGAGCGAGCCTTATCCGCTGATCGCGACTGATCTCTACCAAGTGCTGGAGACCTCCGACGTGCCGGGCGGGGTGGTTAATATCCTAACCGGGCCCCACGCCGCGCTCGCGGAGCAGGCTGCCGGCCATCTCGATGTCGACGCGGTCTGGAGTTTTTCCGGCAGCGACCTGTCAGCCGCCATCGAGCGCGAAGCCGCGGGCAATCTCAAACGCACCTGGGTCAATCACGGCAAACAGGTGGTGGATTGGGCAGGCGGCGATAGCGCCGCGTTCCTCGCCGCCGCGACCGAGATCAAAACAATCTGGGTGCCCTACGGCGCCTAACGTCGCCCGACGACCCACCTTGCGCCGCTTACGCTCTGTTCATTGATCCTTGCTAAAACGCTGCTCCGCTGGTGGGAATCGGAGTGGCAGCGACATATGAGTGACCTCATTTCTGGCCAAGATGGCTTCTTCGGCTCGCTGTTAGACCGGCTTGAAGACCCGATTTTTGTCAAAGACCGCGCAAGCCGCTGGCTGTATTCCAATCGGGCGTTTGAGGCGCTGGTGGGTCATAGCGATCTGATCGGCAAGACGGATAGTGACCTCTTTCCCGAGGAGCAATACGCCGAGTTTTACGCAGGTGATCGGTTTGTGCTGGAACACAATCGCTCGCTCACCCAGGAGGAGAGTATCGGGCCCGACACTTGGGCCTTGGTGAAGAAAACGCCTATCCTGCTGCCCGACGGCAATCCGGGCATTCTCGGTATCATTATCGACGTCACCGAATATCGGTCGATGCGCATCGAGGTGGAGTCGTTGCGCCTCGCGCGCAGGCAAGCGCTCCATGATCCGCTGACCGACCTGCCCAACCGGCGACATCTTGAGGAGCACTTCCTTGAGCTCCTCACCGCGCGCAAGTCGCGCGGCAGCGCCTGTCTGATGCATCTCGATCTCGACGGGTTCAAAGCGATCAATGATCAACAGGGCCACGCGGCGGGCGACGCGATCTTGGTTGCGGTGGCGCGTAAGATCGAGGCACTGCTCGCGACCGACATGTTTGCCGCGCGCATCGGCGGCGATGAATTCGTGATCCTGTGTGAAGAGTTTGACAGCCCCGAGACGGCGCGGGACTGGGGCAACGCGTTGATCGAGACGATGCGCGAGCCGATCTTGTTCAAAGGGCAGGAACTTTCCGTGGGCGCGAGCCTCGGTATCGCCACGGCGCGCGACGTCAATTTTGAGCTGGATGCGCTGCTCAATGCCGCCGACATCGCGCTCTACATGGCCAAGGACAATGGCCGAAACCAGGTCAGGCTCTATACGCCCCAAATCGGGAAGCGGCTGAAATCGGAAAAGCTGGAGAAAGGGCGCGCGCTCTCCGGCCTCTCGACCGGTGAATTCCTAGCATTCTATCAACCGCAATTTGATCTTTTGACAGGCGCGCTGGTGGGGGTTGAGGCCCTAGCGCGCTGGAACCATCCCAAATACGGGGTGTTGTCGCCGCAAGATTTCCTGCGCTTCTTCAGCGCGGAGCAAAACCTCGATCAATTGGATATTGCGGTACTCGACCGGGTCCTCTCAGATGCGAGCGCCTTGCGCAACGCGGGCCACGCAATCGACCGGTTCGCCGTCAATGTTTCGACCAACCTGATCGCGCGCGAGGACTTGGTCGAGGTCATCAGCGCCCGCATCCCAAAAGACTTTACCCTGGCGCTCGAGGTGCCCGAGACCATGCCGCTGGAGGATCTGGACACAGAGACGCGGCACCGGCTCGACAGCATCCGCGACCTGGGCTGCGCCATCGACATTGACGATTTTGGCCGCTCACAAGCCTCGCTTTTAGGGCTTGTCTCGCTCCGGCCTGATCGGATCAAGATCGACAAAAGCCTGATCCTACCAATGGTCGAGATGCCGACCGACCAGGTGTTGGTGCAATGCGTTCTCCAATTGGCCCAGGTGCTCGAGCTCGACGTTTTCGCGGAAGGGATTGAGACGCGCGCGCATCTCGACGCGCTACGCGCGCTCGGGTGCAAGATGGGCCAGGGCTATCATCTGGCCGAACCGATGGCGCTTGACGATCTGGGCCAATACCTGGCGCAACTTGCCGAACGGGGGATGAAGGTGGCGGTGTAAGGCGCGGTTGCGCTGATCTGCACGGGCGAGCCAGGCGCCGCAACGGTCGCATCGGCGGCCTTTTTTGAGGCTAAAGCGCCGACGCGATCCGCCTGACGCTCTAGGATGCTGCCGCTCTAGGATGCTGCCGCAATCATCTCCTCGGACACGCGCCACAATTGCTCCGCCGCCGCTGCGTCGATGGCGTAGGGCCGCGCCTTCGACATGTCTTCCGTCCCTTCTTCCACGGGCGCGATCCGCACATCAGCCAGATACGCTCCGCCTTTGCCTGCCAGTTCGGGCGCTGTGGCCGCGAAGACCTGCGTTGCGGCGCCTTGGGGGATCGACTTGATCGGGATCGCGCCCGATTCAACCCCGCCGGCGAACATCTCCATATCCTCGGGCGTCATGTGGCGGGCCAACTCGGTCTGGATTACGCCGGGATGCACTGAAAACGCCTCGGCGCCTTTGGCTTGCAACCGCTTGTTCAAACCCACCGCGAACAGCGCATTGGCGCTTTTGGATTGCCCGTAAGCCGCCCATTTGTCGTAGGCGTTTGTTGTAAAGCCGATATCGTCGAACATCACCGGCGCGAAATGATGCGCCGATGAGCTGAGCGCGACCACACGGCTGCCCTGCCCCAGCGCGGGCATCAGCCCCTCAATCATCAGGAAATGGCCCAGGTGGTTCGAGCCGAATTGCAGCTCAAAGCCATCTTCGGTCTCCATATAAGGGCTCGCCATCACGCCCGCATTGTTGATCACGATGTCGAGGCGCGGATACTGCGCCACCATGCGCTCGGTGAACGCGCGGATCGAGGCGAACGAGCCTAACTCCAACATCTCGGCCGCCACATCGCCGGGCAAAGCATCCGCCGTGGCCTGCGCTTTCTCCTTGGTGCGGCCCGTGATGATGACCTGCGCCCCGTGCGCCGCCATGGCCCGGGCGCTCTCCTGGCCCAGCCCGCTGGTGCCGCCGGTGATCAAAACGGTTTTGCCAGCCAGATCGATCCCCTCCAGGACCTCATCGGTGGTGGTGTCTTTGTTGAACGCACTGCGGTCAGCCATCGGTGTCTCCTCAAGAAAACGGATGCGACAAAAACTGTCGCTTTGTCTAATTTGACATTCAGCGTCTTTTTGTCAATATGTCGCTTATGGAAAATCGCGAACGCAAGATCATCGAGGCGGCGACGCAAGTGTTTCTGCGCTACGGGGTGAAGCGCGCGAGCATGGGCGATATCGCCGCCGAGGCCGGGGTGGCGCGGCAGACGCTCTACAATATCTACACCAATAAAGACGACATCCTGCGCGGCTCGATCCGCCTTTACGGGCTTGACGCGATGGCGGCGATCGAGGACGGTTTGCCCCGCGCGCAAGATCTCGATGCGCAACTGGCCCTGGTCTTTGATGAGATGGCGATTAAGCCCTATGCGTTTCTCCACGCCTCGCCCAATGCGCAAGATTTGATCGAGGGCTATAACGAGGCAGGCCGTGGCGAGATGGAGGCCAATTATCAAGAATTTCAGCAGGTTATCGCGCGACTTTTAACCCCGCACCAGGCCGCGCTGGCAAAGCATGGATCAGCGCCCGAGCAGATCGCAGAGATGATCCGCCGCGCCGCCGCCGGGTTCAAATATCAAGCCCGCGACAGCGCGCATTTAACAGCGCTCCTGCGGGATTTACGCATGCTCGTTTTAGCAGCGGCGGGTGTCTCAGCACCTGAAACCGCCTCAACCGGACCGGGCCCGCGCCTGCGCACACTCTAGCTCACCGGCTCACTGGCCTTCGCGAATTTGGCCAGGTCCTGGGCGATGGCGAAAGCCCCCTTGATCTTATCTTGGGTCTTCTTCCAATCGCGGCGCACCACGATCTTGTTGTCCTTGACCTTAGCCTGCCCGTCTTGCGCCTTGATAAAGTCCACCAGGCCCGCTGGATTGGCGAACTTATCGTTGTGAAACTGGATGGTGGCGCCTTTCGGCCCGCCATCGAGCTTAGCGATACCCGCCTGCTTGCACTTATCCTTAATCCGCACGATCAGCAGCAACATGTTGACCTCTTTGGGCAACGACCCGAACCGGTCGATCAGCTCTGCCGCGAAGCCCTCAAGCTCCACTTTTTGGTGCAGCCCCGATAAGCGCCGGTAAAGCCCCAACCGCACATCCAGATCGGGCACATAGGCCTCGGGGATCAACACCGGCACCCCGAGATTGATCTGCGGCGCCCATTGCCCGTCACTGTCGCTCAGGCCCTCCAGCTCCCCCGCTTTGATCTTGGCAATCGCCTCTTCAAGCATCGATTGGTACAACTCGTAGCCTACCTCGTGGATATTGCCCGATTGCTCCTCGCCAAGCAGATTGCCGGCGCCACGAATATCAAGGTCTTGGCTGGCCAGCGTAAAGCCCGCGCCGAGGCTGTCGAGCGAGCCCAGCACACGCAGGCGTTTCTCTGCAGTGGGGTTCAGCTTCACCCGCGGTTTGGTGGTCAGATAGGCATAGGCGCGGGTCTTCGAGCGCCCGACGCGGCCGCGGATCTGATAGAGTTGCGCCAGCCCAAACATATCCGCCCGGTGCACCACCATCGTGTTCGCTGTCGGGATGTCGAGACCAGATTCGACAATCGTGGTGGCCAAAAGCACGTCGTATTTGCCGTCATAAAACGCGTTCATCCGGTCGTCGAGCTGGCCCGAGGCCATCTGCCCATGGGCGGTGACACAGCGCAATTCCGGGAGTTGTTCTTGCAAGAACGCCTCGATTTCCGGCAGATCGCTGATCCGGGGCACCACGTAAAAGCTCTGCCCGCCGCGATAATGCTCCCGCAACAGCGCCTCGCGGATCGTTACCGCATCAAACTCGCTGACATACGTGCGGATCGCCAGGCGGTCGACCGGTGGCGTGCCGATGATCGACAGATCCCGCACGCCGGTCAGCGACAATTGCAGCGTGCGCGGGATCGGCGTTGCTGTCAGCGTGAGCACGTGAATATCGGTGCGCAGTTCTTTGAGCCGCTCTTTATGGGCCACGCCGAAATGTTGCTCCTCATCGATCACCAGCAGGCCCAAATCCTTAAAGCGCACCGATTTGGCCAGCACCGCATGGGTGCCGATGACGATATCGCAGGTGCCGCGGCCGATGGCGTCGCGGGTCTGCGCGGCCTCCTTAGCCGAGACGAAACGCGACAATTGCCGCACCTCCAGTGGAAAGCCGCGAAAGCGTTCGGCAAAGCTTTTGTAATGCTGCCGCGCGAGCAAGGTGGTGGGCGCGATCACCGCGACCTGGCGTCCCGCCATCGCCGCGACAAACGCCGCGCGCATCGCCACCTCGGTCTTGCCGAAGCCCACATCGCCGCAGATCAACCGATCCATCGGCGTGCCCGCTGCCAGGTCGCCGATCACCTCTTCGATGGCGCGCAGCTGATCGTCGGTCTCTTGATAAGGGAAGCGCGCAGAAAACGCGTCCCACATGCCTGCAGGCGGCTCCATCATCGGCGCGCGGCGCAATTGCCGCTCGGCCGCGACCCGGATCAACCGGTCGGCCATTTCGCGAATGCGCTCTTTCAGCCGCGCTTTCTTGGCCTGCCACGCACCGCCGCCCAGCCGATCAAGCAGCCCCTGCTCATGGCCGTAGCGGCTGAGCAGTTCGACATTCTCCACCGGCAGAAACAACCGGTCCCCGCTGGCATATTCCAGCGCGATGCATTCATGGGGTGCCCCCAGTGCCTCCACCACCTCGAGCCCGGTATAGCGCCCGATCCCGTGATCGACATGGACGATCAGATCACCGGGGCTCAGCGATTGGGTCTCGGTGAGGAAGTTCTCGGCCCGGCGTTTCTTGCGCGGTGCCCGGATCAGACGGTCGCCTAGGATATCCTGTTCCGCGATCACGGTCAGACGGGTATCGCCGAGCGGGCCCTCAAACCCGGTCTCCAGCGGCCACACCGTCAGCGCGATCGCGCCCGCCCCGCCCAAGTCACTCGCGCGGCGCACCGGGCGCACCCCGGTGATCCCGGCATCCTCAAACAGATGGCCCAGCCGTTCCGCGGCGCCCTCGGAGTACGCGGCCAGAACCACCGGCCCCGCCTTGGCCTTCGTGCGCACATGCTCGGCCACCGCGCCAAAAAGCGACACGCTTTCCTGCTGCCGCTCCGGCGCGAAGCTGCGGCCAATACGCCCGCCCGCATCGATCACGCCCGGGCCGGTTGATTGCGGCAACGGATGAAAACCCAGCACCCGGTGCGCCGCCACCGCCGCATCCCACGCCGCTTCATCGAGATAAAGAAGCCCCGGCGGCGCAGGCTTATAGACTGTGTCGAGCCGGTTTTTCTGGCTCATCGCGTGCTGACGGGTCTCGTATTGATCGACGATGCCTTCCCACCGCGCGATCCGCGCCGGCGTCACCTGATCGTCGAGGCACAGGGCTGCGTCCGGCACATAGTCAAACAGGGTCTCCAGCCGGTCGTGAAAAAACGGCAGCCAGTGCTCAACACCGGCATGTTTGCGGCCTGCGCTCACCGCCTCGTAAAGCGGATCGTCGGTGCCCGCCGCGCCAAACTCGATGCGGTAATTCTGCCGAAACCGCCGGATCGCGCTGTCATCGAGGATCACCTCGGACACCGGCGCCAGCTCCACCTGGTCCAAGGTTTCGGTGGTGCGCTGCGAGACCGGATCGAACCGGCGCGCGCCATCGAGCACATCGCCGAACAAATCGAGCCGCACCGGCCCGCCCTCGCCCGGCGGATAGATATCGATGATGCCGCCGCGCACCGCGTAGTCGCCCGGCTCAGTCACCGTGGGCGCCTGCACAAAGCCCATCCGTACCAGAAAGCCGCGCAGGCCTTTCTCGTCGATCCGCTCACCCACCCGGGCGACAAAAGCCGCCTCCTGCAACAGCCCCCGCGCTGGCACCCGCTGGGTCGCGGCGTTGAGCGTGGTGAGCAAGATAAACCGCCTTGCCGCGCTGGCAGGCAGCCCCGCCAAGCCCGCTAGCGTGGCCATCCGCGCCGCCGCGATATCGGGATTGGGGCTGACCCGGTCGTAAGGCAGGCAATCCCAACCCGGAAAGGACAGCACCGGGATCTCAGGGGCAAAAAACGCCAGCGACGCCGCCATCGCCGCCATCCGCTTGTCGTCGCGCGCCACATGGATCACCGGGCCGTCCGCGCGCGCTAATTCCTGCACCACCAGATGGGCGTCAAAGCCTTCGGGGGCGCCGCCGACACGGATATGAGATGGCTGAGACATGGCCGCGGGAGGTAACCCTTGGGCCCCCAGTGTCAACCACCATCTAGCTCAACCGCGATCTGACCCCGGCTGCCCCCGCCTAGCCGCTTACGCGACGGGCCAGACCTGCACGCGCCCCGCCCCCGCTTCTCTTTTTCAAAAATACCTCCGCCGGAGGCATCGACGCTTTTTTGGCCTGACGGGCATGTCAGGGCTCGCGCGGATCCGAGTGCCTCTCGCCCGATTGCGGCGCGGTCATGCCTGCGGTTGCGAGCGCGGTGGCGAGCCGAGCGCTTGGGTGACGCAGTGAAGCCAGAGCAGATGCGCTCGATTGGCATGGGTCGCTTTGGCGTTGAGCCAGCTTTCAGTGATCCCGTACAGGCTCGGAAAGCAGATGCCCGCCACCATCCGCGGTGCAGGTCGGTATCCCACGCGCCGCTCGGTCTCCTGACGGCACCCTATTTACCGCTATTGCCCAGCTTGCTCTGCCATCCGCGACAGCGTTTGTCGCGCGGCGAAATGGGTGGGGTAGACTAGCACGCAACGCCGCTTTGACCGGCCCGACCCGCTCTTGCGCCACCTGCTCCTAGAGCACGTCTTCGAGCATCTTCGCCGCCCGCGCCGCGCCGTCTTCAGCCACGGGGAGCGGCACGCGCGGGGTCGCGAGTTCGGCCACCATTGCCTCAGCGATGCGGTCGGGGTCACTTTCGGCAAAGATCATTTTGCGCCCGGCATTGTAGCGCTCCAGGCGGCTGGCGACGTGAAAATGCTGTTCGAAATGGTTGCGCAGCGGAAAATAGAGAAAGGGCGTGCCCGCGGCGGCCAATTCCATACAGGTGGTCAACCCGCCTTGTACCAGCGCCAAATCGCAGGCTGCCAGATGCCGGTCGAGATCGGGAACGAAACCGCGCATCTCCACCCCGTCGGGCACGGCGAACTGCGCGTGGTTAAGTCTCGGCCCGGTGACGACAATCATGCGCAAGGTGGGCAGACGTGCCTTCGCCAGCGGATAGGCGGCAAGCACGCGCCGGATCAGCGTTGCGCCGACACCCGAGCCACCGACCGCCACCAGACAGGTGAGGCGCCCGTCATCGTAGCTGAATTCCGCGCGCAGATCGTCGCGGGTACCGAAGGCAGAGGGGTGCTTGCCGATGACGTAGTCGGAGAAGGCGTAATGCTCGGGGATCCAGTCCCGCATCCGCGGCAGGCCCGCGCCAAAGCTCAGATCGGCGATATCCTCGGGCCCGCCGACAAAGATCGCGCGGTCGCGCACGCCCGGGTTTTCCTCCACATGGCCGATCATCTCGGCATTATAGTCTTTTGTCAGGAACGCCTCGCGGTCACCATTCTCAGCGAACGGGACCCAGCCCACAAAATCCGTCAGCCACGCAATCGGCGCGCGTTTGAGGTCTGGGTGCTCGTGCCAGTAATGGTCAACATCCCAGGCCTCATCAGCCACCACCAGATCATACGCGTCCGCTTCGAGCACCTCTTGGAACACCATGAAGTTCTTGATCAGGATCTCGTCCATGCGCCGGATCGCCTGAAATGCATGCAGATCATGGGCGCCGCATTCCGCTTCGATATGCGCGCTCTCATTGGCCATAAGGTGGCTGGCCGGGTGGATGCGCTCGCGGTTGGCGCCAAGAAAGCGGGTGACCGGGTCTTGCGCCAGCCAATCGACCTGCAGATCGGGATGGCGCTGGCGCAGCGCGTTGGTGATCGCGAGATCGCGTCTCGCATGGCCGAGCCCGATCGGTGAGGACAGATAAAGCACGCGCTTTGCTGGCCGCGGTGACCGGCGAGACTCTAGCTGCGGTTTATGGGTGCCTAGATGCGCGGCGAGAAAATCCCGCATCACCGTGTTGAACCGGGCCGGAAACCGCGCGTGGATGGCGTGGCCGCCGCCCTCGATCACATGAACCGCGCCGCCGGTAATCTCGGCGATCCGGTGTGAGCCTTGCGGCGCGGTAATCTCGTCGGCGTCACCCACCACCAGCAGGTCAGGGCACGCGACCCGGCGATAGAGCGCCTCATCGATCAAGACACCGCCTGCATTGCGGGCGTCTTGGGTCATCGCCAGCATCGCCCCGTCGCCCGCGAGACCCCATTCCAACGCATCCTCTTGCTGTTTGGTGGAATGCAGCTCGGAGAATACCTTGGAGAAGAAGAACGTCAGAAAATCAGCGTAGTCCCGACGCCAAAACTGCCGATTGTATTTGTCCCACCCCTCGGGGCGTGCGCTTGGCGTGTCCTCAAATGTGGCGCCCCGCCCTGGCACCGGCGGCACGATTGGGGTCCAGGCCCCGGTGGAGACCACAGCTTCGACGCGGCCCGGGTGCTGCGCGGCGACGGCATAGGCCACCGCGCTGCTAAACGAGAACCCGACCAACGTCGCGCGCGCGGTACCCGTTGCATCCAGCACCGCCACAACATCAGCGATGATCGCGTCAAGCGCGTAGGCCTCGGGATCATCGGGCCTATCCGAACGGCCGTTGCCGCGCGGATCGAAAGTAATGACGCGGAAATGATCGGCGAAGTAAGGCACCTGCGCTTTCCAACACCGCGAATGAATGATCGCCCAGGTGGGTACGAAAAGGATGGTATGCGCGCCCGATCCGAACACCTCATAGGCGAGTTTGACGCCGTCGCGGTCGACAAATCCGGTTTCACTGGGCAGTTTGGCACGCATTGCTATTCCTCCGCGGCTTGGGCTTCGAACGCGTCAATCACCTGCCCGAAGCGCCGCAACGCGTCTCGAAACGGAATGTCGGGAGATTCGTAGCCCAGCATGATCGCCGCCTCGGCGCCGATGAATGCCGCGCTGACCAGGGCACCGATATCTTCTGCGCGAAACGGCCCCAGCGTGCCCAGTTGCGCCTCCAACTCGCGCGCGCGGGCAACGATCAAGTCGCGCCACTGGCTATAGGCGGCTCGCACCGCGGCGCTGATGGCCGGGTTGCTCCACCCGGCCGCCGTTAACTCCATCAGCACCCGCACATAGCCCGAGGCGATATCGTCATCGAGGTAGTCGCATGACAGCGCCCATTTTTGCGACAAGGTGAGATCGGGGTTTTCGAAACAGGCCGCTTGGCGCGCGATCAACTGGCTGTTGAGGTACTCAAACAGCGCCAGGATCATGCCTTCTTTGGAGCCGAAATGGTACTGGATCTGGCTCATTTGCGTCTCAGCCGCCTCTGCCACACGCCGGGTGGAGAGGCCTGCATATCCTTCCCGTAAGAGCACGGTTTGCGCCGCCTGCAACAACGTGCGCTTGGTCTCACTCACTTTGGTCGCGCTTAGACGGGGCATGCGGTTCTCCTATCCGGTGATAATTAAATCGGTCGATCGAATTAGTCAATGACGAACCATATTGGATCCCGATTTCGGGGCGATTGCCTGATAAAAATTATGTGTGGTGGAGGGCTTACGATGCCCTGCTCAGTCGCGGGCCAACAGCGCGCCGATGGCTCATGCGATCATCAGTTGTCGCTGGCCTAACCACGCGATGCACCCAACCGCCTCTTCGATCGGGTCGACAACCGGCAGATCGAGCCCCGCGCGCAGGCGGCGGGTGATCGCGGTCATGCCCGCACAGCCCAAAACAACCGCGTCGATCCCATCGTGGCGCGCCACTTTTCGCGCACGGGTCTGGTTTGCGCTAACCCGCGCGCCGATGGCTCATGCGATCATCAGCTGCCGCGGGCCCAACCACGCGATGCACCCAACCGCCTCTTCGATCGGGTCGACAACCGGCAGATCGAGCGCCGCGCGCAGGCGGCGGGTGATCGCGGTCATGCCCGCGCAGCCCAGCACGACCGCGTCGATCCCATCGTGGCGCGCCGCTCTTCGCGCACCGGTCTGGTTTGCGCTAAACAGCGCGCCGATGGCTCATGCGATCATCAGCTGCCGCTGGCCCAACCACGCGATGCAGCCGACTGCCTCTTCGATCGGGTCGACAACCGGTAGATCGAGCCCCGCGCGCAAGCGACGGGTGATCGCGGT
>JBCDGW010000052.1:0-22332 GCA_038750765.1 Pseudomonadota bacterium | reverse complement strand
CGGGCCGGGGGATGCCGCTCTGCCTTTAGTTACGCAGCGCTTTATCCGGACGACCCGAATAAGCTCCACGCAACGCGCTGGCGGATAAGAAGCGGCAGCCCCCAAGTACACCAAAGTACGGCCCGCCGCTGCCCGGCGCCTCCGGCGGTTATCCCGGGCGGGCGCTTCGTTCGGAGGGCGGTACATTTCCACAGCACTCCTAGTCTGCCGGTGTTCTAACGATAGGGCGGGCCTGGGATGCGGTTACGCCGGGCAAGCGCTTGGTTCGAAGGCGCAAAGACGGCATTCCCGAAGTCCTTGCCCACACGATTTCTATCAAGCCCCCACGGCGATCATTTGACCCACTGCTCCAACGATCAGGCGGGCCGGGGGATGCCGCTCTGCCTTTAGTTACGCAGCGCTTTATCCGGACGACCCGAATAAGCTCCACGCAACGCGCTGGCGGATAAGAAGCGGCAGCCCCCAAATACACCAAAGTACGGCCCGCCGCTGCCCGGCGCCTTCGGCGGTTACTCCGGGCAGGCGCGCAGTTCGTAGGGCGGCGCAAAAGCACTTTCTCAAAGATCGACGCGCGCGGCTAACCCGATGTCAAGAGCTCACTCCGGCCTGCCGCGCCACATGTAAACCACCGCCCCAATCCCCTCCTATCCACTGACCAAAGCTGTTACCCCGATCACCAGGATGCATACCCAGCCTGCGGTGAACAGGATCGGGCGCACCGGCAACACGGTTCGCCCCGAAATCATCCAATAGGCATGGGCCACGCGCAGCACGAAGAACACCCCCGCCGCCCAAGACGTGACCGGGCCGGACACACCCGCGAGATGGGCGATCACGACGATTACCGCGAAGGGCAGAAACTGCTCGAGCAGGTTGAGATGGGCGCGATAGGCGCGATGCACCCAGGGCGGATACCGGGCCGGATCGAGCGGACGATTGTCGTCCGGAAGCGCAACAGCGGCGGTATTCACCCCGATGACGAAGGGAAGCCACAAGGTTGCAGCCAAAAGTGCCGTGAGGGCCAAGAAGGTCAGTTCTACAGTCATCTAAAAGAGCCTTTGGTCGGGGCGCCGGAACGGGCGCGTGCTGAAGCGCCGGAACGGGCGCGGGATAGGGGAACAGTCAAAGAACAGCGCTGATACCAGCGCCTGAAGCTCACGCGTCGGCGCCGGCCATCGTGGGCGAGAAACGGGGCGTCGCGCCGGTTTCGAGATATGTCTTTAGCCCGGACAGGAACCGCGACCAGCCGTCGGCGACCCCCTCTTGCCCGGCAGGGATCTGATGATGCTCGAGGCTCAGCTTGCAATATCCCGCCTCTGGCTCGATCACGTAGACAAAGCGCGAACCCGTCATGTCGGGCCCTTCCCAATAAGGCTCAAACGTGCTCTCAATCCGGGTTTTCGGTACTTCTTCGGTGTGGGTGCAGACCAGCATGCGCGCCTCGTCGGGGGTAAAGTACACCAGTTGATTGCCGTGCCGCTCACACCGCGAGGCAAGAAAGTGGTAAGCGCCGATTTGGTCTGGATCGGTCAACGCCGCCCACAGCGCATCTTGGCTGCAGCGAATGTAAGTGGACATCATAAAATCGGGCTGTTGAGACATAGCAGCGGCGCCTTCTAGTTTGGCCTTGAGATCGAGGATCTTGCGGGCACTGGGTTGGACAAGAAGCGGCTCGAGCCAGCGGTCGATCACTTCCTGCAAGGGCAACGCGTTGAGGTAATGGTACTTGTACCGCCCCTGTTTGCGCGTCGCGATCAAAGACGCCTCTTCCAAAACCTTAAGGTGCTTCATCACCCCGAACCGGGTCATCGCTAACCCCTGTTCAAGCTGCTGAAGCGTCTGGCCGTCCTTCTGGCGCAGGGTATCGAGCAGCGCGCGGCGGTTGGCATCGTTGAGAGCTTTGAAGATTGCGTCCATGGCTTGGCAATAAGTGATTCTATAGTCACGTGTCAATGTAGTTACGTGACTTAATGGTAACTTAATCCGCAACCACCCAAGGCGCCAACCGGGTTTTCGGGCTGCGGGGGATGGGCTACACCCGCGTCATGACCGAGTTTTTGACCACCGAGACCGGGGCGCGGCTGGCCTACAATTTCACCGATGGAGATGGCCCCTGCGTGGTCTTCCTGGGCGGGTTCCGCTCGGACATGGCGGGCACCAAAGCGCTCTACTTAGAGCAATGGGCCCGCGCGCGCGGGCAGGCCTTTCTGCGGCTCGACTATCGCGGCCACGGTGAAAGCGACGGCGCCTTCTTAGACGGCACAATCGGCGCCTGGGCCGCCGATGCCCGCGCGGTGATCGAGGCGGTCCCTTCCGGAAATGTGACCTTAGTGGGCTCATCCATGGGGGGCTGGATCGCGCTGTTGCTGGCGCGTCAGATGCCGGAGCGGATCGGCGCGCTGATCGGGATCGCCGCCGCGCCGGACTTTACCGAGGATAGCATGTGGGCGGGCATGGATGCGCAACAGCGGGCCGCGCTTGAACGAGACGGCCAGGTCGCGCTGCCCTCCGATTATGACGATGATCCTTACATCATCACCCGCGCGCTGATCGAGGAGGGGCGGCGCAACCTTGTCCTGCGCGCGCCACTGCCCCTGCCGTTCCCGGTACGCCTGTTGCAGGGCACTGCCGATACCGCCGTCGATGTTTCCGTGGCGCTGCGGCTGACGGAGCATGCGACGTGCCCCGACCTGCGGCTTACGCTGGTCAAAGACGCCGATCACCGGTTTTCCACCCCCGCCTGCCTCGATCTGATCGCCACCGCAATCGAGGATGTGCTGAGCCATGAGGCGGAAGATGGAACAGCGGGTTAGCCTGATCACATTGGCGGTGGCGGATGTCGCGCGGGCGGCGGGCTTTTACGAAGCGCTGGGCTGGCGCCGCGTCGACAGCCCCGATGGCGTCATCGCCTTCGACCTGCTGAGCCAGACACTCGGGCTTTACGACAAAGCGGCGCTGGCTCGCGATATGGGGCTCGAGGCCGAAGCGATCGGCGGTTTTTCCGGCATCACGCTCAGCTACAATACCCGTGAGAAAGCCGACGTGGCACCGCTTTACGAGCGGGCGCTCGCCGCGGGCGCACGCGGCATCAAACCGCCCCACGACATCTTTTGGGGCGGCCACAGCGCCTATTTCGCGGATCTCGACGGCCATGTTTGGGAGATTGCCCATAATCCGTTTTCGCCGCTGGGGCCGGACGGCGCGTTTCAATGGAACGGCGCGTGAGCCGGCGCCGCCGCCCCGGCACCTATGTGGCCCTGGAAGAGCTCGGGCGGGTGCGGCTATCGCCGCATTTCGCGCTGCGCAATTTTCTTTATTCCGAGATCGCCAACTTTTACGCCCGCGATAACATCCCCGACGATCCCGATGTGATGATTGCAGCCGGCCAAGCTTTGGCGCAGACCTGCCTCGACCCGCTGGTAGAGACTTTCGGGCCGATCGACATCCGTTCAGGCTATCGCTCGCCCGCGCTCAACCATTTCGGCGCCACCGAGGTGCGGCCGCAGAAATGCTCGGCCAATGCCAAGAACCGCGCCAGCCGCATGTGGGATCAGCGTGACGCAGCCGGACGGCTGGGCGCCTGCGTGTCGGTGGTGATCCCGTGGTTTGCCGCGCAGTACAATCGCGGCCGCGACTGGCGCGATCTCGCCTGGTGGCTCTACGACCATCTCGAATTCCACGAGATGTGGTTTTTCCCCAAAAACGCAGCGTTCAACCTGCATTGGCGCGAAGAGCCGCGGCACCGGATATTGAGCTATATCAGACCGAAAGGCGCGTTAGCGGATCGCGGCTTGGTGCCCGATCCAGCGCGGGCGGAACGCTACAGCGATTTCCCCGACTTCCGCGCGATCCGCTACCCGGCAATCCCCTCTTAACATTCGCCCGGCGCGCGTTAAGACTGCAAGATCGCCAAAAAGATTATGAGCCTCCGGCGGAGGTATTTGGGAAAAGAAGAAGAGGCGCGCGCGCTTTAGATCAAGGCGCTTCAGATCAAGGCGCTTCAGGCCAAGGCGCGGTAGATCTCTGTCCGCAAGTCGGGCTCGGGCGTGTTGCCCGGATCGTCGATATAGACCTCCCAAACCGGGCTACCCGCGCTGAGATTGGCCTCTAGCAGATGCGCCCCGAGCGCGGCATGGGTGGTGTTGAGCGTGGCGTAAGCGCCGGTATGCACTGTCATAATCGCCTCCCCCGCGGCGATCTTGCCGGCTTGCACCGGGGCGGGCACATGGGCGGCGGCAGCGGCGGGCACGATGACGCCGCATTCAAAGGTTATCCGACCCTCGGCAGGCATCGTGTGGTAGACAGCAATCGGCGCGCTGAGCGGGGTGATCCCGGCCTCGCTGACATAGCCGAAGACCTGGCCGAAGCCCTTTTCCATTGCACTGGCAATCGCCGCCCCCTGCATCTCGCAGGCGCAAGCGGCGAAAAGATAATGCTGGTCGGGTAGGACTTTACGCTCAAACTTCATACCCGCTCCTCCACCTGGGTCGGCATGGCACCGACCCGGGCTGCTACTATGACGCGAACGCGGGCAGCGGGGAAGGATGAAAAGGCGCGCATGGCTGAAGCCCGCGCATGGCGCGCGCGGGCCCCGAAACAGCGCCCTTAGCGCGGTTAGTTCTTGTCTTTGTCCACCATTTTGCCCGCGGAGATCCACGGCATCATGCCGCGCAGGGTCTCGCCCACGGCTTCGATCTGATGCGCATCGTTGTTGCGGCGGATCGCTTTGAATGAAGGCTGACCGACTTTGCACTCGGTCATCCAATCGCGCACGAAGCGGCCTGATTGAATGTCATCGAGCACCGCCTTCATCCGCGCTTTGGTCTCGTCATAGGGCAGGATACGGGGGCCCGAGACGTATTCACCGAATTCCGCGGTGTTGGAGATCGAGTAATTCATGTTGGCGATGCCGCCTTCATAGATCAGATCGACGATCAGCTTTACCTCGTGCAGGCACTCGAAATAGGCCATCTCCGGCGCGTAGCCGGCCTCCACCAAGGTTTCAAAACCCATCCGGATCAACTCGACCAAGCCGCCGCACAGCACTGCCTGTTCGCCGAAGAGATCGGTTTCGCATTCCTCTTTGAAATCAGTCTCGATGATCCCCGAGCGGCCGCCGCCAATGGCCGAGCAGTAGCTTAAGCCGATCTCGAGCGCTTTGCCCGACGCGTCGTTGTGGACCGCTACCAGGCAGGGCACACCGCCGCCTTTGACATATTCGCCGCGCACCGTGTGGCCAGGGCCCTTGGGCGCCATCATGATCACGTCGATGTCCTTGGGCGCCTCGATCAGCCCGAAATGCACGTTCAGGCCATGGGCGAAAGCGATGGCGGCGCCGGGGCGGATATTGTCCTTGACGTGTTTCTCCCACGTGTCGGCCTGCAATTCGTCGGGCATGGTGAACATGATCAGATCGGCCCAGGCAGCGGCCTCGGCGATCGACATCACTTGCAAGCCCTCGGCCTCGGCTTTCTTGGCCGATGGTGAGCCCTCGCGCAGGGCCACGGCCAAATGCTTGGCGCCGCTGTCGCGCAGATTGAGCACATGGGCATGGCCTTGGCTGCCATAGCCCAGCATCGCCACTTTCTTGTCTTTGATCAGGTTGATGTCGCAATCGCGATCATAATACACGCGCATGTCACGCTCCTCCGTAGTGATGGCGCGGTGTAGCCCGGCGCATGGGGCGTTGCGAGATTGATCATCGCGAAAATATGGGTATTTCTGCGCATGATCATGCGTCATCAAGGTAAAAAGCGGAGCAATCATGCTTGACGATGTGGACCGGCGGCTGATCCGGCGGTTGCAGGACGATCCGGGGCAGGGCGCGCCTGCCTTGGCGGAGGCGGCGCGGCTATCAGTGGGGCAGGTGACGCGGCGGCTGGAAAAGCTGCGCGAGGCGGGGGTTATCGGCGGCACCCGCGCCATCCTCGACTGGGCCGCACTGGGCTACGGGGTGGAGGTGTCGCTGCGTTTCACCCTCGATAAAACCCAGCGCGACGCGTTTGAGCGGTTTATCGAGGCGGCGCGCGCGATCCCGGAAGTCATTGAGATCCAGACATTTCTCGGCAAAGTTGACGTGCGCCTCGGGATTATTGCGCGCGATATGGGCGATTACCAACGCATCTATCGCGACCAGATCCTGACGCTGCCCCATATCGCCGATATCGAGGCGCTGATGCATGTGGCGAATGTCAAACACGAAGAGCGGTTGCCGATATGAGCGCGCCGCTCGATGCCACCGATCTGGCGCTTCTGCGGCTGTTGGCAGCGGATGCCGGGCGTCCGGCCAGCCAGTTGGGTCGCGATTTGGGGCTTAGCCAACCGGCTGCCTGGCGCCGGGTGCAACGCCTCTATGAGCGGGGTGTGATCGCTGGGCGGGTGCTGGACTTGAACGTGGAAAAGCTGGGTTTCGGCGTCACCGTGTTTCTCGGGATCAAGCTGGCCAGCAAAGGGCAAATGCGGCTGGAAGACTTCGAGCGCGCGGTCACCGCCATCCCCGAGGTGCAGCGGGTGCAGCATGTGCTGGGCGTCTATGATTACCGGCTGCGGGTGGTGGCGCGGGACTTGGCCGATTTTGAGCGGGTGTTGCGCCGACGGATTATGGCGCTGCCCGGTGTGGGCTCAATCGAGGCGAATGTGCTTTTGAGCGAGGAGAGGCGGCCGGGACCCCTGGAGGCGGGCAGCTAAGGGATAAGGGATAAGGGTGGCAAGCGATACGCTATAACCGCCCCACCTGGATCCGCCCGTCAGGCTTAAAATAATAAGTCACACACGCAAATTGGGACCGCGCGTGCACCCTACGCGGCCCCTGGCCCTTGAGCCATAAAAATGTGACTGAGCGCGGCGCTACAAGATTGCCGAAAACATCAGTGCGTTGGGGATGATGCCCGCCATCAGGATCAAGAACAGCTTGGCGTAATGAGCTGCCTTATCCAGATACGGCAAGTCACGCTGGAAGCCTTCGGGGGTTTCAGTACGCAGCGCTTGCTCTTCGAGCTGGCTGTCGTAAGCGGTGTCTTTCATGACGCTCCTCACGAGTTGCTAGGCAAGAGATAGGGGCCGTTTGCCGGCAGTCTAGGCTAATATGTTGAAAAAATCGAACACGCTTTGGCAGTAATGCGGGTTGGAGCAAGCCGCTTCGGCGCTATCTCGCCGCTCATGAAAACAGAAAACACGGTCATCTATAATGGGTCTTGCCCGGTCTGCTCGCGCGAGATCAAAGTCTACCGCGCCCGCGCCGAAAACCACGGCACGGGGACGCAATTTGTCGACCTGAACGAGGCCGATCTCAGCGACTATGGCATCACCGCTGATGAAGCCGCCCGCGAGATCCACGTGCTGCAGAACGGGCAAATGCTCAAAGGCGTCGATGCGTTTCTAGCGATGTGGCGGGTGACGCCGGGGTTTGCGTGGCTGGCGCGGATCGTCGGTTTGCCCGGGATCAAGCAGGTCACCACGCTGGTTTATCGCTGGATTCTGGCGCCCGCGCTTTACGCCGCGCATCGCCGTCGCATGCGCCGCGCCACCGCTTCCCAGGCCTGATCAACGCGGCGACGCGTCTCTTTCCCCGCATGCCCGTTCGGTCTACACCGCGCCCAACACGCAATGGGAGGATACCATGGCCGCTTTGCTCGACACGATTGACCCCGACGGGCTGTTGGAATTTTCGGTGGTGTTCACCGACCGGTCGCTCAACCATATGAGCGGCGCCTTTCAAGGCGTGATGCGCGATCTGTCGGCGATGCTCAAAGAGGTCTATGCCGCCCAATCCGTGGCCATCGTGCCGGGCGGGGGCAGCTACGCGATGGAGGCGGTTGCGCGCCAATTCGCCACCGACAAGAAAGCGATGGTCATCCGCAACGGCTATTTCTCATACCGGTGGAGCCAGATTTTCGAGGCCGGTCGGATGCCCTCGGACGAGGTTGTGCTCAAGGCGCGCCGCACAGGCAATGCGATTGACGCGCCTTTCGCCCCCGCGCCGATCGATGAGGTGGAAGCCAAGATCGCCGAAGAGCGCCCTGATGTGGTGTTTGCCCCGCATGTGGAGACTTCGGCCGGTCTGATCCTGCCCGACGCGTACATCGCCCGGGTGGCGGCGGCCGCCCATGAGGTGGGGGCGCTCTTCGTGCTCGATTGCATCGCGTCGGGCTGTGTCTGGGTCGATATGGCCAAGCTCGGTGTCGACGTGTTGATCTCAGCGCCGCAAAAGGGCTGGTCGGCCTCGCCCGCCGCGGGCCTCGTGATGATGAGCGCACGCGCGGCGGAGCGGTGCAAAGCGGCGCAATCCACCTCGTTCGCCGTTGATCTGGGGAAGTGGCTGGCGATCATGGAGGCCTATGAAAACGGCGGCCATGCCTATCACGCCACCATGCCCACCGATGCGCTGCGCGGGTTTCGCGATACCATGGTCGAGACCAAGACCTTCGGCTATGCCCGTTTGGCCGAGGCGCAGTGGGATCAGGGTAGCCGCGTGCGGCAGGCATTAGAGAGCCGAGGCATTCGCTCTGTCGCTGATGAGGGCTACAAAGCGCCGGGCGTGGTGGTGAGCTACACTGGCGATCCCGAGATTGCGACCGGCCGGGCTTTTGCGGCCCAGGGGGTGCAAATCGCTGCCGGTGTGCCGCTGATGGTCGATGAGGGCCCGGATTATCAGGCGTTTCGGCTCGGACTTTTCGGCCTCGACAAGTTGCGCGATGTGGATGCCAGCGTCGCCCGGCTAGAGAGTGCGCTTGAGGCCGTGCTTTAGGCGCGCTTACGCAGCATTTTGGCCGATGCCGGGCCGGGTGACCAGGTGCATGCGCAAAGCCTGCCCGTCGGCAGCATGGCCGATGCGGTGCAGCGCACCCAGTGAGGCCAAGCCCGGTAAGATCTCATGGGCGTGGCGGGTGCGGATGTCCAAAATCACGTGGCCGCCGGGTACCACACCCTCTTCAAACAGCGTCCGATAGCTGTCGCACGGGAATTGGTAGCCGCAGGCCAGAAACGACGTGACCAGGTCGAGGCCCATCAACGCAGCGAGATCGCTTGTCAGCGGGTCAAACACCTGCACCGCATCACTTGCGCAGCCATTGGCTTCGAGGAAGCGCTGCGCCACGGCCAGATTGCCTAGGCGTGCACTACTGTGGCGGTAGTCAAACCCGCGCTCGCCGCCCTGATCGGTATCGATAAGGGTCATCTCAGCGCCGAACTCCGCATGGGCGAACAGCGCGAAAAAGCCGTATCCCGCGCCGATATCAGCAATTTTGCGCGGCGCGATCCGGCGCAGAAGCGGGCGCAGCGTGTGATACTCCATGAACACGAAACCCAAGGCGCGGGCGATCAGCTCATCGCCGTGCTGCTCTGCGATGTAGCGCATCGGCGCTTCGTCACCGCGGGTCCACGCGCGTACCGCCTCAGCGTGGCCGCGGATATCTTGCATCACTTCCGGTCGCTGCAACGCCAGATTGACGATGTCTTCGCGCGAAAACATCTGCCAATCGAGCGCGCGCAACGCGGTGCTTTGTGCTGTTTGAACCCCTGCCTCAAATCGGTTCATCGATTTACTCGTATGTTGTTTTGATAAGGGCTAGGCGCAGAATATGGCGACAGCAGGGCACGTGTTCGCGCATCGGCAGGAATGCGCGGCCAATGGCTGGATTGGGGTGTGAGACGGGGTCAATCGCCTAGGCGGCGCCGGGCCTATGGCAGTGCCGGGCTTCGAGCGACGCTGGGCGCTGAAAACCGGTTGGTCGCCTGCGCGGCCTAGGGTGACCAAAGGCGCCGCGCAGCATCGCGGGCGCCCGACAGTTTGAGCACCCCGGCCTCCAACGTCACCGCCAACGCGCCGGTATCGCGCAGCCGCTCAGCGTCGACCAGCAGGCAAGGGGCGTCGCTTTGGGCGGGCTTGGCGATGATCACCAGCGAGGCGGAGCGGCAGCTTTCCTCAACCCGGTCGATCGCGCCGCGCCCTGACAGGTGGATGATCGGCAACCCGCCAAGATCGATTAACCCGTCTGCCGCGCCGGGGCGGGCATGGGCGCCCTCCTGGTCTGCGCTGTCGCCGTCGTTTTCCAGCCAGGAGAGGGCGACGAACCCGTCGCCGCGCGGCTTGTTAAGCGCGCGCCCGCCCTCGGTCATGACGCCCACCAAACCGCCGCTTTCCGCCACCAACAAAACGGGCCGCTCCGTCTGCATCCATAACGCCAGGCCGAGCACCATCGGCAGCACGCCGATCCAGCGGGCGCGCCCCTGCCACAGCACCAGCCACAACCCGCCCAAGGCGAGGGCAGGGAGCACCGCGGTGCCCGGCGCCACCACCGGCGTGACCGACCCGGGTAGGGCGGCCACCCAATGGGCGATGCCCAGGATCCACTCGACGCCCGGTTTCATCAGCGCCAGCCCCATAAACGACAGCCCCAGCGGCCACAGCAGCGCCGCCAGCACTGCGGCAGGCATCACAAGCAGACCCATGGCGGGCACCGCGATCAGGTTGGCGATCAGCCCGTAATCCGCAATCCGGTTGAAATGGGCAGCAGCGATAGGTGCGGTGGCGGCACCGGCGACCGTGGAGGACACCACGAGGGCCAAGACCGGGCGCGCCCAGCGGGGCAACCAGCTGCGGTCGTATTCGCGCAGCACCGCAAAGGCCGCCACCAGCGCGGTGGTCGCGGCGAAGGACATCTGAAACCCGGGTTCGGTCAGGCTCTCAGGGCGCAGCGCCAACACCAACGTCGCGGCGATGGCAACGCTGCGCAGGCTGATCGCGCGCCGGTCGCAGAGGATGGCCACGAACATCACGGTGATCATGATCATCGCCCGCTCGGTGGCCACGATCCCGCCCGATAGCAGGTAGTAGAAAAATCCCGCGCCGATGGCGGCGACGGCGGCAATCTTTTTGGTGGGCCAACGCAGGGCGGCATACGGTATCGCGGCCATGGCCACCCTCAGCGCGGCAAAAACGAAGCCGGTGAGCAAGCCCATATGCAGGCCTGAGATCGCCAGCACATGGGCCAGGTTTGATTTGCGCAGCGCCTCGATTGTCTCGGGCGCCATCGCCGAGCGGTCGCCGGTGGTGATGGCGGCGGCAAAGGCCCCGGCCTCACCCGGCATCAGGCTTTGCACGCCGCGAGAGATTGCTGCCCGGAGCCGCGCGATGGCCAGCCCGCGCGCGCCCGCCTCCGCAGGGGCCAGTGTCAGCGCCGGGCTGCGGGCATAGCCCACCGCGCCCAACCGGTCGAACCACGCCATGCGGCGAAAATCGAAACCGCCAGGTTCAGCCGGGCCGGGCGGCGGGCTCAGATGGGCTGTGACCATCAGCGTCAACCCCGGCTGCAGAGCCACATAGCCCTGCTCGCCGTGGAGCGAGAGCCGCACCCGTTCAGGTGTCCGATCCGGGGCGGTACGCTCTAGCACCACCTGGTCGAGGGTCACCCGTGGCTTTTGCGAGGCGGAACGATCCACCTTCACGATGCGCCCGGTGACCGGCCCGTAATAGCGAAACTCCAACACCGGGGCCGCCACCCCATGGGCCCGCGCGCCCGCCAAGCACAGCCCCGTGCCGATCAGCGCCAACGCCACGAAAACCGGGGCTGCCTGCGCGCCGGCCCGCCACGCCGCCCCGCTCAAACCGGCAATGCCTGCAGCGATCAGGCCGTATTGCGCCGCACTTGGCTCGGTCGGCAGCGCAAAGTATGCGCCGATCCCCGCTGCCAAAAGCACCGGAACCCAATGAAACAAGACACCGCGCTGACGATCCAAAGTGGCGCTGATCCAGGCCAGGAGCGGCACACTTGTTCTCCTGCAAACGATTGACTAGACCGCCTGGGGTGTAATCCCCCAACGTTGCCAGAAGGTTAACAAAACATGACCGACACCCCTGTCGTGACCCGCTTTGCTCCGTCGCCGACAGGGTATTTGCATATCGGCGGCGCGCGCACGGCGTTGTTTAACTGGCTTTATGCGCGGGCCAAGGGCGGGCGTTTTCTATTACGCATCGAGGATACCGATCGCGCCCGGTCGACCCCGGATGCCACCCAGGCGATTTATCGCGGGCTCACCTGGCTGGGGCTCGATTGGGACGGCGAGGCGGTAAGCCAGTTCAACCGGGCTGACCGGCATGCCGCGGTGGCGCGCGAAATGCTGGCGGTAGGGTCGGCCTATCGCTGTTTCTCGACGCCCGACGAGATCGCAGCCTTTCGCGAGGCCGCCCGCGCTGAGGGCCGCTCTACGCTGTTCCAATCCCCGTGGCGCGATGCTGATCCCGCGGATTACCCCGACGCGCCTTACGCGATCCGGCTGCGCGCCCCGCGTGAGGGCACCACCCAGGTGAGCGACCGGGTGCAGGGAGAGATCAGCGTTCAAAACAGCACGCTGGACGACATGATCCTGCTGCGGTCCGACGGCACGCCCACCTATATGCTGGCGGTGGTGGTGGACGATCACGATATGGGCGTCACCCATGTGATCCGCGGCGATGACCACCTCAACAATGCCGCGCGACAGACCCAAGTGTACCGCGCTATGGGTTGGGATATCCCGGTATGGGCGCATATCCCGCTAATCCACGGGCCCGACGGCAAGAAACTCTCCAAACGCCACGGCGCGCTCGGCGTCGAAGAGTACCAGGTGATGGGCTTTCCTGCCGCGGCGATGCGCAATTACCTGGCGCGGTTGGGCTGGAGCCACGGCGATGATGAGTTCTTCACCGATGCCCAAGCGATCGCCTGGTTCGATCTGGACGGGATCGGCAAATCACCGGCGCGGCTCGATCTCAAAAAGCTTGAACATATCTCGGGCCAGCATATCGCTGTGGCCGACGACATTTCGCTGATGGCGCAAATCGACGCGTTTCTTGCTGCCTCTGCACAAAAACCGCTGAACGACGCGCAAAGCGACGGGTTGCAACGCGCGCTGTTCAGCTTGAAAGACCGGGCGAAGACCTTCCCGGATGTTATTGAAAAGGCCCATTTTGTCCTGGCAGAGCGGCCGCTCGATCACGATGAAAAGGCGCTGAAAGCGCTCGATGATGTATCCCGTCGTATACTGGCAGAATTGACGCCGCATTTGCAAAATGTTAGCTGGAACCGCGACGCGCTCGAGGCAGTGGTTGCTGAGACAGCCGAGGCGCGGGGGACGAAACTAGGCAAGGTGGCACAACCGCTGCGCGCGGCGCTTGCAGGGCGGACCGTCTCTCCCAGCGTGTTCGATATGATGCTGGTGATCGGCCGGGAGGAAACATTGGCCCGGTTGTCGGACGTAACCGCGTGACAGGCGACGTGTCGCGCTCAAGGCAGCTTAGCCTTGGCTTGAACGAAGGGAAGCACCATGGGTGACAGCGATAAGACGGCGACACTGCAACTAAACGGCGCAAGTTGGGACTTGCCGATGCATTCGCCAAGCGCCGGTCCGGATGTGATCGACATCTCCAAACTCTACGGCCAAGCCGACGTGTTTACCTACGATCCGGGCTTTACCTCCACCGCGGCATGCCGGTCGACCATCACGTTTATCGACGGCGATAAAGGCGAGTTGCTGCATCGCGGTTACCCGATCGATCAGCTTGCCGAGAAATCCCACTATCTCGAAGTGTGCTACCTGCTTCTCTATGGCGAGCTACCCACCGCGGATCAGCTTGAAGACTTCGAGGGCCGGGTCACCAACCACACCATGCTGCATGAGCAGATGGTCTATTTTTACCGAGGTTTCCGGCGCGACGCGCACCCGATGGCGATTATGGTGGGCGTCGTCGGCGCGATGTCGGCCTTCTACCACGATTCCACGGACATCAATGACCCCTGGCAGCGCGAAGTGGCCTCGATCCGGCTGATCGCGAAGATGCCCACCATCGCCGCTTGGGCCTACAAATTCTCCATTGGCCAACCCTTTGTCTATCCGCGTAACGACCTTGATTACGCCGGTAACTTCCTGCGCATGTGCTTCTCGGTCCCGGCGGAGGATTACGAGGTGAACCCGATCCTAAGCCGCGCGATGGACCGGATTTTCACGCTCCACGCCGACCATGAGCAAAACGCGTCGACCTCGACCGTGCGTCTTGCCTCCTCGTCGGGGGCTAACCCGTTCGCCTGTATCGCGGCGGGGATTGCGTGTCTGTGGGGCCCTGCCCATGGCGGCGCCAATCAGGCCTGCCTTGAGATGCTGCGCGAGATCGGCACGCCGGAGCGGATCCCCGAATACATCGCCCGCGCCAAGGACAAGAACGACCCGTTCCGCCTGATGGGTTTCGGCCACCGCGTCTACAAAAACTTCGATCCGCGCGCGCGAGTGATGAAGCAATCCGCTGATGAAGTGCTCGAACTTCTGGGCGTCGAGGACAACCCGACCCTGCAAACCGCGAAAGAGCTGGAGAAGCTCGCGCTGGAAGACCCCTATTTCAAAGAGAAAAAGCTCTATCCGAACGTCGACTTTTACTCGGGGATCATCCTCGATGCGATGGGCTTCCCCACCGCGATGTTCACGCCGATCTTTGCACTCGCTCGGACGGTGGGCTGGATTTCGCAGTGGAAAGAACAGCTGAGCGACCCCAGCATGCGCATTGGTCGGCCGCGCCAGCTCTATACCGGCGCCGCCTATCGCGACTATGTGGACGTAGAAAAGCGCTAATCGCCCAACAGGCCCGATCCGACAGCGCCCGGGCCTACTGCGCTCTAGCCTACTGCGCTCGGGCCAGGTGCGCGCGTGTCTATTTCGCGCGGGCCCCTTTCTTCTTTTCCCAAATACCTCCGCCGGAGGCAGGCGAAACGCGGCGTTTCTGACCGCCCTTTCTGCTTTTGAGCGCGCGCGGTCCGCGGGCAGCCACGAGAGCGCTACAGCGGGCGCAGATCTCGGCGGAAGGCGCGCATCCTGTCGCGGTAATGGGCGGCAGAGGCGCGCAGGCCCTCGATCGCGTCGGGCGTCAGCGGTTTGACGACGCGCCCCGGCGACCCCATGACCAGCGAGCCCGGCGGGATCTCCTTGCCTTCGGTGATCAACGCGCAGGCCCCGATCAGACACCCGTCGCCGATCACCGCGCCGTTCAACACCGTCGCGCCCATCCCGATCAGCACCCCGTCACCCAGCTGACAGCCGTGCAGGATCGCAGTGTGGCCGATGGTGCAATCAGCGCCGATCTCGAGCGGATAGCCCATATCGGTGTGGAGCACCGCGTTTTCCTGCACGTTGCTGCCAGGGCCGACGCTGATGCGCTCATTGTCGCCGCGCAGCGCCGCGCCAAACCAGATCGAGGTGCCCGAAGCCAGCGCGACATCGCCGATCACATGGGCGCCGGGCGCCAGCCAGAAATCGCCATCGCCGGGTAGCTGCGGGGTGCGGTCGCCATAAGCGTAAAGCGTCATAGCCTGGCCTCAAATTCCGTGTTCAAGCGCTCGACCAAGTGCGGCAGATGCGGCTGGCGGTCGCGTCGTTGCCGTTCGCCCTCCAAGATCGTGCACAGCGTCCGCGTGGAGGTGTCGACATCGTGGTTGACCAGCACATAGCGATATTCCTGCCAATGGCTGATCTCATCGCGGCTCTTCTCCATGCGCCGGGCGATCACCGCATCGCTGTCTTGGGCGCGGCTGCGCAGCCGCCGCTCTAGTTCGGCAATCGAGGGGGGGAGGACGAAGATGGTTACCGCATCGCGCCCGAGTGGTGAATTGACGATCTGCTGTCCGCCCTGCCAGTCGATGTCAAACAGCACGTCGCGGCCTGCCTCGACCGCCGCCTCCACCGGGGCGCGGGGGGATCCGTAGAGATTGCCGAACACTTCAGCATGTTCGAGCATATTGCCCGCCGCGATCATCGCTTCGAATTCGGCGCGGTCGCGGAAATGGTATTCGCGGCCATCCTGCTCGCCGGCGCGCGGGGGGCGCGTGGTGGCGGACACCGAAAACACGATGGTCTCATCCCAGGCGCGCAGCCGGGCCGCCAGCGTCGACTTGCCCGCGCCCGAGGGCGACGACAGGATGATCAAGAGCCCGCGGCGCGCTGCCATACTCGCTCACTCCACGTTTTGGATCTGCTCGCGCATCTGATCGATCACCGCCTTAAGCTCAAGACCTGTTTGCGTGAGCGCTGCTGATTGCGACTTTGAACACAGAGTATTGGCTTCGCGGTTAAATTCTTGGGCTAGAAAGTCGAGTTTACGCCCCATCACGGCAGGCTGAGACAACAGCGCGCGGGCGGCGTCCACATGGGTGCGCAGGCGGTCCAATTCTTCGGTCACATCGGCTTTCACTGCGATCAGCGCCAATTCCTGCGCCACGCGGTCTGGATCTGCGCTGTCGGCGTTCTCGAGGATGCGGGCGAGATTGTCTTTGAGCCGGGCGGCGACGGCGTCTTTGCGGTCATCCGCTTGCGCTGCCGCTGTTTCGGTGAGCGCGGCGATCTGGTCGATCTGGTTCGCGATCACCCGCCCGAGGGCAGCGCCTTCGCTCTGGCGCATTGCCGAAAACGCCGCGATCACAGCAGGCAGATCTGCCATCAGCGCGGTCAGCAGCGCCTGCTGGTCGGTTTCGGGGGTGGCCGCGCTCATCACCCCGCGCAGGCTGAGGATATCGGCTGCCGTGATCGGGCTGAGCGGCAGGCCGGCCGTCTCAGCGGCAGCGGCCACCGCTTTGAGATCGTCGAGCACCCGCGCCAAAGCTTCCGGGTCAATAGCTTCGCCGGTATCGGCCTCATCGCGGGTCAGTTTGAGCCCGATCGTGACGTTGCCGCGCGTCACATTTTGGGTCACGCTTTTGCGGATCTGCGCTTCAAGCCCTTCCACCCAATCAGGCACCCTGAGGCGGAGATCGAAGCCGCGGGCATTGACCGAGCGCAGCTCCCACATCCACGAAAACCCCCCGCCTGCGCCCTTTTGTGAGGCGTAGCCGGTCATCGAATTAACCATTGGTATTAACCATTTAGTAATCTAGCGCCCCCGTTTTGCCGCAAAGTGTGCAACATTAAGGAAAGAGTAGGGAATCTGTAATAGAGGTTAACGGGCCAAGGAAGAGCCCGCGCACGCCTCGCATGTGTCAAAGGTGTTGTGTTATGAAAATGCGCCATGGTGGATTGGATAAAGTGAGATCGCTGTTCACAAAGCCCGAGCCCGCCTCGTTTCGCGCGATCACGCAGGTGGACGCCTATTGGGAGGCGTTGCGCCGTGGTCGGGCGATGCCGGACCGGTCCGAGGTCGATCCGCGCGGCCTAGGCGAGGCCCTGGAATATGCGTTTTTGATGGAGCAGATCGCCCCGGGTATCGGTCGCATCCGGGTTGCCGGGACCCATATCCGCGATCTGTTGGGCATGGAGGCGCGCGGCATGCCGCTGACGGCGATGTTTCTGCCCGGCGCGCGGGAGCAGGTGGCAGACGCTTTGTCGGCTGTGTCATCTACGGGGCAAGTCGCTGATCTGACATTGAAAAGCCCCGCTGGCATCGGTCGGCCCGTGCTCCACGCGCGCCTGTTCATGGCGCCGCTGTTCCATAACGGGGTGCAATCGGCGCGCATTCTCGGCGCGTTGGAAAGCCAGGGGGAGACAGGCCGCACGCCGCGCCGTTTTGAGGTGACCCAGGTGCAGATGCGGCGGATCGTGGCGACCGCGGCGGCGCAGGACACAAGGCCTGAAAGCGCCCATGGTGCAAAGCCTGAAAGCGCCGGTGGTGCAAAGCCTGAAAGCGCCGGTGGTGCAAAGCCGAGACCGGTTTTCGTGCGCAAGAGCCGGCTTTTGCCCCCCGCGCCGCGGGTAGACATCTCACCAACGCTGATGCGCAATTACACGCCCTCGTCCAAAGCCCGCGTGGATACCCCGTCCTCCCCGGCGTGCGCAGAAACCCCATCGCGCGACACAGCCACCGGCGCGCTGGCGAAAGCGCCGTATCTGCGGCTTGTCAAAACCGACTGATTGGAATGCTCCGTTGAGGCACTCGAGCCGCCGGGCCAGAACCACCCGGCGATACACAGGCATCTGCGCGGTCTTGACCGCGCGGCACTGACAAGCGCGGTATCCCATAGATATCCCATGGGTGCCGCGCTTTTTTTTGTCTGTTATGTGGATTGCGGGCGGCGCTCCTTACTATAAAGCGTGGCACGCGCGTCCCACGGGGATGCCGCCGGCGGAGGTATTTTTGAAAAAGAGAAAATCAGGTTCGATCTTCGACACAAGCGCGTGCGTTGAGGGCGGGACTGACCCCGCCCATCCGGTTACTCGGCTGCGGCGCGCTTGGGCTGGCGGCGCTCGATGATCTCCTCGGCCACCAAAAACGCCAGTTCGAGCGCTTGGGTGGCATTGAGGCGCGGATCGCACGCCGTGTGGTAGCGATCTGACAGATCCTCATCCGCCACGGCCTGCACGCCGCCCGTGCATTCGGTCACGTCCTGGCCGGTGAGTTCGAAATGCACGCCGCCCGGCACCGTGCCTTCGGCGTTATGGACATCGAAGAACTCCTGCACCTCGCGCAGCACAGCGTCGAACGGGCGGGTTTTGTAACCGCTGGCCGATTTAATCGTGTTGCCGTGCATCGGATCGCAGGACCAGACCACCTGCGCCCCCTCTTCCTGCACCACGCGGATCAGGCGCGGCAGGTGTTCGGACACTTTGCCCGCCCCGAAGCGGGCGATCAGCGTGAGCCGCCCGGCTTCATTGGCGGGGTTGAGCGTGGCCAGGAGCCGCTTGAGATCGTCGGCCTCCATCGAGGGCCCGCATTTGAGGCCGATCGGGTTGGCCACGCCGCGGGCAAACTCCACATGGGCGCCATCGGGCTGACGGGTGCGGTCACCGATCCAGATCATATGGCCCGACCCGGCGATGGTGGCGCCGGTCGTGCTGTCGACCCGGGTCAATGCCTCTTCGTATTCGAGCAGCAGCGCCTCATGGCTGGTGTAAAAGCTGACAGTCGACATCTCATGATTGCTTTGGCCGTTCATCCCAGCGGCCTGCATGAAGTCGATCGCGTCTTGAAGCCTGTTTGCCATATCGCGGTAGCGTTCCGCCTCACCCCGCTCGGTAAAGCCAAGGGTCCAGGCATGGACGCGCTCGACATCGGCAAAGCCACCGGTGGAATACGCCCGCAGCAGATTGAGCGTCGCCGCGGCCTGGGTATAGGCCTGGAGCATCTTTTGCGGGTTGGGGATGCGCGCCTCGGGGGTGAACGGCAAGTCATTGATGATATCGCCGCGGTAGCTGGGCAGTTCGACCCCGTTCACCGCCTCCATGGGGGCGGAGCGCGGCTTGGCGAATTGGCCAGCCATCCGGCCCACCTTGACCACCGGCACTTTGGCGCCAAAGGTCAGCACCATCGCCATCTGCAACAACACCTTGAACGTGTCGCGGATATTGTCGGCGGAGAACTCAGCAAAGCTTTCAGCGCAATCGCCGCCCTGGAGCAGAAAGGCCTCGCCCCGGCTGGCTGCGGCAAGCTTGTCTTTGAGCGCGTAGCACTCACCCGCGAAGACGAGCGGCGGATACTGAGCAAGGCGCGCTTCCACATCGCGCAGCGCGCCCGCATCCGTATACTCGGGCATCTGGACCCGAGGCTTGCTACGCCACCCCGACTTGTCCCAAACACTCATCGTCGCTCTCCCTCTTCGGAGCTGATTTCAAGGAGCCCCGTTGTAAACCCAAGCGGGCGCGGGCGAAACCCGTTAAACGCGCCGCGGCAGCGGTTCTTGGCGCCACCGCGCGGGCGTTTCGTGCATAGGCAGTCTTGCGTGAGACGAGCAAACCTGCTTCCGTCCCGCGACGGATATAAGCGACAGGCTGGCGATGGACGTGAGTCGGCATAATGCAGCGATGCTCCCGCGTGGTTCGGCGCCGCGCCGCTTTGTGTTCGTACTGCTCGAGCAGTTCAGCATGCTCAGCTTCGCCTCCGCGGTCGAAGCCCTGCGCATCGCCAATCGGATGGCGGGCAAAACCCACTATACATGGCGCATTCTCGGCGAAGGCGGCGGGCAAATCCGGTCATCCGTCGGGGTGGCTTTCGATCTGGAAGGGGATCTGGAAGAGCTTAGCCGTGACGACACCGTGGTCCTGTGCGGCGGGATCGATGTGCAGGAGGCCTCGACCAAGCGGCTGGCCAATTGGCTGCGGCGCGAGGCCCGGCGCGGCGTGGCGATGGGCGGGCTGTGCACGGCTGCTTTTACCCTCGCGCAAGCGGGGCTTTTAAACGGCAAGCGCGCCACCATCCATTGGGAAAACCAAGACAGCTTCGCCGAGCAATTCGACGAGGTTGACCTAACGAAATCGGTCTTCGTGCTGGACGGCAATCGCTTCACCACCGCGGGCGGCACCTCGTCGCTGGATCTGATGCTCAAGATCATCGCGGGCGATCACGGCGAAGATCTGGCCAACGCGGTGGCGGATCAGCTGATCTATTCCACCATCCGCACCGATCAGGACACGCAGCGTCTGTCTGTGCCTACGCGGATCGGGGTGCGCCACCCAAAGCTCAGCCTAGTGATCCAGATGATGGAGCAGAACATCGAAGAGCCGATCAGCCCAGCCTTGCTGGCGCGCGATGTGGGGATGTCGACGCGCCAATTGGAGCGGCTGTTTCGGCGCTACCTCAATCGCAGCCCGAAGCGCTATTACATGGAATTGCGGCTGCAAAAGGCGCGCAACTTGCTGATGCAAACCGATATGACGGTGATCAATGTGGCGCTCGCCTGCGGCTTTGCCTCGCCGTCGCATTTCTCAAAGTGCTATCGCACCCATTAAGCCACCACGCCTTATCGCGAGCGCGGATCGCAGGCGGCGCGGCTGTCTATCTAAGCGTGTCGCAGCCGCGCGGGTGCTGCCCGGCTACTTCCGCCAGCTATCGAGGCTGACGATATCGGCGTCGTGGCTGCTCTCGGTCTTCGCATCGGGCACCGCCTCGATCTCGGTCTCGCCGGGGCCAGGCTCATCGGGGCCGTCTTCTTGGGTTTTGAAGGTTAGGCCAAACTCAACCGAGGGGTCGACGAAGGTGCGGATCGCGTCGAAGGGAATATAAAGCGGCTCGGGCTTATCGCCGAAATTGAGGGTCACGAAGAAACCCTCTTCGGTCACTTCAAGATTGTCGTACCAATGCTGCATCACGATGGTCATCTCCGTCGGATACCGGTCCGACAGCCAATCCGCGATTTCGACATCAGGGTTCATCGTGTCGAACGTGATGAAGAAGTGGTGCTGCCCGGGCAATCCGTTGGTTTGCACATCGGTCAGCACGTCGCGAATGAGACCGCGCATCGCGCGATGCATCAGGTTGCCGTAATCTAGCGAGCGCGGCATCGCGAGGCCCTTTTTCTGCTCACCAACAGCATAGGGGAATTTCCCGCGATGAAAAGGACCGGCGGGCGCAATCGGCGCTTGGTCTGTGTTGAACACCTGACCAGCGCGGGGAAGCTTGGAGCAAGCCGCGCCGTCACGAGTGCTGCGCGGTTGCGACAGGGCACATCGCGTCGGCGAACATCCCGAGGGGCTTAGCCGCCCAAATGCGGTACGGCGTCTCGCATGCGTGTTTGTGATTTGTTCCCAGCCTGCGAAAGCGTAGTGCGCGGCTTGGGCGGCGGGCCTTTGCAATCCCTGTGGCGCATGCTAACCGGCGTGAAAACAACGCCCGGTCGGTGCACCGACGCCCGACCGCAGACGAAGGAGACGCGCCTGATGGCCCTCGAACGCACCCTGTCGATCATCAAACCCGATGCGACCAATCGCAATTTGACCGGCAAGATTAACGCCAAATTCGAGGAGGCGGGCCTGCGTATCGTCGCGCAGAAGCGCATCCATCTCACCCAGGCGCAGGCGGGGCAATTCTACGAAGTCCACAAGGAGCGGCCGTTCTACGACGAGCTATGCACGTTCATGGCCTCCGCACCGGTGGTGGTGCAGGTGCTGGAAGGCGAGGGCGCGATTGCGAAAAACCGCGAAGTCATGGGCGCCACTAACCCTGCCGATGCCGCCGCGGGCACGATCCGCGCGGAATTTGCGGAATCGGTGGGTGAAAACTCGGTCCATGGCTCTGACGCGCCCGAAACGGCGGCGGTCGAGATTGCGTACTTCTTCGCCGGGATCGAACTGGTCGGCTAAGCGCCAACACCGGGTCGACAGCGCGCGCTGGTTCCTGGCTGGCGCGCGGCGAACCTGATTTGCGGATAGACCGTGAAATCACTCGTGCGCGAGCGTCTTGATGCATTCACGCGTTGCGCGTCGGATCGGGCAGCCCGAGCGCGTCGAGCTGCGCCTCAATCGCGGAGACATGCGTGCCGTCAGCAGCGCTGGCGGCTTTGATCGCGTCGAACCGGGCGCGCAAGGCGGCCTTTTCATCGCCTTGGCAATCGTTCCAGGGCCGTCCCTGAAGCCCCATCACCAGCGCGTAGAAACCGATGAAATGGGGCTTTG
>JBCDGW010000051.1:0-22578 GCA_038750765.1 Pseudomonadota bacterium | reverse complement strand
TTTCAGAAAGGCCCAGCACGTCGGTTTCTTGCGCGGCTGCTCGACGCAGAGGCGTTGGGTTCTTGTGTTTTACGCGCGCCCTTGCAATCTGGCCGCGAGAGGATGGGCGCCGATGCAGATTGCCTTCATGGCCAATGATGCCGAAGACGCGCAAGCAGCTTTGGGCGAGCTTACTGCGTTGCATGCTGGAACGCCGGTCGAGGCGGCGGACGTGATCGTGGCGCTCGGCGGTGACGGCTTCATGTTGCAGACGCTGCATAGCACGATGCATCTCGACATCCCTGTCTACGGAATGAACCGCGGCACCGTTGGTTTCTTGATGAACGAGTACAGCGCCGATGGTCTGGCTCAGCGCCTTAGCGCGGCGGAAGAGACGGTGATTAACCCGCTACATATGCGGGCGCACACCTTGGATGGGCGGGTGCAAGAGGAATTGGCCATTAACGAGGTCTCACTCCTGCGCGCGGGTCCGCAGGCTGCGAAGCTGCAAATCTCTGTCGATGGGCGCCAGCGGATGGAGCAACTGGTCTGCGACGGGGCCTTGGTGTCGACGCCCGCCGGATCGACAGCGTACAATTACTCTGCCCACGGGCCGATCTTGCCAATCGGGTCGGACGTGTTGGCGTTGACCGCGATTGCGCCCTTCCGGCCCCGGCGCTGGCGCGGTGCATTGCTGCCGATGACGGCGCGGGTGCGTTTTGACGTGCTGGAGCCTGACAAGCGCCCGGTCATGGCAGATGCCGATAGCCGCCAAGTCGAACGGGTAATGAGTGTTGAAATCAAATCTGAGCCCAGTGTGCGGCACAGGCTGTTGTTTGACCCAGGCCACGGTTTGGAAGAGCGGTTAACGCGGGAGCAATTCGTTTAATGAGTGCGCCGCGCGGGTCTGGCGGCGCAACGGTGAAACGGTGAAACGGCGCTTAAAGGTGGCGCTCTAGGTGGTCATAGAGCGCGGCGCGGCAACGGGCGCTGTCTCGGGTGAGCGCTGCTTCTAGAATGCGCTGATGCTCGCGCGTGTTATCAGCACGGCTCCAGCCACCGGTTTCAGGGTCCACCATTAACTGCCGGAACTGCGCGTAAACGCGGCGATAGGTGCTGGACAGGAGCGGCATCTCTGCTGCGGAAATGACCGCTAGGTGAAACTCAAGCTCGGCATCGTTGCAGGGCTTTAGGTAAGGCCGTTCGTCCTCGGCCCGTGCGATGCGCTGCTCGATATGGCTCAGCTTGTGATGGGCGGCGGTCAAGGATGCCTCCCATTCGATGTCGCCGTTCTCAATCGACCGCGTCGCCCCCTCCTGATCCAGCAACAGACGAAAGCGCGCGATGTCCTTCAAGCGATCTGCCGAGCGGCGGGTGACGCGAAACCCGCGTTGCTCTTCATATTCGAGCAACCCTTCACCCGCGAGCCGCAGCATGACCTCGCGCGCGGTGCCGGGCGCGATCTTGAACTCTCTCGAGATTTCCCCCGATCGGAGCTTATCGCCAAGGCGGTAATGCGCCATCATCAGGCGGTCGCGCAGGATCTGCAGCAACTCAGGGGTTTGAATTTTCTCGGTAGCGTCCAAAAGATCAGGCCTGGCTGGGCGGCATGCCCATATCGGAATGTGGCCGAAAAAATCAGCAAAGCAATAAAAATTCAAAATTTTTGGAAATCGAGATTTTTGTTTGCGCTGCCATAGACTGCTGATAACGTGCTGCCACCTGGCGGACCTGCACAGATGGGTACCGCCACTTTATGGGAGGAACTTTATGAAACTTTTCCGCAAGGCGGCCCTTGCCGCCAGCGCGCTCGCGCTTGTCGGCACCGCAGCCGCCGCTCAAACCAACCTTCGCATCCAGACGCACTACGCACCGGAATCTGTGTCAGGCAGACTGGCCGCTGACTTCGTCGATGACGTTCAGGTTATGTCGAACGGCGAAATTACCATCGAGATGTTCTACTCTGCGTCCGTGGTGGGCCCGACCGAGACCTTCGATGCTGCAGCGACCGGCATCCTCGACTGCGACATGACCGGCGGTGGCTACCAGACTGGTAAGAACCCCGCCTTCCAGTTCGTCGGTGACATCATGGGCGGCTACGACACGCCCTATCAGCAGCTCTCGTGGCTCTATCATGGCGGTGGCTATGACGCCGCGCAGGAACTGTACAATGGTTTCGGCATGCAACTCATCGGTTGGTGGGTCTACGGTCAGGAAAGCTTCGCCTCCGGTAAGCCGATCACCGGCGTTGCCGATTTTGAAGGCTGGAAGTTCCGCTCGCCTCCGGGCATGCAGACGAAGATCTTTGAAAACCTGGGCGCCTCGCCCATCGTGATGGACTTCACCGAGATCTTTACCGCGCTTGAAACCGGCATCATCGACGGCGCCGACGCCTCTGGCCTAGCCAACAACAAGTCGATGGGTCTCTACGATATCGTCAAGCACGCCAACTTCCCCGGCTTCCATTCGATGCCGTCGGACCACCTGGCCTGCAATAAGGACGTGTGGGACAGCATGCCCGAGCATCACCGCCGGATAATGGACACCGCCATGCAGAAGCTGGCGCTGCAGACGGCGCTGACCTTCGAGAAGGCGAATGCCGAAGCTGCAGCACTCTTGGCCTCTGAAGGCGTGTCGCTGCACACCTGGTCGGCGGAAGAGCTGGCGAAGTTCCGCGCCGCGGCACAGTCGGCCTGGACCGATTTTGCGACGACCCCCGAGGCAGAAGCCTTGGTGGCAAGCCATATCGAATACCTGACCCAGCTTGGCCTTGTTTCCGAATAAGCCGCGCATGACAGTCTAAGACCTTTAAGGCGCGGGCCCCATCAACGGAGCCCGCGCTTTTTTATCCACTAAAGACGACGGGGTTCGGGATGGAAACGCAAAGCGTTTGGCTTGGGGCGCTGCGAGGGCCGGTTCGAGTGGCGATGCTGGTATCAATCGCGGTCACGTTGTTGCTTTGTGGTACGGCGATTTTCAACCCGAACGTTACCATGGGCACCATGGTTGAGCCGGAGGGCAATGCGCTGGTGCTCGGCACACTCGTTTCCATAGCGCTTTCGATCGTCTTGGCTTCGTTGTTTCTATCGGACAACAAAGGCAGCATCGAAATAGACCGCACCGGGCCGCTCGATGTCCTTTCTCTGGTCCTGTCGCGCATCGCCATGATTGGCACGATCGTGCTCGTCTGCGTGATGTTCTACGAAGTGGTGCTGCGCTACGTGTTCGAAGCGCCGACGCTGTGGGCGAATGAGTTGTCGCTTTGGATGGCGTCGTTCTTGTTCCTGCTTGCCGGGCTCTACGCCATGCAGCAGCGCAGCCATATCCGCATCTACATCATCTACGACATGTTCCCGTTCTGGATGAAGAAGGTGGCCGATATCATTTCCGTCGCCCTGATCTGGTTTTTTGCCTATTCGTTGGTCTTTGGCAGTTACAACACTGCTTCTTCGAAATGGGAGCGGTTCGAGAAGTTTGGCACTGCCTGGGACCCACCGCTGCCCGCCACGCTTTGGCCGGGCCTGTTGATCCTCGTTGTGCTCGTGGCGATCCAGGCGCTGGCCAATCTGATCAACGATTGGAACGACGACAGCACGCATTCGCCTGCAGACGAGATCGACGAGGTTGAGATCGAAAACATGCGCCGCGCGGTTGAGGAGCGCGGCTAATGCTTGATCTGCTACTTGGAAATTTCGTCCCGATGGATATCGGGACGCTTTCGCTCATCCTCCTTCTGGCGATGTTTGCGCTTCTGGCCATCGGGATGCCCCTGGGATTTGCCTCGGCATTCCTGGCGGTCTTGTGTCTGATCCTGCGCTTTGGGCCGGATGTGCTCTATGGCAATTTCGGGCGCGGACCTCTGGCGGTGCTGGGGCAGTCGGTCTACCGGCAGATGGTCAACTATGTGCTGATATCCGTGCCATTGTTTATCTTTATGGCCGCCTTGTTGGAACGCTCGGGTATCGCGCGGGACATGTATTCCTCGCTCAATGTCTGGCTCAGCCGAACGCGGGGCGGCATCGCCATCGTCACCTCGATCATGGCCGTGATCATGGCCGCGATGTCCGGCATCATCGGCGGCGAGGTGGTGCTGTTGGGCCTGATCGCGCTGCCGCAGATGCTGCGGCTGGGCTACAACCAGAACCTCGCCATCGGCACGATCTGTGCCAGCGGTTCACTTGGCACGATGATCCCGCCCTCCATCGTCTTGATCTTCTATGGGCTGGTGACGGAGACGTCGATCAAGGCGCTGTTTACGGCCTCGTTCCTGCCGGGCTTTATGTTGGCCTCGTTCTTTATCGTCTACATCATCATCCGAACGCAGCTTGACCCCGATCAGGCGCCGCTGCCCGAACCGAATGCCGACGATCCGTCTGGCCGCGAAAAGGGGCTGATGTTCCTTGGCTTTCTCGGGCTAATCGGCCTCGGTACTGTGGCCGCGCTGACGCTGCGCAACCTCTTTTTCACGCTTACCGGCGCCAATGAGATCGTCGAGGGCGTTGATCCGATCGCGCTTGGTATGGTGGCCGATCTGCCTTGGCTTTTGGGCGCTTTCGTCTTGTTTGCGCTGATCGTGTTTTTCGCCGTGGGCAAGGACCGCTCGTTGCGCGGCTGGGAAATGGGTAAAGGGCTGGTCGCCCCGATCGTCGTGATTGGCGTGGTGCTGGGCTCGATCTACGGTGGCATTACCGGCATTACCGAAGCGGCAGCGATGGGCGTTGTTGCGGTATTCGTCATCGGGCTATTGCGTCGGGAGATGTCGTTTGAGGTGGTCTGGGACGCGGTGATGCGCACCATGAAATCCACCGGCACCATCATCTGGGTTACCATCGGCGCGGCATCGCTCGCGGGCGCCTATACCCTCTCTGGCGGCCCCACTTTCGTGGCCAACTTGATCATCGGTTACGAACTTCCCCCGATGTCGATCATCTTGGTGATGATGGTGATCTTCCTGATCATGGGCATGTTCATGGATTGGGTTGGGATCGTGCTTTTGATCATGCCGGTTTTTCTCCCCATCGTGCTGCAGCTTCCGGTCGAGGAGATCGGGGTTTTGGGCAATCTAGATCCGCGCAATGTGGCGATCTGGTTCGGCGTGGTCTTTTGTATGAATATGCAAGTTTCGTTCCTGTCGCCGCCTTTCGGCCCCGCTGCCTTTTATCTCAAATCGGTCGCGCCGCCGCACATCTCGCTGACGGATATCTTCAAAGGGTTCCTGCCGTTTATCTGCATCCAGATCCTTGCGCTCTCGGTTCTGCTGATTTGGCCGCCCATCGTCGAAGTCCTGCTAGACTAGGGATGGTTAGCCCTGTCGGCGCCTGAATGGGCGTGCTTGCGGCATGCCGCCAGGCTATGCGATGCAAGGTGACGGTCTGAACAGCTAGGCTGGTTGGGACGGCGGCACTATGTTATGCAAGCGGGTCGATACGCACGCTCGATGAAACCGCCACCTCGTGAAACAAGGAAGCCCAGAAATGGAGCCGTTTGTACGCCTCGACCCCTCCGATAACGTGGTCACCGCCACGCGCCCTTTGGAGGCTGGCCAAAAAGTCGAGACGGTGTCGACGGCCTCGTTGATCCCATCGGGTCACAAGATTGCGACACGCCCGATCAAGGCGGGCGAGGCGGTGCGGAAATACGCGCAGCTCATCGGCCTGGCAGCATCTGATATCGCGTCCGGCGAACACGTTCATAGCCATAACCTTAACTTCGTCGGTACCGAGCAGGCCTATGAGTTTGGCACCGATCAACGGCCCGTGACGCCCGCGACAACGCCGGACACGTTTATGGGCTTTCGTCGTCCAGACGGTGGCTATGGGACACGCAATTACATCGCGATCATCACCTCGGTTAACTGCTCGGCGACGGCAGCACGTCGCATTGCCGATGCGTTTGGGCCCGAAGAGCTGGCGCAGTATCCCAATGTCGACGGGGTGGTTGCGTTCGTCCACGGCACAGGCTGCGGCATGGGCGGTGACGGTGAGGGTTTTGCCGCGCTGCAGCGGGTTATGTGGGGCTATGCGCGCCATCCCAACCACGCAGGCGTCGTGATGGTGGGGCTCGGCTGCGAGATGAATCAGATCGATTGGCTGCTCGAAGCGTATGGGCTCAAGCAGGGGCCACTGTGCCAAGTGATGAATATTCAAGGCGTAAGCGGTCTGCGCCGCACGATTGAGATGGGCATCAAGAAAGTGCGGGCCATGCTGCCCCATGCCAATGAAGCGCGGCGCGAACCCTGTCCTGCTTCCGGGTTGAAGGTGGCGCTGCAATGCGGCGGCTCCGATGCGTGGTCGGGGGTAACCGCGAACCCAGCGCTGGGCTATGCCTGCGATCTGCTCGCGGCGCAGGGCGGGACCGGTATCCTCGCTGAAACGCCCGAGATTTACGGCGCAGAACATCTGCTTACCCGCCGTGCTGTGAGCCAAGAGGTGGGCGAAAAGCTTGTCGGATTGGTGCGCTGGTGGGAGGATTACACCGCTCGCAACAAGGGATCGATGGACAACAACCCCAGTCCTGGCAACAAAAAAGGCGGGCTGACGACCATTCTCGAGAAGTCGTTAGGTGCTGCAGCCAAGGGCGGAACCTCGCCTTTGACAGGGGTGTATCGTTACGCCGAGCACGTCACTGAATCCGGGTTTACCTTTATGGACTCGCCCGGATACGACCCGGCCAGTGTCACGGGGCAAATCGCTGGTGGCTCGAATGTTGTCGTGTTCACCACCGGCCGCGGCTCGGCATTTGGCTCCAAGCCAGCACCGACGATCAAGGTTGCTACCAATACAGAAATGTACCGCCGGATGATCGAGGACATGGACGTCAATGCCGGCGCGATGCTCAGCGACGGGGTGTCGCTCGAGGAAAAGGGGCGCGAGATCTACGATTTGATCCTCAGGGTCGCGTCTGGCGAAGCGTCGAAATCCGAGGCGCAGGGGCTGGGCGATTACGAGTTTGTGCCCTGGCAGATCGGCGCCGTGATGTGATGTGATGGACGACGACGGTGACGCAAGCGCCTCAAAAAAACGGAGAAGCGGTTGGTTGACCCTAGCGGAATCGGCGCTCTTCCTCGCGTTGATAACAGGCGGGTCGTCGGTGTTGATAAACTTTTTGGGTCAGGATTTGAGACGTTGTCAGTTGGCGACTGATTTCTTTAACGACGAAAAGGATCCGTCGCTTTATACTCCCGAAGAGTGGAGCACGATTAAGTCGGCTTACATCGAGATCCTCCAGTCCGCGTGTTTACAGCAAGAAGGAAGCTAAAAATTGGCCGTCATTCTTGAGATCATATCGGTTGTATCGCTGCTCGTGGCCTTGTTTGCGCTGTATCAGCACACCCGCAATTCCTAGCATCACCCTTCGATGAGCCTCGCGCGACCCCGTGAAGAGCGCACCGGGCTTGGCGTCGCGCTCATGGCGCTGGCGGTGGTGTTTTTCATCGCCACCGACACATCGGCAAAATGGCTGATTCTGGCGGGGGTCGCGCCGATTCAAGTGGTGTTCGTGCGCTATGCGGGCCACTTCGTCTTATCCTGCTTGGTTTACCTTCCCGGTGCCGGGCTTGGCGAATTTCGCAGCAATGCGCCATGGCGCCAGCTTTTTCGCTCTCTGCTGCTTATCTTCGGCACCACATTCAACTTTTTCGCGCTCAAAACCCTTCCGATCACGCTGACCACGACAATCTTCTTCGCCACGCCGATTGTCGTCACGCTGCTGGCGATCCCGGTTTTGGGGGAGCGCGTGGGCATTCGCAGGTTTCTTGCGGTGCTCGCGGGATTCCTGGGCGTGATCGTGACGGTGCAGCCGTGGGGGGCACAGTTTGAACCGGCGATCTTCTTGTCGCTCGGCGCGCTTTTCTGCGCCTCGGGGTACTTCATCATGACGCGGCTCTTAGCGGGCGTGGAGACCAACGCGACAGCGCAACTCTGGTCGAGCGGGTTGGCGACGCTTCTGCTCGCCCCCTTTGGCTTCAATGTTTGGGGCGCGCCGTCTGACCTCGGCGTCGCTTTGGTCATGGCGCTGATCGGCGCTTTTGCAGGTTTGGGGCATATCGCGGCGACCTACGCGCACCGCCTAGCCGACGCGTCGATCCTGGCGCCGGTCATATACATTCAAATAGTGCTTGCGGCGATCTCGGGGATCGTTGTTTTCTCAACCCCGCCAACGGTTTGGACGCTTTTGGGCGGGCTGATAATCGTCGCGTCGGGGCTCTACATTTGGCACCGCGAGCGGCTGCGCACGCGCTAGCCGTCAAATGGGTCGGTGGGGTAGCGCACTGCCGCGAGGTAGAGGCCCGTGGGCGGTGCAACGGGCCCGCACGCGCTACGGTCTTTCGCAGCAAGCACCTCGGCGATCTGGTCAATGGCCCAGGCACCGGCGCCAACCCTTTCCAGCGAACCGACAAAGCTGCGCACTTGGTTGTGCAAAAACGATCTGGCACGCACATCGATGCGGATCTGGTCATCTTGCGCGGTCACGCTCAGCGCGGTGAGCGTTTTTACCGGGCTTTTCGCCTGGCACTGCGATGCGCGAAACGTCGTGAAGTCATGGCGACCGACCAGGTGCTGTCCCGCTTGGTGCATGGCCTGGGCGTCAAGAAGCGAAGGAACGCGCCAAGCCTTGCCCTTATCGAATGTAAGCGGGGCACGGCGGCAGATAATGCGATACACATAGCTGCGCTCGACCGCATCAAAGCGCGCGTGAAAGTCTGGCGCGACTTGTGCTGCGGCGCAGATCGCCACTGCGTGGGGTTTTAAATGGTGATTGAGCGCTTCGGCGAGGCGGAAAGGATCCCATCCGCGGGCCAGATCGCAATGGGCCACTTGGCCGAACGCATGGACGCCAGCATCGGTGCGGCCCGCCGCCGTGATCGATGCGGTATCAGGCTCGAGGTACGATAACGCGGTTTCAATTGCTTGCTGGACGCTCGGCGCATGGTTTTGACGCTGCCAGCCCGAAAACAGCCGGCCATCATATTCGATGCGGAGCGCATATCGAGGCATCCGCGTGCCTTACCCGACTGTGCCGCGAAAAAGCAACAACGCCCCGGGCAGCCGCCGCGGAGCGCTGAAGCAGATGGGCGCGGAGGCGGGGCAAAGCGCCCCAACGCCAGGTAGCTTTTAGTAGGTCGTCTTGATGCCTTGCGAGGACATGTACGAACCAATCGTGTTGCCGTAATCGTCGGTCGCACCACCAACGGTGGTCAAAACGGCAATGCCGAGGCCCACGATCGCAGCGGTCAGAACGACCCAGTCTACGGTGACAGCGCCGTCTTCGTCGCGCTTGAAGCGGTTCATCAGGTTAACAAGTTTCATCTCTCTCTCCATTTACTCGGTTACTCCGACCAGATCTCTCTCCGTCCGGTAAGCATGCTTTAACCAATGGAGTTGGGCGGGAATTGGGCCGTGGCGGTACCTTTTCAAAGCGCGCCGAGGCATTTTAGAGGGCGCAGCGGGTGCGGGATGCGTTCGTGCATGACGCGTTCGCCGCTGAACGGTAAAAGCGCGCTCATGGCCGAGATCATCTTCCTTCACGGTGCGTCGAGCAGCGGCAAGTCAACTTTGGCGCGGGCATTGCAGGCGCAGGTTGAACGGCCCTTTTGGCATGTATCGATTGACCATCTGCGCGACGGGGCGGTTTTGCCGATGACGCGGTTTCGTGCCGGAGACTTCTCTTGGTCGGAGGAGCGCGCGCGGATTTTTGCGGGCTTTCACGCCAGCGTCGCGGCCTATGCCGATGCCGGCAATGACCTCATCCTCGAGCATATTTTAGACGAAGAAGCCTGGGCCGATCAGTTGAAGCGAACCCTCGCGGGGCATCAGGTTTTGTTCGTCGGGCTCGACTGCGATTTGCAAACGTTGATGGCAAGAGAACAAGCACGGGGCGACCGACCCCTCGGCAGTGCTGTGCAAGATGCAGCCAGGGTCCATGTGGGGCGGCGCTATGATGTGCGCCTTCGGTCTGAGGATGGTTTGGAGCGCAATGTCGCCCGGGTTTTAGCGGCTCGGCGAAGCGCGCGTCGGGTGTCCGAATTCGCCGACAGCTAGCGGGCTGCGCCTAAGTGCAAAAGGCCGCGCCGGTTTGCACCGGTCGCGGCCTCTGATCCTGTGAGACGGCCTTAGTAGGTCGTCTTGATGCCCTGCGAAGACATGTACGAACCAATCGTGTTGCCGTAATCGTCGGTCGCGCCACCAACGGTGGTCAGAACCGCGATGCCCAGGCCAACGATAGCAGCGGTCAGCACGACCCAGTCTACGGTGACGGCGCCGTCTTCGTCGCGCTTAAAACGGTTGATCAGGTTTGCGAATTTCATCGGTCTCTCTCCAACATATCTATCATTACTGCGGCGGTCCGATCATTTGGTTACCGCGCAAGCAGAGGGATAGATCCGGATCGCGGCGGGAATGGGGCGGGAGACGTTCCATTTCCTGAAAATCTGTAAACGATACCGTGACGAAAGAGCGTAAATTCGCGCAATGCCAGCGCTGCCTCGCAGGAAGGTTGTCTCGATCAAGCGGAGCGCTCCAGCATCATTGCAGCATATCAGCGCAGCCTGCCAAGAGGCTTGTCGAACGCGCCCGCTTGCGTAAACTGTTGCTGAATACGGAGGATAACTATGCGGTTTCTGTGTCAGATTTTTCTCGTGACGGCTTTTACAGGGGTGGCCGGTAGCGCCAGTGCAGCGCTTCGGATCTGTAATGAAACCTCCTTTGTGCAGAGCGTGACGATTGGCTACGAGGGCACAGAAGGGTGGCAATCGAAAGGGTGGTGGAACATCGACCCAAATGATTGCGCGGTGGTTGTCGGCGGCGATCTGCAGCAGCGGTTCTATTATTACCGCGCTGAGGTGAACGGCGGCGACTTCCCCGGGGGTGGATACACGTTTTGTACGGTCCCGCGTGAGTTCGAAATCATCGGCGATACCAATTGCGAGGCGCGCGGTTACGAAGCAGAAGAATTTGCCGAGATCGACACGGGCGCGTCCGCCAGCGACTTTACGTTCACCCTGGTCAGCAGCGACGCCACACCGCCGCCGCGCAACGAGGAAGGCCCGGGTCAAGACACCGATCAGCTAGGCTTGAATATCTGCAATCAGACCAATGACGTGCAAAGCGTTACGATCGGGTATGAATCGGGCGATCAATACAAGTCGGAGGGTTGGTGGAACATCGATCCGGATGATTGCGCGTTGGTTTTGGCGGGCGAGCTGCAGGAGCGGTACTATTACTATCGCGCAGAGGTGAACGCCGGTCCGTTCGAGGGCGAAGGCTTCATGTTCTGCACCTCGCCCGAGATTTTCGAGATCTTTGGTGACACCAATTGCGAGGCGCGCGGCTACGACACCGAGAGCTTCACCGAGATCGATACGGGCCCAACCGCCCGCGGTCACACGGTATTCATTACCGCAGACGGCAATGCGCCGCCGCCGCAGAACGATATCCCGCCGCCACCACCACCCGGCGGCAACGGCGGCATTGAAGTGTGCAACGAAGGCTCTGTGCTGCAGTCCGTTGCGTTTGGCTACGAAGGGCCGGATGGCTGGACTTCAGAAGGCTGGTGGAATGTCGATCCGGGCGAATGCGTTGTACCAGCGCTCGATGGCGTGAACCGTCGGTATCTCTATTACACGGCGATCGGCGAAGGCATCGAAATGACTGGCGAAGGCTACTACTTCTGCTCGTCGAACAAGGCTTTCGTCGTAACCGGCGACAGCGACTGTGAGGCACGCGGCTATGAGCGCTCGCTGTTTAAAGAGGTCGATACCGGCGGCACTTCGGGCATGTACACGCTCGTCGTGGTCGATGGCGGCGGTGGCAAGTCTCCCGACAACACCGGCGGCAAGGATTCGGACGGTAAGCCCGGGGGCGGCGGGACAATCAATGTGGACGAGACGCCGCGGCCGGAGGTGATCAACGATAACAATGGCGGCGGCAATCGCATCAATGATGATGACACGCCGAGCGAGCCGACCTTCGATTTCGATCTGCCGGACAATGACAATGACAGCGGGCCCGATGTCGCGCCGGACACTGTCACGGAAGACGACAGCCCGGCGCCCGAGCCTGACAATGAACCCGATCAAGACACGGTCGAAACAACGCCCGATGTCGATGAGCCGCCCGCAAGCGAAGAAACCAATCGCCCGCCGCGGCGTGGCGGGTCGCGGGGGGATTGACCTCATGCGTTCTAAGTGGATCGGCGGCGCTCTTACGGGGGCGCTGTGGATAGCAGGGGCCACCGTAAGCCATGCGGCGTTGGAGATCTGCAATGACACCGAGAACCTGCAAAGCGTGGCGATTGGCTTTAAAGGCGACACCGATTGGATGTCGCAAGGCTGGTGGAATATCGAGCCTGGCGATTGCGCGACTGTCGTCGGCGGCGATCTGACCCGGCGCTACTACTACTATTTCGCAGATTCTGGCGTCGAGCCGTTTGAAGGCCAAGAGTTCTTCTTTTGCGTCGAGAACGAGATATTTGACATCGTCGGCGATATCGACTGCGAAGGCCGCGGCTACGAGACAGTGTCGATGCGCGAGATCGACACGGGTGAGACCGCGCGTGATTTTACGCTGACCCTCGTGGATGGCGGCGGCAAGCCTACCGGTGGCGGCAAGGATGAAAGCCCGGGTGAGGGCGAGGTTTTCGGCGGCGGTGGCGGCTCGGGCGGGGCGCCCGACGGGACGCCAATAACAGGCGTCACCCAAGATACGACGATCGTGCCGCCCGATGAGCAGCCGATAAATGTGTCCACCGCGGATCTGGTCACGGAAATCCCCGCTGGCACCCATGGCAAAGGTTTTGAGACCAATGCGCTGTTCCAAGGCTGTGAGTTGGAGGCGGGGCGTGAATATTGCTCGTTCCACGCGGGTGATTGGAAAATGCGTGTGTTTTACCGAGGTCCTACGCCAGAGGCATTGATGTATGCGCTCGAGGATCTGTCGGTGAATATGCCCGTGCTGCTCAAGGGCGATATGGTCGAGACGGAAGGTAATGTCGCGGCTATTGTGGTGCGCGGCGTCTTACCTGCTCCGGGCCAGGATACCCATTCGGTTCTGCGCGCAACGATGCAGGGCGATTGGATAGACGAAGGCGATCAGCGCTGGGAGATGACCGTGCTGGGCTCGGAGCTCTATTTCCGCCAAGATGGCGCGTTCTCGGCGCACCGCTTCTTCCGTATCGCGCAGGAATGCGACGGGTCTGACGGCGAGGGGCCGGTGCTTGTGCAGATCAACTCCGAGAACAATCGCCGGACTTGCTATGTAATCGACCGAGCCGATGCGGGTGTTTTGCAGATTACCGACATCCGCCGCGGCCGAACGACCGTTTACCGGCGCCTACGCTGAGCGAAAGAGGGTAGCGCGAAGCGACGGCCGCTTTTTATTGACTGACCAGTCAATCAAGAATAGCGTCAGCGCGTTCAGGAGCGCGCTATGCCGAGAATTGGGATGGAACCGCAGCGCCGTGCGGCATTGGTTCAGGCGACAATCGATGAGGTCGGGCAGGCGGGATCGCTTGATGTAACCGTTTCACGGATTGCCCGTCGCGCGGGCGTCTCCTCGGCCTTAGCGCATCACTATTTCGGCGCAAAAGACGCGCTATTCCTCGCGGCGATGCGGCACATTCTGGCGCTGTTCGTGCGTTCAGTCCGTCATCGTTTGGCACGCGCCAACAGCCCCCGGTCTCGCCTTGATGCCGTGATCCAGGCCAGTTTTGACGCTGACCAGTTTGAAGGCCACGTCGTCAATGCGTGGCTCAATTTTTACGTCGCCGCACAGACATCGCCCGACGCCAAGCGGCTTCTGCGGGCGTATCACGCACGGTTGCGTTCTAACCTTCTGGCCAATCTGCGTCCCCTGATGGGTGCAGGGGCAGAGGAGGCGGCGGATACAATCGCAGCCTTGATTGATGGCTTCTACATCCGTGCCGCGTTGGGCCCGGATGCGCTCGATAGCACTCAGGCAACCCGAAGGGTGATGGCGCTTGCGCATCTGATGTTGGCGAGGGAGGCGTAGGCGCATGCCTCGTGTGATCGGCGCCAAAGCCTGCATTACGCTCGCACGTGCCCCCCACGCTTTGTGTTATCGCTGGCATAAACGGGCGCAGCGGCGATGCTGACGGTGTATGGGCGCGCCACGTCGTCCAACGTCCAATTGGTGATGTGGGCCATTGGCGAGTTGGGTTTGCCCTTCGAGCGTCTCGACTACGGGCACAACTTTGGTGGCCTTGATACCGAGGCCTTCGCCGCGATGAACCCGCATCGTTTAGTGCCGGTGCTGAAAGACGGCGAGGTTGTCCTGTGGGAGAGCGGCGCAATCCTGCGTTATCTGGCGGCGCGCTATGGCGACGGCGGTACGTTTTGGCCTCGCGAACCAACCGCCCGCGCCCGCGTCGATATGTGGGCCGAATGGGCCAAGGGTACCCTCGCCGCCGCGTTCACGGTGCCGATCTTTTGGTCGCGCGTACGCACCTCCGCTAAGGATCGCGATGAGGCCGCTCTCACCGCTGCAATTGCCCGCTTTGAGACCTTACTCGACGTTTTTGAGGAGCAGGTGGCCCGGCATGATTATCTCGCAGGGCCGGACTTCACCGCTGCCGATATCGCCGCCGGTCATGTCTTCTACCGCTGGTTCGATATAGAGATCCCGCGGCGCCCGCGCCCACCCTTTGAGGCCTATATGGACCGCCTGCGCGCCCGTCCCGCTTACCGCACGCATGTCATGATCGGATATGACATCCTGCGGGCCCCGGACGCATAAGCGATGCAGGCGGATTTCGTCATTGTCGGCGCAGGCTCGGCAGGTTGTGCGCTTGCCTACCGGCTGAGCGAAAGCGGCGCGTCGGTGATTGTCATCGAGCATGGCGGCACCGATGCGGGCCCGTTCATCAAAATGCCAGGCGCGCTCAGCTTCCCGATGAACATGGCGCATTATGACTGGGGTTATACGTCAGAGCCCGAGCCGCACTTGAATAACCGTCGGATGGCATGCCCCAGGGGTAAGGTGATTGGCGGATCCTCATCGATCAACGGCATGGTCTATGTACGGGGGCATGCGCGCGACTTCGATACGTGGGCACAGCTTGGCGCGCGGGGGTGGAGCTACGCCGATGTGCTACCCTACTTCAAACGTATGGAGCAGTATGCCGGCGACGATGCCGACGCGATCCGAGGGGCAAGCGGGCCGCTTCATGTGCGCCCGGGGCCGCAAGATAACCCGCTTTCAAAGATGTTTGTGCAAGCCGGGATCGAGGCAGGCTACTGCGCCAGCGCCGATTACAACGGGGTCCAGCAAGAAGGTTTCGGCGCGATGCAGGCCACGATCTGGCGCGGAAGGCGCTGGTCTGCCGCCGACGCCTATCTCAAGCCCGCACTCAAGCGCGCGCGCTGCACATTGGTGCGCGGTTTGGCGTGCAAGGTGGTGATCGAGGCGGGCCGGGCATGCGGTGTCGAAATCATTACGCGGGGCGGTGCTCGCAAGACGATCCAGGCGCAGCGCGAGGTCATCCTTGCGGCCTCCTCGCTCAACACGCCGAAATTGTTGATGCTATCTGGCATTGGGCCCGCGCCGCATCTGGCCGAGCACGGGGTCGAGCCGGTCGCGGATCGCCCGGGCGTCGGCGCTAACCTGCAAGATCATCTAGAGCTATACGTGCAGATGGCGGCGACGCAGCCGTTAAGCCTGGCGCGTTGGTGGTCGCTCCCGGGAAAAGCGCTGGCAGGGGCGATGTGGCTGCTGGCGCGGCGCGGGCCTGGTGCGTCAAACCAGTTTGAGAGCTGCGGCTTCATCCGCTCTCGCGCGGGCGTGGAGTACCCCGATATTCAGTTTCACTTCTTGCCGCTGGCTGTGCGCTATGATGGGCAAACCGCCGAGGGCAGTCACGGATTTCAGGCCCATGTCGGGCCGATGCGCGCGGCGTCGCGGGGGTCGGTGACCCTGCGCAGCGCCGACCCAAAGGACGCACCGGTGATCCGCTTCAATTACATGAGTGAGGATCAGGACTGGCGCGATTTCCGCAATGCCATCCGGCTCACGCGGGAACTCTTCGCGCAACCTGTTTTCGCGGATGTGGCAGGAAGCGAATTGCAACCGGGCGCTGATGCGCAATCAGATGATGCGCTCGACGCCGTCATTCGTGAACATGTGGAAAGTGCCTATCACCCCTGCGGCACCGCGCGGATGGGCGCGGCTAACGATCCGAGCGCGGTTGTCGACCCTGAGGCGCGCGTGATCGGCGTGACAGGGCTGCGCGTCGCCGATAGCTCGGTTTTTCCGCAAATCACCAACGGCAATACCAACGCGCCATCGATCCTTATCGGCGAAAAAGTGGCCGATCATATTCTGGGCAAAGTCCTGGCCCAGGATTACACTCAGCCGTGGATCCACCCTGATTGGGCGACGGCGCAGCGTTGATTACTCTGCTGCTGCGGGAATACCGAGGCGCCGCTCGCGCCTAATCACGAACAAGATCGCCACAACGCTGAGAACGCTGACCGTGAGCTGAATGTAAAGCAACGGCTCGGCGCCTGTGCCCGGCCCGACCCACGATCCCGCCAGCGCCGAGAGCGCGGCGCCGCCCCCGATCATCAGCGCCCCGCCCAAGCCGCTGGCCGTACCCGCAAGGCTTGGTCGCACCGATAGGGAGCCAGCGATCGCATTCGGCATAACCAAGCCGTTTCCCAGGCCGATGAACACCATGAGGCCGAAGAAGGTGTAGACATTGCCCAAGCCGACAAAGAACAGCCCCAGCGAGGCCGCCATGCCGAAAACGCAGATCGCACCGCCCATCAGAACCATCCGGTTTAGACCGACACGCGCCGTGTACCGCGCGGTTACGTAATTTCCGGCGATATAGCCAAGCGCCGGAATGCCCAAAGCGACGCCTAGCAATTGCGGCTCCAGCCCAAAGACCTCGCCGCCGATAAAGGGCGCGCCGCCAAGATAGGAGAAAAACGCGCCTGAACTAAAAGCAGCCGAGAGCGCATAGCCCCAAAACCGCGGCGACATGAGTAATTCAGGATACTCCCGCGCCTGATCGCGAAACCGCCGCCCCTGCGACGAATGCGTCTCGCCCAAATCGGCGCTGATGAGCCAGATCGTGGCTAAGCCCAGTAGGATGTATGCGACGAAGACAGACTGCCAGCCAAAGGTGCTGTCCAACACCCCGCCTAGCATCGGCGCTAGCATCGGTACGACAGCCATGCCCATGGTCACATAGCCAATCATCGCCGCTGATTGCTCTTGATTGTACATGTCGCGGATCACAGCCCGCCCAAGCGCGATGCCGACGACGCTTGTCGCCTGGATGACGCGGAAGATCAGGAACGCCTCAATCGTCGGCGCGAAGATACAGGCCAGTGATGTGATGACGAATATGGTGAAGCCACCCAGCAGGAGCCGGCGGCGCCCGAAGCGGTCAGAGAGCGGGCCGATGATCAGCTGAAGCACTGCGTTCCCCGCGAGGAACAGCGCTACCGAAAGCTGCATCACGCTGTATTCGACCCCGAAGTGCTCGGCCATCGACGGGAGCGACGGCAAGAACATGTTCATCGCCATCGCCGCAGCACCGCTGATCAAGACGAGCGTGACAATGTGGGGTGGGGTGGTGCGATCGAGAAACCGAACGCCTGGGTTTTGCGCCATGCGCGATACCGTAGTGCTCGCCCGCCGACTTGTCTACGGGTGGCCTGCCGCATGTCTCTGAATGGAAAGCGGCTTTCGCCTTTGGCACGCGTCGCTTAGGTTGCGCCGATCAGGTTAAGGAAAGGCCAGCGCAATGAAGGACATATTGGACGAATTGGGCGCACGCCGGGATCAAGCGCGCCAGGGCGGCGGTGACAAACGCATCGCCGCACAGCACGCCAAGGGCAAGCTGACCGCGCGCGAACGGATCGAGCTGCTCCTCGATGAGGGTTCGTTCGAAGAGTTCGACATGTTCGTCGCCCATCGCTGCACCGATTTTGGCATGGCTGAGAGCCGACCGGCCGGCGACGGTGTGGTCACCGGCTGGGGCACGATCAACGGCCGCATGGTCTATGTGTTCAGTCAGGACTTTACCGTTATGGGCGGGTCGGTGAGCGAGACCCATGCGCAAAAGATTTGTAAAATCATGGACATGGCTGTGCAGAACGGTGCGCCGGTGATCGGGCTCAACGATTCAGGCGGGGCGCGGATCCAAGAAGGGGTCGCAAGCCTGGCTGCCTATGGCGAGGTGTTTCAGCGCAATATCCTCGCCTCTGGGGTGATCCCGCAGATCAGCGTGATTATGGGCCCGTGCGCCGGTGGCGCTGTCTATAGCCCCGCGATGACCGACTTTATCTTCATGGTGCGCGACACGTCGTACATGTTCGTCACCGGGCCCGACGTGGTCAAAACCGTGACCAACGAACAGGTCACCGCCGAGGAATTGGGCGGCGCCTCCACCCACACCAAGAAGTCATCTGTCGCTGATGGTGCCTTTGAGAACGATGTCGAAGCGCTTGCCGAAGTGCGCCGCCTGATCGACTTTCTACCGGCTAACAACCGCTCAAAGGTGCCGGTCCGGCCGTTTTTTGACGCGCCTGACCGCGTTGACATGAGCCTCGACACCCTCATCCCCGAGAACCCTAATCAGCCCTACGATATGAAAGAGCTGATCCTGAAGGTGGCTGATGAGGGCGACTTTTATGAGATCCAGGAAGACTACGCCAAAAACATCATCACCGGGTTCATTCGGTTAGAGGGCCGCAGCGTCGGCGTGGTGGCAAACCAGCCGATGGTGCTTGCGGGCTGCCTCGACATCGATAGCTCGCGCAAGGCAGCGCGCTTCGTGCGCTTCTGCGATGCGTTTGAGATTCCGATCCTGACCCTGGTGGATGTGCCTGGTTTCTTGCCCGGGACCAGCCAAGAATATGGCGGCGTGATCAAGCACGGCGCGAAGCTCCTGTTTGCGTATGGTGAGGCGACGGTGCCGAAAGTCACCGTGATCACCCGCAAAGCCTATGGTGGCGCCTATGACGTTATGGCGTCCAAACATCTTCGCGCGGATTTTAACTATGCTTGGCCAACAGCGGAGATTGCGGTGATGGGCGCTAAGGGCGCGGTTGAAATCTTGTATCGGTCTGATCTCGACGATGCCGACAAGATCGCGGGCCACACGGCCGAATATGAAGACCGTTTCGCCACGCCGTTTGTCGCCGCGGAAAAGGGCTTTATCGACGAGGTGATCATGCCCCATTCCACCCGGCGCCGCGTCTGTCGTGCCTTCGCGTCCTTGCGGGGTAAGCAGCTTCAGAACCCGTGGAAGAAGCACGACAACTTGCCGCTTTGAGCGTTCGCATCGCGGCGCAAATGCGGTAGGCTAGTCTAACGGTCACGCGGTGCCTGGTGATCGATGACCATCGTGACAGCGGGTATCGCATCAGCGCAGGGCGGATAGCATGGGCACAGTGGCGCTAGACGATGTCGATTTTTCGATGTTTACGCTGGATGACTTTGCCAATCTGGTGCTGCAACGGTCTGCGGTTTTAGGAGACCACCCCGGCGCCGCGCGGCCGATTAAAGCCTGGCGAAACGGCAATCCCAAACCGCTGCGGGACTTGGTATCGCGAGACCCGGTAAGCTTGGCGCGCAGTGCGCTGGGGTTCATCAATGCGGAATTCATGGCCCTTCGCGGCCTGATCGAACGGCTGGGCCCGAAGCGTGTCGCAGATATCGGCTGCGGCTATGCAATATTCGATTTGTGCATGTACGCCGCTACAGGCGCGGACATCCTTTTGATCGATATAGAAGCAACAGACGACCGGCATTTCGGTTACGCCAGCGAAGGGGCTGGCTATTCGAGCCTGGCGGTGGCGCAGCGGTTTCTGACGGCCAACGGGGTTCCAGAAAGCAGTATATCCCTCTGGAATCCAAAGAAGAGTGAGCTTGAAAGCGACGCGCCGATAGACCTAGCATATAGCTTTCTTAGCTGCGGTTTTCACTATCCGATCGATATATACCTGCCGTTCTTTCGCTTCGCGGTGAAGGCGCGCGGGGCCGTCATCTTGGATCTGAGGTCACGTCAAGCGAATGCTAATATAAGTCAACTTGAGAGCCTTGGGACAGTCCGCGTTCTTGAGCGGGAAGGGTCGGTGACACGGGTCTTGTTGAACAAAAAGCCGACCGCGTCATGAGGCGCGCGCTGTTTGTTTTTTTGGCGTGGCTGTCCGTTGCGAACGGGGCCCCGGCCCAGCCCGTGATCGTCGAGGTGCCCTCAGGACAGCCCGTAGAGTTCCATGACGTGGTTCGCGATGCGCGGGGGTCGCGGGGTCTGACATGGCGATTTCGCTTCATCGCCCCGGAGATCGACCGTGTAACTGGCAGCGTATCCTCTGACATCGCTGCGGAGGATATGGAGTATTTGTGCCAGAACTTCGCGGTTGACCGATTGCCTAACCTTGGCCCTCGGCCCAGTCAGGTGGTGATTTCAATGAGCTCTAAGCCGATAAAGTTTGGGTCGTCTGACCCACAAATAACACAATTTTTCGAGGCTTATGCGATTGAGGATAACGACTGCATCTGGGAAGCCTTTTGACGTGAACACAATATGTTGAGAAATCGGAATTGTCGATTTGGTATCCTGATGCATCGCTGCCACAAAAGTTTTGGGTCGATTTGGTGCAATTTCCTTTTACACGGGAATGCTCTACGGTCATTGCAGGTTACCGGACAGTGACCTGTACCCCGAATGGAAGGTCCGACACTTCGAAACCGGTGTTTGGCCTTCGTATCTACGACAGGAGACTAGGATGTCGAAGAGCATCAAACTGGTCCTCGCCTTTGGCCTTGTTGGCTTTGCTGCAGCTTGCGCTCAGCAAGAGGAAGAGGAACCCATCTTCATCGATCCTGAGCCGATCACGGTCGAGCCGATTCATACCGGCAAGTTCAAGTAATCGGCGAACGGGACGGGCGTCCGCGCCCGTCCCAGCCCTTCGCTGCTCACCGATCAAGGTCGCGTGATGCTCAAGCACAGGGGCTTCCCTGGCCGACTGCCAGGAACTGATTTCCAATTCACCATCCGTCGTGCCAATCCTCGCGGAGCCACACCGCTGATTCGCCGTGAACGCTATGCAGACCGGCGCGCGCCCGACCGCGCTGCTGATGCCGCCTTTATCCAATCGTTATGGGATCATTTCCGCGATCAGCCGTTCGAGCGCGGGAATTTGGACGCGGGACGCCTGTCTTGGCTCTTGGGCCGCGAGGTAGTTCCGGTAGAAGATGATTTTAAATCAGATAGTTACGACGCGTTACTGCAAGTAGATCTAGTCGCGGCGCGCGCGGCATTCCCCGAGCTTTCGTTCGATTAGTGATAGGCGTGTTTTCGCGGCGCCGTCGCACGGATCGGCGTAAATTAGCGCAGATCGCATCACATGAACCGCGCACGTTTGTTCGCGCGAACATTCAGAGGAAGCTCACTTGCGGGACGGCGTAGCACGGTCGCACCGAGGCTGCGCTCTCCTCACCGTTACCCTTCCCCTAGTCGGCGGTCTGACCCTACGCGGGTTCAGGCCGCCGCTTTCTTTATCCGCCTCTCGATTGTTGCACTTTTCGAACAATTCACCTATCTGCAACGCAGAGGGCAGGATAAAAAACAAACGGGTTAAACAATGCGACTTCGCAGTATTTCTTTGATCGCTGGTGCGGCAATGACGCTTGCCGCATGCGGTGACACAGCAATCGAACAAGGTTTGGTCGGTCTCGGGGCAGGCGCCGGTTTGGCGTCAATCACGGGCGGCGACTGGGCCACGGGCGCGCTATTGGGGGCGGCGGGCAATGTCGCCTACTGCCAAGTCTACGATCGCGATTGCGCCCCGCTGCTGCGCTAAATCGGTCTTCTAGACTACACAAACCGATACTTTTCGCCGCTGTGGTCTTGAACCCCGGCGGCGTTTGCTGTTGCGACTAGCCCCACGATACGCGTGCCGGAAAAGGGGCAGTCGATGTTCAACAAAATTTTGATTGCCAACCGCGGTGAGATTGCGTGCCGCGTGATAAAGACCGCTCGAAAGCTTGGGATCAAAACGGTTGCCGTTTATTCCGACGCAGATCGCCAAGCGCTCCATGTGCGGATGGCGGATGAGGCTGTCCATATCGGCCCACCGCAAGCCAACCAATCCTATATCGTGATCGACAAAATTATGGGGGCTATTAAGGACAGCGGGGCCGAGGCCGTCCATCCAGGCTATGGCTTCCTTTCTGAAAACCCAAAGTTCGCTGACGCGCTGCAAGCCGCCGGGGTTACCTTTATCGGCCCGCCCAAGGGCGCGATCGAGGCCATGGGCGACAAGATCACCTCAAAGAAGATCGCCCAAGAGGCCGGCGTTAGCACGGTGCCGGGGTACATGGGGCTGATCGAGAACGAAGATGACGCCGTGAAGATCTCAACCGAGATCGGCTACCCGGTGATGATCAAGGCCAGCGCTGGCGGCGGTGGCAAAGGCATGCGGATTGCCTGGAACGATGCCGAGGCGCGCGAGGGTTTTCAGAGCTCTAAAAACGAGGCGGCCTCGAGCTTTGGCGACGACCGCATCTTTATCGAGAAATTCGTCACCCAGCCGCGGCACATCGAGATACAGGTTCTGGCAGACAG
>JBCDGW010000050.1:0-22751 GCA_038750765.1 Pseudomonadota bacterium | reverse complement strand
GCAGACATCCGCGAGAAAGATCGCGTCGAAGAGGCCGCGTTCAAGGGTGCGGGCGATCTTCGTCCAATGCTCAAGGGTGTCGTGGCGGCTGCTCTCGTCGCGCGGATGCCGCCAGAGGCCAGGGGATTGATGGCCCACGGTGTTCATCGCAAAAGCGTTGATCCTGAGGGGCTTGGCGGTCATTCCTCAGGCGACAGTCCGAAGGCTTCCGTTATCTGAGCCGCGAGGGCCGGGACGAGCTTTTCGACCACCGCGCGACCCTTTTCCGCTGTCGCTCCCGCAGCCGAGGACAGCGCGCCGGAATGGGACACCGAGTCCGGGTCGAAAGGGTAGACGTCATAGGCCGGGAAATCGGCGGGGGGGTGGTCGGGAATGCGGTCCTTGCGCACAAGCTCAGGGGCGAGATGGAGCATCACGGAGGTTTCCATCACGGCAGCATGTTCGAGTTCCCACGAGATAAGGCCTTCGGGGAAGAGCACCTCTTCAAGGGGCTCGTCGATCATAATCCAGTAGCCGAGCTTGACGATGCGCACGCCCTCGATGCGCTCGGCCTTCAGTGCCCGCAAGGCGAGGTCGGCGGCCTCGGTGAGGAACATCTGGTTTTCCATATGCCCGTCGAAGAGGACGATGCGGGTGAGGCCGTGGCGGGCGAAATCGCAGATAAGGTCGCGGACCATGGCAATGTAGGTGCCCGCGTCAAGGGAGGTGCAGCCCGGCATGTGGTTGCCGCCGCCGCTTTTGGGCTGCGACTTGTAGCCGTAGGAGAGCGTGGGGGCCACAAGGCCGCCGATCTTCTGGGCGACCTTCGCGGCGAGAAGGCCCGGCAGAAGCGCATCCGTGCCGAGCGGCAGGTGCGGGCCGTGCTGTTCGAGGGCACCAGTTGGCAGGAAGATGATGGGCGGTCCCGCCTTCACCCGGGCGTCGAGCTCGGGCCAGGTCATCTCGCTGAGGAGCACGGTCATGGGCGGCTCCAGGCCGGTTCCTGGCCGAGACGGTGGATGCCGATGTCGCGGGCATTGGCCTTCTTGTGGACCTTCCAGAAGGCGTCCTCGAAGGCGCGGTTAAGGCGTTCCGTTTCCTCATGGGCAGCCAGGAAGGCGGGCATTTCCTCTTTGAGTTCAGCGAGAAGCTCGGCTTCGTTTACACGGAGGCAGCGGCCGTTCTCGGCCATGACCTCGCCGTTGACGATAGAGTGGGTGATCGACGAGCCGGTCTCGCAATAGACGAGGTGATTGGCGATGTCGTTGCGGGGCGTAAAGGCGATGGCGGCGAGGTCGATCACCAGCATGTCGGCCTTCATGCCCGGTGCGAGGGTGCCGACATCCGCAAGGCAGGCGCTTTTGGCCCCACCCAAGGTCGCCGCCCGCAGTACGTCGCCGGCGGAGAGCCAGTAATCGGTGTCCGGTGTCTGGACGTTGTGGATGAGCCCGGCAGCATGCATCACCGCGAACATCCGGGTGGTGTCGGAGGTGGAGACACCGTCCGAACCGAGGCCCACGTTGACGCCCGCTTCGAGCAGACGGCGCACTGGCGCCACGCCCGCACCCAGCTTCTGGTTCGAAATAACGTTGTGGGCGATCGAACAGCCTGCCGCGCCCATCATCTCGATGTCTTCGTCGGTGACCCAGATCGAGTGCGCGATGGTGGTGCGCTCTTTCAGAAGCCCGTGTCTGTGCATGTGGGCGATCAGTGTCTCACCGTAGAATTCGGCCCCGGTGACTGCCTGCACCTTGGTTTCGAGGATATGGGTGTGGAAGGGCGCGTCATGCGCTTCGGCGAGTGCCATCGCCTCCTGCATCAGTTCGACCGTGCAGCGCTGGGGAGCCGAGGGGGCGACCATGAAGTTGAGGCGGCCCGAGCGGCCATGAAGATTGGCGAAAGCGTGGCGGCAATGGTCAAGCCAGGCGTCCTTGTCCGCGGCCCCGATGGCGTCGGCTTTCGCCGCGAGGGCGGGGTCGACGAACTCGCGCGTGAAGGGGATCGTGTCGAGAAAAGGGCGGTCGACGACGTGGCCCGAGATCGTCGCGCGCAAGCCGACGTCGTCATAGGCCTGGAACACAGCGTCGAGTTGTTCCGGCGTCTGGCGGGGGCTTTCGTAGACGTCGTCGGTGACGGAGGTGGTACCGGTCTTCAGCGATTCCATCGCGCAGAGCGCCGTGCGGAGGTAGACGAGCCGTGGCGAGAGGGTCTGCGCGCCGAGGATCGGGTAGGCGTAAAGCATCCAGAGTTCGAGCGGCATGTTGTCGTAGCGGCCCTTGTAGAGCGCTTCAGGCGAATGCATGTGGGCGTTGACAAGGCCCGGCATCACAAGCTTGCCGGTGCCGTCGATTACCTCTGCATCGCCGGATTCTAGACCTGGGCTAATGGCCTCGATGCGGTCGTTCTCGATGAGGATGTCTGCCGTGGCGGGCGTTGTGCCACCCTCCCCGGTCAGCGTGAGCACCTCGGCCCCCTTGATCACCAGCGCCATGTCTCAGCTCCCCTTCAGGATGTATCCCGCCTCGGCGGGCCAGCTTGCATAGAGCGTCGCCCCGGGCCGGGGGGCGAGCGCGTCGAGGTCGGTCTGCTGCATCTGCACCTTCATCTCGGTGCCGTCGGCGAGCGCGAGATAGACGGTGACGAAGCTGCCGGTGAATTCCTCGGTGAGAAGCGTGGCCGCGACCTCGTTGGGAGCGCCGATTGCAGTGCCCGAGAGCGCAACACGGTTCGAGGGGACGAGGAAGGCGACGGTCTCGCCCGGCATCGGCTTGTGGCCGGCAAGGGCTGTGAGCATGCCGAGGGCGGTGTCGATCCGGCCCTCGCCCTTCGCGGTGCCGGTGAGGATCGTCGAGCCGCCGACGAACTCGGCGACGAAGCGGTTGGCGGGGCCGGCGTGGACGTCGCGGGCCGCACCCAACTGCTGAAGCTCGCCCTTATTGAGGATCGCCACCCGGTCGGCCATAGCGAAGGCTTCGGACTGGCTGTGGGTGACGTAGAGGAAGGTGATGCCGAGGTCGCCGTGAAGGCGTTTCAACTCTGACTGCATATGAAGGCGCAGGTGCGCGTCGAGGGCTGAGAGCGGTTCGTCGAGAAGGAGGATCTCGGGTTCGAGCGCGAGTGCGCGCGCGAGGGCCACGCGCTGACGCTGGCCGCCCGAAAGCTGATCGGTCTTGCGGTCGGCGAACTCGGAAATGCCAAGCCGTTCAAGCCATTCCCCGGCCTTCTTCTTGCGGTCGGCGGCTAGGTGGCGGCTCTTCTGCTTCAGGCCGAACTCGACGTTTTCGCGCACGGTTAGGAACGGAAAGAGCGCATAGCTTTGCCAGACCATTGGCATGTCGCGTTCCCAGGGCGGCAGGTGTGTGATGTCGCGGCCCCAGAGACGGATCGCGCCGCTTGTGGCATCCTCCAACCCCGCGATCATGCGCAAGGTCGTCGACTTGCCGCAGCCCGAGGGGCCCATCAGCGCGAGGAACTCGCCCTTTTCGACCCCGATCGAGGTGGGGGCGAGCGCGACAGCGTCACCGAAGCGCTTTTCGAGGCGGTCCAGGGTGAGGATCGTCGTCATTGGGCACCTCCCCTGCGCCTGGTCAAAAGCTGGGCGGCGACCACGAGCGCAATGGAGACGCCGAAGACGATGGTGCCGATGGCGTTGATGCGCGGGCTGACCTGCCCTTGCAACAAAGCAAGGATGCGGACCGGGAGGGTCTCTTCGAGGCCCGAGACGAACCACGCGATCATAAACTCGTCGAAGGACACCGCTGCCGTGATCGCGAAGGCGGCGAAGATCGACGGCAGGCACCACGGCAGGGTGATCGTGCGCATCGTCGTCCAGCGCGAGGCACCGAGGTTCCAGGCTGCCGGTTCGAGGTCGGGCGACATGTCGGCCAGTCGCATCCGGATGAGCGCCATTGCGAAGGGCGCGCAGATGACGACGTGGCCCGCGATGACCGCGCGAAGCGTGCCGACGATGTTGATCATCGAGAAGAACGACAGCATGCCGAGCCCGAGGATCAGCACCGGCACCGTGGGCGGCAGGGCGGCGAGCGCGAGATAGGGCATTTTGCCGGTGAAGTTGTAGCGGTAGTCGGTATAGGCCGCGGCAAAGCCGATGAAGGTCGCCAGCACCGAGACGATGGCCGAGACCGTCAGCGAGCGCCACATCGCGTCGCGCACCGTCTGGTCTTCGAGGATCGCCTCGTACCACCGAAGCGAAAACCCGCCCCAGGGTAGGCTCGGGAAGCGGTCGGCGTTGAAGGAGAAAAAGACCAGCGAGGCGATGGGCGTGAGAATGAAGACGAAGACGGCCACCGTCCAGACAGCCCCAAGGGTTCCGGATTGCCGGGTCATGTCTTCTTCCCCGGACGGCCGTAGGCGGCGAAGAGGGCTGTGAAGAGCACTGTCACGAGCGTCAGCACCATCGTCACCGCTACCACCGAGGCGCGGGGCCAGTGGTTGCCCGATTTCGTCTGGTCCACAACGAGGATCGACATGGTCGGCGGCGTGCCGCCGCCGAGGAAGGTCGGGGCCACGTAATCGCCGAAGGACAGGATGAAGGCGAAGGTCGCCGCGAGGATGAGGCCGATGCGGGCGGCCGGGATCGTCACCGTAACGGTGGTCTTCAGGGGTGGACAGCCAAGGTTGTGGGCCGCCCCGATGAGCGAGCGGTCGACCGCTGAAAGCGCGAAATACTGGATGATGATGACGAGTGGCAGGCAGAGCGTAAGATAGCCCACCACCGCGCCGAAGGCGTTGTCGATCATCGCGAAGGGGCCGAGGCCAAGCCAGCCGAAGGCGACGTTGAGCACACCCTCGGTGGAGAGGATGATTTTCCAGGAATAGGCCCGCACGAGATAGCTCGTGAAGAACGGGGTGATGAGAAGGAAGATCGCGAGGCGCCGGACAGCGGGGCTGGCGCGGAAGGCGAGATGGTGCGCGACCGGGAAGGCGATGACGCTGGCGAGCACAGCCACAAGAAGCGCCATCTGGGAGGTGTAGGCGTAGCCGGACCAGAAGAAGTCGCGGCTGAGCATCCGCTCCCAGTTGCCCCAGTCTAACGCCGGGGTCAGGCGGAAGTTTCGCACCAGCCAGAAACTCATCGATACGAGCACGATGAGAGGGCCCGCGAAGAACAGGCCCTGCCAAAGGGCGGCTGGCGCGGCCCAGAAGACAGCGAAGCCGTCGATGCGGCGGCGGGGTTGTGGGGTCTCGGTCATCTACGTGGTGGCGCCCGCCCTTGAGACGGACGCCTACGGTCTTACGCCTTGAAGTCGTTCCAGGCGTCGGTCCAGTCCTCGATGGGCTGCTGCACCGGCGTCCGGCGGATGTTGATCTTGCCTTCAGCGTAGTCGTCCATGACGTTGTTGTCTTCGAAGGTCATGCGCAGACGGACCGCATCTTCGGGCATGTTGGCATTGAGGAATTCCCAGCCCGCGCGCGACGGGATCGAGGCGTTGTAGGCGGGCATGACTGCCGAGCGCGCCTGACCCTCGGGCGAGGTCATGTACTGGATGAACTCCTTGGCCATGTCCTGTTTCGTGGACCCGGTTCCGATGCAGAGCGATTCCGTCCACTGCACGCCGCCTTCCTTGGGCACCCATGAAGCCACTGGCGCGCCGTCAGCGGCCAGAAGCTGGGTAATCCAGTCGCCGACGCCGGGGATGACGGCGGCATCGCCGTTGGTGAGCGACGAGAAGGTGTCGGCCATGGAATAAAAGCCGCTGGTCTGTCCCTTCACCTGGTCCATGAAGGACACGAGGTTGGCGAATTCGTCGCCGGAGATGTCGTAGGGACGTCCCATGTGACCTGCGCCGCAGGAGAGGCAGCCCATCGACGGCAGATACCAGTCGAAGTAGCCGACCTTGCCCGCCACCTTGTCGTCGAGCAGGATCTGGTAGGTATCGCATTCCTCCTGGGTCAGCACATCGGTGCGGTAGGAGAGCCCGAGGAAGCCGTAGCGGATGATCACCGAGTAGAGATCACCGTCGAGCCAGTGGCCGGGGAATTCCTGGAATTCGGGGAAGAAGTCCTCGAACGGGTAATCCTCGGGCGTCAGCGGGTCGACGAAGCCGCCGTCGCGCAGCGCGATCACGAATTCGGCGTCGGACAGGATGACGTCATAGGTGCCCGGAGGAGACTGGTTCACCAGCGCCACCATATTGTCGCCGCCGACATACTCCTTGGCCACGACGCGGATACCTGTGGCCTCCTCGAACGGGCCGATCACGGCGGCGTCGGTATGGCCCGGCCAGGTCAGCATGTTGAGCGTGCGGTCGGCGTCCTGCGCACGGATGATCGACGGCGTTGCCAGGGCCGCGGCCCCCGCACCCATCCCGGCCAGAACGCTCCGGCGCTGGATCAGTCCGCTTCTTGGTTTTATCAGTCTTGTCATGTGGTTCTCCTCGCTGTCGGATCAGAATGGCGTGAAATCGGGCCGCTCGCTCCAGAGCTTCAGCATCGCCTTGCCCTCATCGCCCATGATCTGGGCGGCAGGCAGCTTGCGGTCGTGAAGGTCGCTGCGGACCATCTCGGTGAGGGGCTTCAGATCGAAGCCGATCTCATCGACGTCCGCGAGCGTCGAGGCGTAGTACATCTTGTCGATGCGGGCCCAGAACATCGCCGCGACGCACATTTCGCAGGGTTCGCAGGTGGTGTAGAGCGTGGTGCCTGAAAGATCCCAAGTGCCGAGGTTCTTTCCCGCGTCTCGGATCGCCTCGACCTCGCCGTGGGAGGTCGGGTCGTGGTTGTTGACCACTTGGTTGACCCCCTTGCCCACGATCTTGCCGTCCTTGACGACCACGGCCCCGAACGGCGCGACACCATTGTTGAGCATACCGTCGCGCGCAATTTCGAGCGCACGCGCCATAAACTTATGATGATCCGGCATTTTCCCCAACGCAAGCAGCCCCAAGGTGGGATGTCGGCGGAGATGCCGTAAGTCAAACTTGCGGGCCCCGTGGCGATGTCCAGGCTGTCCGCTGACCAGGAATTAATCATTATCTCTAGCTTTCGCCCATTTTTGCGGCGACCCGCTTCCAACTGGCCCGCGCCAAGAACGCCTATTTGGACCAGCCGTAAACCCAAACGTCATCAGCCTCCGCGCGAGACAGCACGGTGGCAGGATGGCGAGCCGACGTTGCCTCTAGCTCCGCATCGAGTTCGAAGACCTTCACGCCCGCCATGAAACCGGGCGGCCTGAAAGCGGGCAAACTGACATCCTCGGCGCGATCTACGGTGACCGGAGCATCGTTATCGACGACACTCTCGACCCCGATGAAAACCCGCCGCGCGCCTGTCCGAAGCCCCCAGCGAGGACGAGGCCATCGTCGACCAGCCAGACCTGCCGCTGCCGCCAACCGGCAGGCCGCAGAAGAAGGTCTATGTTGATGGCATCGGCGCGGCGAGCGGATCAGCGTGATGTATGTTGACAAGCTCGACGGGAAGATCAACGGCGCGTTTTTTGACGAGATGTCGGGCAAGTGGCGCGAGGAGCACCGCCGCCTGCAACCGGACATCGAGCGCCACGAGGAAGCCGAGCAATCCTACAAGGATTAGGGTTTGCGGATTCTCGAACTGGCTCGGAACGCGCAGGGCCCTGTTCGAACGCCAGCCGGCCCGCGAGAAGCGGCGGCTTTTGAATTTCGTGCTATCGAACGGCACCTGGGAGAATGGGGAGGTTGTCGCGACCTTCCGATGACCCTTAGATCATTTGGCGGAAACCGCTACTATCGCTGCGAGCGCAGCGGTCGAAGATCAGACGACATCCGCAAATAATGAGACTTGGCTGGGGTGGTAGGATTCGAACCTACGATACACGGTACCAAAAACCGCTGCCTTACCACTTGGCTACACCCCAGCAGTGCCGCGTTCTTTACGCAGCACTTTGTTTCAGCGCAACCCCTCTCGCGCGCTCATCCGAAGGGCTAGACGCCGCGTTATCTCGGGGTGGTTTGAGCCTATGCCGACATCTGCTCGCGCAGGATCGATGCGGTGAGCGAGATCATCAGATAGATGCCACCGAAGATCAAAAACGCCAGGAGCGTGTTCTCGAATGCCCGCGGATAAGCTGGCGTATCCGGCGCGATCGGGCTGACCGATTGCTCCAGGTAGCGGGTTTGCCGATCGGCCTCGATGCGGGCGGTTTCCATCTGCTGTAACGCCTGGGTCATCAGCAGCTCGCGGGTCTGCAATTCGCGCTCGGCAATGCGCAGTTCGCCCGAGATCCGCGCCAGCGATTGCCCGCTTTCGTTGCTCACGGTGAGCTGCGCGCGCAGTTCCGCAATAAGCGTCTCCAAGCGGCTGATATCCCCGCGGGTACCCTCGACGCGCGCTTGGTTGGGCCGCACATTGTCCAAGAGTTGCTCAAGCTGCAGCCGCTTTTCCGATAGCTGCCCTTCGAGCGTGGTGACCTGGGTCATCAGCGCCTGGCTTTCGGTCATTGGATCGAGCACGCCCAACCGCTCCTGCAATGCCAAGACCCGCTGCTGTGCATCGAACATGGCTTGCTCGGCGGCCTCAAAGCTTTCCCGCGCGCCCTGCATCTGGTCTTCGCGCAGGCGCAGCGACAGCGCATCGACCTTCTCTTCCGCATATGTCACCAGCCGCTCAGAGAACAACCGGCTGGTTTCAGGATCGGCGGCAACCACCTCCATCTTGATGATCCCTTCGGTGGGGTCATAGGAGATGGTGATGAATTTTGAGTAAAGCCTGTAGGCCGCCTCCTTGGTGGCGTCCGGCTCCAACCGCTGCAGGACATCGATGTTGTCGCCGCTGAAATGGGTGCGGAAACCCAGATCGGCATCCAGCCGCAGCATCGCATCGATCGATTGCAAAAAGCCCTGAACAGCGATGGAGTCCTGGCTGGTGGCGAAGGATGTGCCCGAAAACAGGCCCGACAGCCCCGATGCGCCAGCGGTGGCAGGGGCCTGAGCCTGCTGGATGACGAATTCTGAATGGGTGGCATACATCGGCGTTGCGACGCGGGCGAAGTACCAGCCGACGATCAGCGTGGGCAGCAAGACGAACACCGCCAGTCGCGCAGCCAATTGCAGCATGCGCCGTCGGCGGCGCCGGACGATATCACGCTGCATCTCGATAATGCTGCGCGCCCGCGCCTCACCGTTCAAAACATGGGTCGATGGCAGGTGCGTCTCGCTTGACGCCCCATCCTCCGAAGCGCGCGCTTGTTTTTCGCCGTCCGGGTTTTGCACTAACGCCAGCACGCCGCTGCGTTGGAACGGGTCAATCCCTTTGCGACGCAAAAGCCGCACGGCGTCAAGATCGCTTGCCGGGGCTAGGCCGTTCTTGAGCGCGACCCGCCGCGCCATCCGTAATTGTCGACCCGTAAGCCCCTCCTTGCGGATCGCCTCAAGCTCCTCCTCCGCGCTTTGCGCAGGCGCCACCGGCTCATCAGGATTTGCGGCAGTCGGATAGGCGATATCGCCGAAGCCGTCATCATCGCCGCCGGCAAACAGGGCGTCACTGTCCGGCTCGGCCCCGCTATCGGCCGAAGTCGAGCCAGATGGCGTCGTGGTGCCCCGGCGGATGCGAAATTTCTTAGCTTTGAGCGTCGTACTCATAGAGCGCCTTCGCTTCTTCCAGTGAGTCGAACATATGCAGCGCGCCATCGCGCAGCACGGCGGCGGAACGGCAGAATTTCTCAAGCGTTCGCGGCTGATGGCTGACCACCACGACCGTGGCATCGCGGAGCCGTTCGCGCAGGATCGAGCCCGCCCGTTTATTAAAAGCCACATCCGTCGTCGATGGCATCCCCTCATCGATGAGATAGAGATCGAAGTCGAGCGCGAGCAGCAGCGCGAAATTGAGCCGCGCCTTCATCCCCTGGCTATAGGTGCCCACCGGCATTTCGAAATACTCTTCGAGGTCGCAGATCCAACGGCAAAACGCTTCGGTATAATCCGGATCTAGGCCATAGAGTTGCGCGATGTAACGCACGTTTTCCCGTGCGGTATGTTTGGGCACGACGCCGCCCATGAAACCCAGCGGAAATGAGACACGGCAGCTGCGGCGCACGACGCCCTCATCGGGCTTTTCCAGGCCCGCCATCATGTTGATAACAGTGGTTTTGCCGGTGCCGTTCTCAGCCAAAATGCCCAGCGAATTGCCAAGATCCACGCGAAAACTGGCGCGATCAAGGATCACCTTGCGCCTTTCTCCCGTCCAGAACGACTTACTGACGTGCTCAAACTCTAACATCTGATGATGCGGACATGGTTGCCCCAACCAATCGCTGCTGCCTCGACGCTCTTAGAAGCGCTTCGTTAAACTTCGTTATAGGCAGGCATTGCGGCTCAATTATGTCATCGTAACATGATGAAATTGAACGGATTTAGCCGAATTCAGCGGTGGTTAGGCGTTGATCGAGTGTCGTCGCTTCGTCGTCAATGGGCCTGAGGGAGCGGATTGTCAACTGTTTGCTTCTCTACTTTCAACATCTTGCCAGCGACAATGGAGACGAGCGCGGCGAAGAAGCTGAACAAGGCACCCATTTTGGCCGCATCTTGAACCGGGCCGTTGGAGAACGCCACGGAGGCCACAAACAGCGACACGGTAAAGCCGATGGCCGCGACGCAGCCCACCAGAAACAGATCGGACGTGCGCATGCCTTGCGGCAGGCCCAAGCGCATCGGGTAGGCCGCGACCCAGCCGAACGCCAATATCCCAAGCGGTTTTCCGATCATCAGGCCTGCCAGGACCAACCATGTCGCCGCGCCGATGGAGGAAAACTCCACACCTGCATTCAACAGCCCGAAGAAGAACAACACGATCTCGACGGGGTGTTTGAGCAAGTGCTCGGCTTGGTTCAACAGATCGCTCAGATACTGCTCGGCCTCGCTAAAGATGCCGAAGGCGCGATCGGCGTGGGGCAGGGTTGGGACAATCGGGAGCAGCCCCAGCGCGGGGTGCAAACCGCTTTCCTGAAACCCGTACCAGCTGAGCGCACCGGCCGCCAAATAGGGCCACAAACCGAAAGTTTTACGCACCCAAGTGGAGTTGGGGCGGACCTGATTGTGGCGATCCATGCGGCGCGGCAACCAGTTGCACAGCCCGTAAACCGCCAAGGCAGACCCCAGAGATAACAGCAGCCAAGCGGGGGCCAGGTCGCCGGACGGGTAGAAAATCGCCAGAATGATGAGGCCCGCCGCATCATCGGCGATGGCGAGCAGGAGCAAGAAGCGTACTGCCGGGTGACCGGCCCCGAACACGAGCCGGCCAACGAGGTAAGAAAACGCGATATCGGTGGCGGTCGGGATTGCCCAGCCGCGCGAGACTGCGTCGTATGTCTCGGAGCCCAGGATCGCCGCGAGGCCCAGATAGATCGCGATCGGGCCCAGCATGCCCCCCGCTGTGGCGACGAGCGGTGTTGCCGCCTTGCGCCCGCGCAGCGACCCGTTTTTGAGGATCACCGCTTCCCAAACCTCTTTCGCGGCAATGGCGAAAAAGAACGCCATCAGGATGTCGTTGACCAGGTAGTGGAGGCTCAAGACCTTGCGGCTCGATATCTCCTCAATATGAAATTCCTCGCCGTAATTCTTCAGCCAGTATTTCGCATCGGCGCCGACCAGATCGTTGAACAGGATCGGAAATTCCACGAAATGGTGATAGGAGTGGGGCGCGATATTGGCCCAGAGCAGCGCGATCAAGGCTCCAGCGATGAGCAAGATCGAGTAGTTGGTGACAAAATTCCAAACGCGATACATGCCGCTCACCTTCTGGCCCTAAGGGGGATGCCAAACGGTTAGTGCAATATCGATAACAGCGCAATAACCCAATCGTATACATGTGTATGCGCTGCACTGCAGAAGCGCTAACATACAGTACTTGCACTGCTTCCGGGCTATCGGCGGCGTGTATGCTGCGTGTGCGCGGTAAGTGGTTTAGACGGCCAAGCCCCAGCCTAAACCGGCCAGGATCGCCCCGAAAAACGCAATCCCGAGATAGGCGGCGAAGATCCTCGGTTTGACCAGGGCCGATACCGCGAGCGCTGCGGGAATGCTGGAGACGCCACCGGCGATCACGAAGGCCATGGCTGCGCCTTGCGACATGCCTTGCTCGATCAGCCCACCGATCAGGCCGACAGCGGCGTAACCATTCAGGTAGGCGGGCATGCCCACCAGCGCGGCCAAGAGCACGGTGCCCAAACCGTCACCGCCCAGCACGCGCGCAATCGCTTCAGCGGGGACATACTGGACCATCAGCGCCTCAAACAAGTAGGCCAGCGTCAGCCACTTAAACAGGAACAGCGCGTTGGTGATCCATGTCGCGCGGAAGGTGTCGCGACGGGCGTCCTCGGTCCAAAACCGCCATACAGGAGCGCCTTGAAACGGCTTTTTTGCCCCGCAGCAGCCGCCAATCGTGGGCTTTTCGCGCAGCGGGTCGGCGAAGACCGCGGTATTGGCAAACGTCATCGTCACCAGCCCACCTAGAATGCCGAGCCCTACCGCGGCGGCGGTTTTGCCGAGCGCGAAAGGCAGGCCAATGGCACCCCAAGTTATGGAGAACATCGCCGGGTCCATCAGCGGTGAGGCAAGCCAGAACGCCATCACCGCCGAGAGCGGCGCGCCCACGGCAAGCAACGCGGCGATAAAGGGGATCACCTCACAGGAGCAAAATGGCGAGAGCCCACCGAGGAGCGCGGCCACCACGATCATGCGGCGTTGGTCTCCCTCGAAGGCCTTGGCCAGCATCGTCTCGGCGCCCGATGCCTTGATATAGGCCACCAGACTAACCGCCACGAGAATGAAAATGCCGGTTTCCGCGAGCGCCCGGGCTGCGAATGCCAGCGTCGCGGGCACCTGCGCGGCGTCGAACCCGATCTGAACAAGCGGGATCGCCAGGATCACGAGCCACACCTTGTCGATGCGACGCCATAAAGCGGGGAATTCGGGCAAACGCCCTGTTAGGTCAGACATTTTTCGTGGCCTCATCGGGCTGCACGCGATCGGCGCAGCACTCTTCCAGAAGGAAATCAGCGAGGGCTTGCACCTCACTATGGGCGGCGGCGACGCATAGGATCGAGCGTCCGCGGCGGCTTTGCGTGACCAGACCGGCCTGCGCCAAGATCTTCATGTGGTGGGTTAGGGTGGAGCCGGTAATTCCGGTACGCTCGCCCAAAGCGCCGATGGTCAACCCCTCCGGCCCCGCGCGTACCAGCGCCTTGAGAACGCCCAAGCGCTGCTCCGAGCCAAGCGCGGCGAAGGTGGAGGCCGCTTCCAAGGCGGTGAGCGCGGTCGGGCGATGGTGCTTCATGATTTTATATTTCTAGAAATATAGAAATAAAGTCAAGCACCGTCTTTCGCTGCGACGCTTGCGCGCGAAACGGCGCAGCCTCGCTTGCGCATCAAGGCTGAACCGGCGATGACCAGCACTATGATGCAACCGGCGATGCTTGACGATATCCGCGCTCAGATCCAGGGCTGTACGCTGTGCCAATCGCGATTTGCCGCGACGCCCACAGCCCATCAGCCCCGCCCGGTAACCTGGTTTTTCCCAGGCACTCGGATTTTGATTGCAGGCCAGGCGCCGGGCATGCGCGTGCATCAGTCGGGGGTGCCGTTCGATGATCGCTCGGGCGACCGTCTCCGCGATTGGATGGGGATTGACCGCGCCGTCTTCTATGACCGGTCGCGCATCTCGATCATCCCTATGGCGTTCTGCTTTCCGGGATACGATGCCAAAGGCTCGGATCTGCCACCACCGCCGATTTGCTCGGACACCTGGCACGGGGACTTGTTGGCGGCGTTTGGCCACGTGCCGCTGACACTGCTTGTCGGCGGCTATGCGCATCGCTGGCATCTCGGCCCCAGCGCCGGCCGCGCCAGCGTAACCGAGATCGTGCGGGGCTGGCGCGACGCCGGCCCGAATGTCATGCCGCTGCCGCACCCGTCCTGGCGCAACACCGCCTGGCTGCGTAAGAACCCGTGGTTCGAGGCCGAGGTGCTGCCGGTACTGCGCGCCCGCGTGGCAACGCTTTTGGCATGAGCGCGACCCGCCTCGATCAGGCCCATGCGGCGATGGAAACCGGGGGCGACGCCGCGCGTTTGTCGTTCTATGAGGCCCTGGCCGATGCTGATCTAGTCGTCCTGTTAAAGACCGAGCCCGAGGGCGATATGATCGAGCCTGCCATCGCCGAGACTGACGAGGGCCGGTACGTGCTGGCCTTCGACGGTGAAGACCGGCTGGCGGCGTTCACCGGGCAAGCGGCGCCGTATGCGGGTCTGCCCGGGCGGTCTCTCGTTGAAATGCTGGCGGGGCAGGGCCTCGGGCTGGGGCTGAACCTCGATGTGGCGCCCTCGTCAATCCTGCTTCCTGCAGACGCGGTGGATTGGCTGGCGCAGCTTTTGTCAGAGGACCCCGAGGTAACCCAGGCGCGGCCGGTAGCGTTTTCCGCGCCCCAGGGGTTGAGCGAGGCGCTTCTGACCGGTTTGGAAGGGCGATTGCAGAGCGCGGCCGGTCTGGCGGCGGCGGCGTATCTGGCGCAGGCGCAGTATGAGGACGGCACGTCAGGGCCGCTGCTGGCGTTTCTGGGCGCGAAAGACGCGGCGCATCCCTCGCTGGCCAAAGCGGTCGCTGAGGCGCTGGTATTCTCCGGCATGGATGCAGGCGCCATCGACGTGGTGTTTCTTGAACCGGGCACGCCTGCGCTGCCCGCGCTGGTGCGCCAGGGTCTGGCGATCGCGATCCCTGAGCCTGAGCCGAAGGAGTCGGTGCAGGTCCCGAAACCACCAGGGTCGGACGGGCCGCCCAGATTGCGTTAAGCGCTGCGCTAACGGTTGCGGTGGCGAAAACGCGCGATGCCCTCCAACATCAATGCCAGAGCCGCACCCAGCGGCACCGCGAGCAACGAAAACAAGATCATCACGAAGGCAAAGGCGCTGTAGCTGTCGATCCAACCCGCTGTCTCGCCTGCGCAGCGTGCGCGCTCCTCAAAACCACCCACGCAGATCCCCATGAAGTAAGGTAGGTTGAGCGCTGTCACGAACAGCATTGCCCAAGCCAGCAGCCGCACCAGGCGCCGCGCAGAGCGCGCCCGCAGGCCCGTGCGCCGCGACCCGCCACTTAGCCAGAACAACGCGGCCACCACCGCAACGCAACACGCGCCTATCAAAGTTGGCGTCGAAATCATCGCTGCATCATCACGCGCGCGCGCCCGCCTGGCAATGGCGTGTGTCAGCTCTGACCAATCTTCGGTTCTGTGCCCGAACGCAGCCGCGCGATGTTGCTGCGGTGGGTCCAAAACACCAGTGCCGCCATCAGCGCCACCACCACCGCGCCGTGCCAGTGATAAAAGACCATAGTATAAACCGGCGCGAGTAACGCGGTCACCAGCGCCGCGAGCGACGAGATCCGCCCAAGCCGCGCCACCAACAGCCATGTCGCGCAGGCAGCCAGCCCGCTGAAAAAGCTCAACGCCAGCAGTGTGCCGAGAAAGGTGGCCACGCCTTTGCCGCCTTTGAAGCCAGCAAAGCAGGGCCAGATATGGCCAGCGAAGGCCGCGAGACCTGCGATGCCAGCCGCGCCTTCACCGAGAAACCACCGCGCCAGCAGCACCGCGATTGCACCCTTGGCAGCATCGCCGATGAGGGTGAATAGCGCCGCCGCCTTGTTGCCGGTGCGCAGTACATTGGTGGCGCCGATATTTCCCGAGCCGATATCGCGTAGATCGCCGAGGCGAAACAGCCGCGCCGCCAACAGCCCGAACGAGACCGAGCCCAACAGGTAGGCGGGGATCGCGGCAAGAAACATGGGCCCCATCGCGCTGTTCTCTTTCTCAGTTACCCTGCCGCCTTGGCACCACGCGCACGCAAGCGCAATCCGCGCCGCACATGCTGTCGGCTCAAGCGGCTCGCGCTCTAATTGCCGCCCGAGAACCGTCCCGCATCTTCCGCGGCACTGCGCAGCGCCTTCGATTTATTGACCGTCTCGTCGAATTCCGCCTGCGGGTCGCTATCGTAGACGACGCCGCCGCCCGCTTGAAAATAAAGGTCCGTGCCTTTCAGAACCGCCGTGCGCAGCGCGATGCACATATCCATGTCGCCGCCCGCACTGAAATAGCCCACCCCGCCGCCGTAGACGCCACGTTTCTCGGGCTCAAGCTCATCGATGATTTCCATCGCCCGCACCTTGGGCGCGCCGGAGACTGTGCCGGCCGGAAGCCCCGCCAGCAAGGCTGAGAGCGCGTCATGGTCATCGGCCAGCGCGCCGACCACGTTGGAGACGATATGCATCACGTGGCTGTAGCGTTCGATAATGAATTGCTCGGTCGGGCGTACGGTGCCGATCTTGGCGACACGGCCCACATCATTGCGGCCCAGATCCAACAGCATCAGATGCTCGGCACGTTCCTTTTCATCGGCCAGCAGATCCTCTTCAAAGGCACGGTCCGCCTCAGGGGTAGCGCCACGGGGCCTGGTGCCGGCGATCGGGCGGATCGTGACCTCATTGTCGAAGACCCGCACCAAGATCTCGGGGCTGGCGCCGATCACCTGAAAGCCGCCGAAATTGAAGAAGAACATAAACGGTGACGGATTGGTGCGCCGCAACGAGCGGTAAAGCGCGAAGGGCGGCAGCGTGAAGTCTTGGCGCCAACGCTGTGACGGCACCACCTGAAAGATATCGCCCGCGCGGATGTAGTCCTTCGCTTTCTCAACCGCAGCCAGATAATCGCTGTGGGCGAAATTGGACGTCATGGTGGTGATCTCAGCGGCCTCGCCCAGATCGCGGCGGCTATCGGCGGGTACCCGTTCAAGATCGCGCACCGCATCCATCACCCGCTCGGCGGCTTGAGCAAAAGCCGCGCGTGCCGACAGCCCGGATTGCACCCAGGCGGGGGACACCACCGTGACCTCGCCCTTGACGCCGTCGAGCACCGCGATCACCGAAGGCCGCATCAATACCGCATCGGGCAGGCCCAGCGGATCGGGATTGATGTTGGGCAGATGCTCGACCAAGCGGATCATGTCGTAGCCCAGATAGCCAAACAGCCCGGCAGAGGCGGCGGGCAGATCATCGGGCAGGGCGATCCGGCTCTCCTCGATGACGCTGCGCAACGCAGTCAGCGGCTCGTCATCCATCGGATGGAAGGCCTCGGCATCGAACCGGGCATCGCGGTTGATCTGCGCCTCGGTGCCATGACATCGCCACACCAGATCTGGCTTCATCCCGATGATTGAATAGCGGCCGCGCACCTCGCCGCCGGTCACCGATTCAAGGATAAAGCTATCGGTGCGCGCCTCGGTCAGTTTCAGCATCAGCGAAACTGGCGTGTCGAGATCAGCGGCGAGACGGGTGTAGACGACCTGGTTTTCGCCCGCGTCAAACCGAGTGGCGAATTCCTCGAAGGAGGGCGTGAGGCCCGCCATCACATGCCGCCGTGGCCGCCAAGCCCGGTATGCACGGCATTGCGCGCGGCCTCGTTGATGGTAATGCCCGCGTCGTTCTGCACCGCGGTGGCGAAGGCCTGTAGGATATCGAGGCCGACGCTGGCGGAAAGCTGGGTTTGCAGGGTCTCAAGATCCTCGGCGCCGTCACCCTCGCTAAGGTCGGGCGCGGTTACAGCATCGAGGCGCACAATGTAAGCCGCCGTTGCCCCCTCTACGATGCGCACGTCCCCAGCCTCCATTTCGTAGATCGTTTCCACGAAGCCGGTCGGCGTATCAGGCAAGGTATCGGTCCGCACCAGCCCGGTCTCCGTTTGAAACCGCTCATCGGCGTCGGGGGTGCTCTCTTCTGCGTCTGCCGCGTCGGCCTCGTCATCTTCGGACCCGGGCAGCAATTGCAGCGGGTCGATCATCTCCTCCAGCGCGGCTTGGTCCGGCATCGGCAGGTTGCGTACCTCCTCGACAACGCCCTCAGCCTGCTCGACCAAGGCGGCAACCGTGGCGACGCGGCGCCAATCGGTCTCGACCGCCTCGCGCGCCTCCTCGAACGGCTCCACCCGCGGTTCGATCACCTCATCGAGGCGCAGGGCGAAGATCGTGCCGTTATTGGCGAGCAAGATCTCGGGGAAATCGCCTTCCTCGGCCGACAATGCCGCCTGGCGAAACTCCGGCAGGGCGGCAATCGCCTCGGCGGAGCCCTGAACGTAATCGATTTGGCCCAATTCCAATTCGGTTCCGTCAGCCAGGTCTTCGATTGTGGCGCCGCCTGCGAGAAGGTCATCGGCTTCCTCAATCCGGCTGGACACCGCATTCTCAGCCGCCTCCGCCCGGAACGCGGCCAGCAATTCAGGGCGCGCTTCGTCAAAACTCACGCTTTGGGCGGGCAGGATGCCGTTCATCCGAAAAAGCGCTGGGCCCAGATCGGTTTCCAGCGGGCCAATGACGCCGGGCCCCTCCATCGCGAAAATTGCCTCGCCCAAATCGCCGAGCGCGTCGCGTGCCACGTCGCCCAAATCGATGTCGGCCAGGGTGAGATCGCGCGAGGCCACGACGTCGTCAAAGCTCTGCTCCTCCGCCTCAATCGCCGCAGCGGCCGCCTCCGCCTCTTCTTGGCTGCTGAAAACGAGCCGCTCCAGCAACCGCCGCTCGGGCTGATTGTAAAGCGCGCTGCTCTCCTCATAGAGCGCCTGCAAATCCTCGTCGGTGGCCTCGATGGTCTCGGCAACCATTTCCGGCGTCAGCCAGGCATAGGTGATCCGCCGTGTTTGCGGCAGCATGAACGTGTCGGGGTTGTCTTCCCAAAAGGCGGTTAATTCCTCGTCGCTAGGGTCGTCGATCGGGGTCTCCAAATCGGCCTCGGCCAGCACTGTCCAGGTGATCGCGCGGGCCTCATTGGCATAGAGCAACAACGCCTCGGCCAGCGCATCGGGCGTCTGCGCCCCGCTGGTCACCGCATTGGTCAACAGCCGACGCGAGATATCAGCGCGCAATTGGGTTTCAAACTCGGTCTCGCTGAGATTAGCGCGGCGCAGCTCAAACGCGTATCCCTCGCGGTCAAACTCGCCATCGACACCTTGAAAATTAGGGATCGTCAAAAGTTCGTCGCGCACATTGTCGTCGCCAGCCGAGATCCCCGCCATCTCGGCCTCATTCTCCATGGCCGCCACCGAGATCAGCTGCTGCATCGCTTGCTGCTGCACCAGCGGCAACAACATCGGTGGCACGGTGCCGCCGAATTGGCGCGCAAACTGACCAAGCTGCGCCTGCAGGGCGTTTTGGTAATCTTGGATCGTGATTTCGCGATCACCAACCGACGCAACGGCGCTGTTATTGCCGACAAAGCTGGTGGCGCCAAACCCCATCAGCGCCACAATCAACAGGCCCAAAAGCACCCAGACGGCTGCCTGCGACGCAGAGTTTCGTTTCTTCGCCATCGTGTGCCGATCCATCCCTCTAAGAAACGCTTCCCGGGTGTCTACTGCCCGGTACAGGGCGGAGCAAGGGCCGCAGCGCCGCGACGCACAGTCAACGCCTTAAAACCGGCTCACAATTTGGCGAAAAGCCTAGTCGCGGCCCCGATAGGGCTCGACATATTGCAGCGCCATATCCCAGGGGAAGAAGATCCAGGTGTCTTGGCTCACGCCGGTGATGAAGGTGTCCACCATCGGCTCGCCCATCGGTTTGGCGTAGACCGTCGCATAATGAGCGCGGGGGTAAAGCTTGCGCACCAGATCGAGAGTTTTGCCCGAATCCACCAGGTCGTCGATCACCAGCACGCCGTGGCCATCGCCCATCATCGCGGTCTCTGGCGGCTTGAGCACAACCGCGTCGGTCTGGGTCTGATGGTCATAGCTTTTGACGCTGATCGTATCGACAACGCGGATATCAAGCTCGCGGCTGACGATCATCGCAGGTGCCATACCGCCCCGCGTAATCGCCACCACTGCCTGCCATGAGCCGTTATTGGGCCCTTTGCCATCGAGCCGCCACGCCAGCGCGCGACTATCGCGGTGGATCTGATCCCACGAGACGTGGAAGCCTTTCTCATGGGGCAGTTGGTCAGTCATTGAGGCCTCCAAATGTCATCTTGCGGTGCGCGTTCGCTGGATTTTGGTGGCGCGGGGCCACGAGGCTGCCACGCCCGGGGTCAGGGCTTGGTCGGGCCGGATGGCGTGGTTGCGCGTCAAGCCCCGCTAGCCCTTGGCGATGTCGGGCGCGTCTACCGCCTTCATCCCAACCACATGGTATCCCGCGTCGACATGGTGCGTCTCGCCGGTCACGCCTGACCCGAGATCTGACAGAAGATACAGCGCCGACTTACCCACATCATCGATCGACACATTGCGCCGCAGCGGTGAGTTGTACTCATTCCACTTCATAATGTAGCGGAAGTCACCGATGCCGGAAGCCGCAAGCGTTTTTATCGGTCCGGCGGAAATGGCATTCACGCGAATGCTGTCCTTGCCCAGATCCTCGGCCAGGTACCGCACGCTGGCCTCTAAGGCTGCTTTGGCGACACCCATCACATTATAATGCGGCATCACCCGCTCGGCGCCGTAATAAGTGAGTGTCAAAAGCGCGCCGCCCTCGGGCATCATCGCCGCGGCGCGCTTGGCCACCGCAGTGAACGAGAACACCGAGATATCCATCGTCATTTGAAAGTTGGCGCGGCTGGTGTCGACATAGCGCCCGCGCAATTCGGTTTTGTCGGAAAAGCCGATGGCGTGAACCACAAAATCAAGGCTGCCCCAGCGGTCGCCGAGTGCTGCGAACAGCGCGTCGACGCTTGCCTCATCGGCCACATCACAGGGCAGCACCACATCCGATCCCAGCTGCGCCGCCAACGGATCAACACGCTTTTTCAACGCGTCACCTTGGTACGAGAAGGCGAGTGCGGCGCCTGCATCGGCCAGCGATTTGGCAATCCCCCAGGCGATGGACTTGTCATTGGCAAGGCCCATGATCAGCCCGCGTTTGCCTGCCATGATCTTTTCCATCGCGCGCGCCCCTCGGTCTTTTGTTTGGCGGCTGCTTTAGGATATTGCACCCTCAGCATCAAGTGTACGGGAGCCGGTGCGATGGGCAGTGGGATTGCAAGCGACGTTGTGCGCGAGGGCATATTCGCCGGGGACGACCCGTTTTTCTTGGCGCGGACCTGGATGGATGAGGCGCGTGAGAGCGAGGTAAACGACCCCGATGCAGCGGCTTTCGCTAGCGTCGATGCGAACGGGCTGCCAAATGTGCGCGTCGTGTTGATGCGCTTTATCGAGGACGACGCCTTCGTGTTCTTCACCAATTACGAGAGCGTCAAGGGACGCGAGATCGAAACCGCGGGGCAGGCGGCCTTCGTGATCCACTGGAAATCGCTTAAGCGCCAGATCCGCGTGCGCGGGCTGACCGAGCGTGAGGATAGCGCCATGGCCGACAGCTATTATCAGCAGCGCGCGTTGCAATCGCGGATCGGCGCCTGGGCCTCGGTCCAATCGCGGCCGCTCGAAAGCCGCGATGCGCTGATGCATGCGGTGCGCGAGGCCGAGGCTGCCCATGGCGAAAATCCCGCGCGTCCACCGTTCTGGGGCGGCATCCGAATACGGCCATTGGAGATCGAATTTTGGGCCGATGGCGCCTTTAGGTTGCATGATCGCTTCGTCTGGCGCCGCCCAACTGTGGCAGAAGCGTGGCAAATTGAGCGCCTTAATCCGTAAAGTCATGCGAATTCTGCCACAGGACGCAGGATTTCGATATTTAGGGATGGTGTAGCACAATAGAATTGTGACACGATGACGGTGACCTGTGGGGATAGGTCTAAGGGGTTCTCAGGGCGTAGAATGACCGACGGTAATCACAGTTTCGACACGATGGAAGGTCAAGTTAAATGGTTCGACCCGGCTAAGGGCTTTGGGTTTGTCGTCCCCGATGGAGGCGGCCCCGATATCCTTTTGCACGCGAACGTTTTACGGAATTTTGGCCAAAGCTCAGTTGCGGATGGGTCCCATATCGCACTGACAGTGCAAGAGACGCCCCGCGGGGTGCAGGCGGTGGAGGTGCTTCGCATCGATCCACCGCGCGACATGCCTACCGCGCCGTTGGCAGAACTTCCCGCCGATGTCGAAGATCCTTCTCTAACCATTTTGCCGTGGCAGCCAGCCCGGGTGAAGTGGTTCGACAAAGCAAAGGGCTTTGGTTTTGCCAATATCTTTGGCAAACCTGAAGACATATTTGTCCATATCGAAGTATTGCGCCGGTCGGGTCTTGCCGAGCTACAAGCGGGTGAGGCCGTGGCGCTACGCGTCGTCGAAGGACAGCGGGGCCGCATGGCTGCTCAGGTCGCTGCCTGGGACACCGCGCTGCGCGCTCAAGAGTGATACGCCTTTGCGCGTGGGCGCTCGCCGCCCTGATTACCAGCGCGATCCCGCTTCTCGCCGCCTGTTCTGACACCAGTGTTGAGTTTCGCGACGCCGGCGCTGCCGCGGCAAAAGCCCGCTTTACGGTAGAGGTGGCCGATGAATGGCCCGAGATCACCCTTGGGTTGATGCACCGCGAAAGCATGCCGCGCTCTGCCGGAATGATCTTCATCTATCCCGAGCCGCGCCGCGTCTCATTTTGGATGAAAAACACGCTGATCCCGCTCGACATGATATTCATCCGCGCCGACGGCGTCGTCACCAAGGTGCATGAAAACGCGATCCCGTTGGATGAGACCTCGATCTTGGGACCGGCAGACACCCAGTATGTCGTCGAGATCAATGGCGGGTTAGCCGCGCCTCTGGGCATCGTTCCCGGTGTCGAGATGCGCTATCCCACCATCGACCCTGACGCGGCCGCGTGGCCCTGCGCGGCTAGCTGAGGCGAGATCCAAGCGAAACTGCCCGCTCG